>DAFD01000038.1 GCA_002497895.1 Euryarchaeota archaeon UBA175
AGCCTTTCTCTGAGCATCGGTGAAATATGCCGGGCAGGTAATCACTGCCTGCTTGACCTCCTGCCCGAGATATGCTTCAGCATCGGCCTTGAGCTTCTGCAGAATGAAGGCCGAGACCTCCTGAGGAGTGTAAGGATCGTCGCCAATCGACTGAGTCCAATCAGTCCCCATCTCACGCTTAACAGACAGGATTGTGCGATCGGAATTGGTGACCGCCTGTCGCTTCGCAGTGATTCCAACTAGGCGGTCGCCATCTTTGGTAAAAGCGACAACCGAAGGTGTCGTACGACTGCCTTCCGAATTCGGTATGACGACTGCTTGACCACCCTCGAGGGTCGCTACACAGCTGTTTGTAGTTCCAAGATCTATTCCAATTACAGGTGTACCCATTTCATTCACTCCATTCAGATTTCACTCACTTTCGTCGGCGGACACAGCCGTCGCGTCGATGTCGAATTTAACATCGAGAATTCCGTTATTCAGGTCCCATTCTACAATATTCTCCGCAGAATGAGGAAGGGTGTAGCGCTTCAGAGGGCGCATTTGTGTGGTCTTCATCAGTTGCAGAATTTCTCCGCCACCGGTGAGGTTGAGTTCGACTTCTTCCGGCTCGATATCGGTGAATCGTGAGATGTCAACTGTGATGCACATTCGATCTTCATGGATGAATACGTCTTCAACCGGTAAGTCATTGTCCGATTCCTCGATCACTTCTTCTTCTTCGACCTCGATTTCCGGAGCCTCGGTAACGGAAGGGCTACCATCGAATTGTACCTTAATTCCCATGTTACGGAACAGATCTCCCATTCCGCCCGGGCCGCTGAGCATAGTTTCCATTTGCTTGCGGAACTCCTCCGGATCAACATCGGTTCGCATACGGATATCAGTTGATGACATCTGCTCTGGATCAATTCCCATTTCCTCGAACTGCTGTCGAACCTGGCGCATCATATTCTGCAGCATTTCGACATCGATTGGCATTCCCATATCAGAGAACATCTTGGCCATCTCCTCGAGGATCCTGTCGTCGAATTCGTCTTTGTCTACAGTGCTCATAATACCACTACTCAACTTGAGGTTGTATAGTCCGAGCGATGGGCCATATTTGAATCGAACGGTGGATAGCATACTCGCGCGCGTGTGTGCACGGGGTTGTGCGCTCGTGATGAAACGTGATGCTGCGAGTCTGTTGATAGTTCGGAACGAGGTTATTAGCTGCCCTGAGCACCGGCAGCATCGCATTCAAATCGGGCCTGCGGTTCGGCTGGCTCATGGTCGAGTCCGAGCAGGATGTAGCTTTGCAGGACACAGACCGAATCGAGGGGCGCTCGGCTCTCGTAAACAATACCAAGGCGGCCCTCGCTCTAGCCGGCGCGGTACGTTCAACTCTGGGTCCGCGCGGCTCTGACAAGATGCTCGTAGATGAGAACGGTGAAATCATCGTGACGAACGATGGAGTTACTGTTTTGGAGACCGCGAAGGTTGAGCATCCGACGGCGAATCTGTTGATTTCGACGAGTTCGGCGCAGGATCGAATAGCCCGAGATGGGACTACAACCTCGGTACTACTGACGGCTGAACTACTTCGCAATTCACTGGAACTCTCTCGCATAGGAGTCCATCCGTCTCTCATCATGAACGGTTACCGTATCGCTATGGAAGAAGCGCTTTCTCAACTCGAAGAGATCTCCCGCGAGGCAAACGAGAAACAGTTGGCCGATGCTGTCGCTACCACGATGGCAGGAAAGGTCGACACTGCTCTTTCGCGCAGGATGACTGGATTGGCTATCGAAACAGCACGAGCAATCGCGGAAGAAGAGGGCGGAGACGATCTTGAGCGTGTGCGTGTGAAGAGGCTAAAGATGGCTGACGGCGCAGCGGCTGACTCTGAGATTGCGCATGGATTGGTACTTCGCAAGCAGCGCCTTGATTTCACCACTCCAAGTCACTCCGAGGGAGGTAGAATCGTGATCATTGATGGTGGACTTGAAACGCGCGAATTGGAATTTGATGCGCAGATTGAGATTCGCAGTACAGGTGTGCTCGCTGGTTTTGCTGAGCGAAAGCGAACTAAGTTGGCTACGCAGGTCGAATCTCTAGCTTCACTCAACATAGACTTGCTATGTGTGCGTGATGGTATCGCAGATGATGCCGAGCCGTTCCTCAAGAAAGCGGGAATCACAGCATACCGACGATTCGAGCGAGAGGACCTCGAGCGCCTTTGCGTCTTGACCGGCGCTCGCATGATACGAGACGCAAACAGAATCGCAGCAGAAGATGTTGGCGCTTACACATCTCGCTCTGAGGAGAAGGTCGAGGATGCTTGGCATCTCAGAATCGACGGCACAGGAGCGGCGATGACTGCACTTCTTCGTGGAACAACACCGGCAATGCGAGAAGAAGTCAGTCGAGCCTTCGACGACGCCCTCGGCGTCGCCTTCAGACTCGTCAGAGAACCACGAATCCTACCAGGCGGAGGAGGAACTCAGATACATTTGGCCCGCCACCTGCGAGCCTACGCAACAACTCAGAAGGGACGCGAACAGCTCGCAATCGAGGGCTTTGCAGATGCACTAGAAGTCATCCCGCGGGCAATCGCAGAGAATGCAGGGCTCGATCCAATCGACGAGATTCTCGCCCTGTCAGCAGCCCAATCCAAGAAGGGCGCATGGTTTGGTCTCGACGCGATGAGTGGAAAAAAGACCGATATGGCAAAAGCGGGCATAAATGATCCACTATTTGTCTCCCGCCAAGCTCTGACTGGTGCAACTGAAGCTGCCATCAACGTCCTAAGAATCGACGATGTCCTTTGGGCTCAGGCAGGTCCTGAAACACCCGATTGGTCGAATCAAATCGATGATGACTGAAGGCCAGCGATCATGGCATCGCACATCGCATCCAAGTCATACTCAGCATCCCAGCCCCAATCGGACTGAGCAGCCTCATCATCAACAGAATCTGGCCATGAATCGGCATATTTCTGCCTGACATCTGGCAAAAAGTCGCAAGTGAATCCCGGGACACGTGCGCCAACAGCCTCTGCCAATTCAGTCGCCGTGAAAGAGCATCCAGAGAGGTTGTAGCCGCCGCGCGCTGTCCCGATTGCCTCAACTGGTGCATCCATCAAGGCAATCGTTGCACGAATCGCATCATCCATGTACATCATCGGTAACCTTGTATCTCCACGAACGAAGCAATCGTAGTGTCCGTTTTTGAGAGCATGATGGAAAATATCGACTGCGTAATCGGTCGTGCCACCTCCGGCCGGAGCCTTGTAGGAAACTAGCCCAGGATAGCGGATTCCGCGGACATCAACTCCGTATTGCTTCCAGTAATTCATTGCTAGACGCTCTCCTGTGACTTTGGTTTGGCCATACATAGTGGTCGGGTTCAGTGCACACTCCTGAGGCGCATGCTTAGGCGCATCAGGCCCAAAAACTGCAATCGAAGAAGGTGCGTAAACACGCAGCGAATGATTCCGAGCGGCCTCAAGCACAGTGACTGTCCCACCTACATTGATTCGCTCGCATAACTCCGGCTTCTTCTCACCCGCTGCACTGAGAATCGCAGCGAGATGATAGACAGTACCGATGCCTTCCTCGACTACTACTCGATCGAAGGCATCGGCGTCGATCACACTCAGATTCCTGTAAGGCCCGCCCAATACGCAGGGGTGGTCGGGTAAATCTCGCACATCACTCGCGACAACTGCATCCGCTCCGTAACGCTCGCGCAAAGCCTCAGTCAGTTCAGTACCAATCTGGCCGAGCGCGCCAGTTACCAAAATTCGCGAACCTGGCGTATCGGCCATGCTGTTTCGTAAGTCAGACGATACTTAGACTTGCGAGGCCACTTCACAGATCTCATCGACACCGCTTGGAAGAGCCAACATTCATAGGCGAGTCATATCGGCTTCAAACCCCGTTGATTGCATGAAGTATGTCGTAGTCACGGGTGGCGTCCTCTCTGGACTGGGTAAAGGAATCACTGCTTCAAGCATCGGTGTTCTCCTAAAATCCGCAGGACTGCGCCTCACCTCAGTCAAGATTGATCCTTACCTCAACAGTGATGCGGGCACAATGTCTCCCTTCGAGCATGGCGAAGTTTTCGTGTTGGATGATGGCGGCGAAGTCGATCTTGACCTCGGTAATTACGAGAGATTCCTAGATGTCGCGCTCACACGCGAAAATAACATCACTACTGGCAAAGTATACGCCAATGTAATCGAAAAGGAACGCCGTGGCGATTACCTCGGCAAGACCGTGCAGGTCGTGCCGCACATAACCAATGAAATCCAAGAATGGATAGAGCGTGTTGCACACGTTTCGGCGGACGGATCTGGAGAAGTACCGGACGCGTGTGTCATCGAGTTGGGAGGAACTGTTGGTGATATCGAAAGCGCACCATTCATCGAAGCGCTACGCCAGTTCCAATTCAGGGTCGGACAAGAAAACGTCTGCTTCGTCCATGTCAGCCTAGTCCCTGTGATGGGGCCTGTCGGTGAACAGAAAACCAAACCTACTCAACACACGGTGAAAGAACTTCGAGGATTGGGAATAATTCCAGACATCCTCGTTTGTCGCTCGGAAAATCCTCTCGAGGATGAGACGCGAGCAAAGCTCGCGGCCTTCTGTCACGTCGGCAAGGATGCCGTTGTCTCGGCTCACGACGTCTCAAATCTGTATCAGATTCCAATTTCACTTCACGAGCAATCGGTATTGCGTAAGGTCAGTCAACATCTTGGATTTGAGGTGCCAGATTCGATGCCTCTACTCGATGATTGGAAGGCGATGGCGGACAAGGTCGACCGACTCGAAGAAGAAGTTAACATCGCCATGGTCGGGAAGTACACCGGTCTTTCAGACTCCTACCTCTCAGTCATCAAGGCCTTGCAGCACAGCGCTTTAGCGGTTGATCGTAAATTGTCCATCGATTGGATCGAATCCACTGACCTCGACCCTACTGAGAAAACGGATAAGCACGATGAGGCATGGAACTTGTTACGCGGGGCCGATGGAATTCTTGTCCCTGGTGGATTCGGAATCCGCGGTGTTGAAGGCAAGATTGCTGCTGCTAATTATGCTAGAACGAACAATGTGCCATATCTCGGAGTTTGTCTCGGATTGCAAATTGCAACAATCGAGTTCTGCCGCAATGTTTTGGGCCTTGAGAATGCAAACTCGACGGAGTTCGATGAGAATACTCCGAACCCTGCTGTCGTCTTCATGCCTGAGATCTCGAAAACTCACATGGGCGGGACTATGCGGCTCGGCACCAAGCCGACTCCATTCCTTGTCGATGATTGCAAGATTCGCCGCCTCTACGGTGGCGCTGAACATGTCGATGAACGACACCGCCACCGCTACGAAGTCAATCCCGAATTGATTGAGGTCATCGAGGCAGCTGGCCTCGTCTATGTCGGGAAGGATGAGACCGGGCAGCGCTGTGAAATCATGGAATTGGAAGGACACCCTTACTTCGTCGGGACTCAATATCATCCAGAATTCAAGTCGCGACCGAACCGTCCTAGTCCGCCGTTCCTCGGACTACTGAAAGCAGCTGTCGGGCAAGAAATCTGATTC
>DAFD01000017.1:0-2389 GCA_002497895.1 Euryarchaeota archaeon UBA175
CTCTTTATCGACACCGCTTGATTTGGAGGTAGTGAATATACAGAGAAGAAACCAGGCGAATGACCGGTCAGTCTGTTTATTGCAACCATGCGAATCCATTTGTCGACATTATCGATTTCACCTGACGATTCCCTTCTGAGAAAGTATTCTTTCAGGGCAATAATTTGTCTAAGCGTATCAGGGTGGAAAAACACCTCTAATTCGGGGTAACTCTCCTCTGCTACCCCCAGATCGATTTGATTCAGCCGAGCCTCCACATCTTCGTATGTGGGTGGATTAATCCTTGGCTCAAGTAGTGCAGCACTGAGTGGATTTATGTCGTTGCCAAGTGGCTTTCTTCCCTGCAAGAACGCCTCGAGCAGCGTAGTTCCTCTTCCCATGAATGGGTCGTAAACGCCCTCACCAACCTCCGTGAGTCTTGAGATGAAGAAGCCAGGGAGTTGTGGTTTGAAACAGGCTCGGGAAGATATCTCATGCAGACTATTGCCTTGTCTTTGAGCGCTCGTCCAGAACTCGTTAATGGCCTTGCGAGTTACTCCTGAGCGTTCATTTACTTCCCACTCGTAATCTTCGAACACGGTTTCAGTGCCAAATTCATCGAAGTCCTCGACTTCTCTGATGAACTCATTAGCGTCCAACAACCGTCACCTAACTTCTAGAGAAAATTCAGGGTTTATTGTACTATCTCTTGACCATAAGCGGAACTTTCCGACAATCAATTTCTGGCTGGAACTTTCTTCCATAGCCACCAAACACCAACTAACCAGGCGATAGCAATCGTAGCCTGTCCATATCCAGGATCTCCAGCTATTGAGACAACGTAAATCGAGACGGCGGACATTAGTGTAATGAATCCAATAATTCCATTCTTTGCGTGGCGAGGAAGCGTCTTGCCATTCGCGTAGTACTCGAAGACCTTGTCACCAACAATACCGTTTGTCAAAGTCCACCTGAAGAACCGCTCATCCGATAGAGAAAACAGGTACGCGGCAGGCACCATCCAAGACACCGTCGGCCATCCTGGGACGAAGATTCCAATGAACGAGAAACCGACGAACAGAGAGCCTATTGCGACATATAATCGTCGACGTAACGTAGTAGTTTTTTTCGCGTATTTCGCGACTACCTCGTCAACGGACTCGAGGCGTTCCATGTTCTTCTCCCGCCGCCTTATGGACATAAAGTGAGAGGCGAACTGAGTGTGGTCGATGCGGCGTGAAAGACCGTAATAACCCGCATGAGAAAGGTGGTGTGAGCGCCCCAATTCTCAAGCGGATGATTCTCGACGCGTGGCCATGACTGAGGGTTACGTGCTGCCGCGCGTCGCCTCTCCTGAAGACCCGCTTCGATTGGCGGTGCTAATCTCAGGAGGCGGGTCGGGTCTGGCTGCTCTTCTTCAGTATCAGGAATCGGGCGACCGAGCCCACCAGACTGTTCTTGTGATTGCAGATTCAGAGGGTGCCGGTGGGCTCGAGCACGGGCGTCAACGAGGAATTTCGACCAATGGTATTCCACTTCCTGAGATGGCTGACAAGGTTGAGCGGCGACTCGCGCATGAGGAGAAAATCCACCACGCACTCACTGCGGCGAATGTCGAACTCGTTGTGCTTTCAGGCTACATGCGAATTCTAACGCCAGAGTTTGTTCGACACTGGAAGGGGCGACTGGTCAACATCCACCCCTCTCTCCTGCCGAAGTATCCAGGCGCCCACGCCCATCGAGACGCTCTTGCCGATGGTGCAACAGTCTCCGGATGCACCGTTCATCTAGTGGATGAGGGTGTTGATAGCGGACATATTCTAGCCCAGCGAGAGGTATCGATTCTGTCCGAAGATACTCTCAGCGATCTTCAAGAACGCATCAAAAGAGTCGAGCATGTCCTCTATCCTGAGGTTCTAGACAGGCTCGCAGCCGGTGATTTTTCAGTCTGAACCAGACAAATCCGCCGGCGTATTCACATTCCGTAAAATTAGCGGGTCTGCTAGCAGCGTTGAATGCTCTAACTCGCCAAATTGAATGTGCAGCGGCCGGCGGTCATCTCCAATCGCGGAAGCCAGCGCGGGGCGCACCCGAGCGAGCAAAGGGTGTGTTCGTTGAGGGTCTGCGGGGATGGCCAATAAATCGTCAGAGCCGAGAGTTTTTTCGAGCTCACCAAAGAGCTCGGCGGTAATCCACGGAACATCAACTGGACACAATTGAACCGACTCAACTTCACCGACCAATGGGTCGCTCAATGCCTCAACCATAGCCTCGATGGGACCGGCGTGTGGAACGGCATCCAAGACCCACTCGACATCTGCTCCAGCCGGTAGAACTGCTCCGTACCTTTCGACATCCTCCGGCTGAGCTACAGCGATACGAATCGGCTCGCAGCCAGCCTCGACAAGGG
>DAFD01000017.1:2791-3264 GCA_002497895.1 Euryarchaeota archaeon UBA175
CGGCCTCCGGCGAATAGCAGCGCGCGCATGGTATCACCGCAAGTCGTCAAGCCTCTGCATCGCGTAACGGATTTCTTCCATCAATTCCGATGCGCGTGCTAGCAGCGTCAGCCTCTCCTTGCGTCCATCGCTGCGCTCGATCCAGCGCATCAATTGTCTGATGTCAGCCGAGTCGCGCTGGATCGTCCATTCGAGCACTTGCTCAGCAATCGGATCATCCGAAGGCAGCAAGCGTTCGCTCATGACTCGCGGCAGGACAAAGAGCGCTTGAACTTGGCTCAACCAGCGACGACTCGAGCCTTGATTCGGCCGAGGAGTGAATCTCCCGGCGGCACTGACACAGACTGAACGGCCTGCGCTACATCAGAACTCACTCTCTCGCCTCGAACCGTTGCGGCATGAAGCACCATCAGGGCGAGATGACCATCGATTGTTCGACCGCTACACCATGCGAGAAGCGTCTCATCAGAGGG
>DAFD01000071.1:0-9032 GCA_002497895.1 Euryarchaeota archaeon UBA175
GGTAACCCATTGACATCTTCATCATGAATCGGTCCATTTGCGCCTCGGGCAGTGGGTAAGTTCCCTCTTGCTCGATTGGGTTTTGAGTTGCCATTGTGATGAAAGGTGCTGGGAGTTTGTGGGTAATACCCTCAATTGTAACTTGCTTCTCTTCCATTGCCTCTAGAAGAGCCGCCTGCGTCTTTGGCGGAGCACGGTTAATCTCGTCAGCGAGAAGCACATTGGTGAATAGAGGACCAGGTCGGAGCTTGAATTCGCCCGCTTGTTGGTCATACATGTATGTCCCCATGATATCTGCGGGCAACAGGTCCGGGGTGAATTGAACACGCTTGAATTTGCATCCGAGCGAGGTAGCGAATGTGTTAGCCATTAGCGTCTTGGCAAGGCCCGGGAAATCTTCGATTAGCATGTTTGCATTTGAGAGAATTCCAATTGTCACACGGCGCAGATTCTCCTGCTTTCCGATGATGACCTTCGCTACCTCTCCCATGAGGCCGTTGGATATCTGCGACACAGTCTGGATGAGTTCGCGTGACTTGGGGTCACTCGCGGCCATAGTCATACAACTCGGGCCTCTCATTTTCATACTAAAGCATTCGCCGCTTCTGAACGGCTCGCGCATCGAACACTAATCTTTCACCCGTGTAGTTCATTTCCATCTTCTCGATCACTTCAAACACTTACTTTTCCCCTCATAATCGAGGTACTGTGTTCGATTAGGGTGCAGAAAGGGTACGTTGCTCAGCGACCCCAGAAGTGACTGTCCTTTCTATGGATTAGAGTGAGTTCTTCGAGGACTTCTTGCTCGGCGGCTGAGAGGTCCATCTTTCGGAGTTTCTTTGCGTGAGATTCGGGGATGTCAACGAGTAGGACATCATCTTCTTCGATTTGCCTTCCGACGGTAACACCGTCGATGGCCACAGCAACCTCAGCTCCTTGTTTCGCTTCCTTCATAGATTCTTGACCTGAACGGATTGACTTGATCTGCCCAATTCGCTCGCCATTCTTCAGCAAGCGCTGTCCGACGTGTATTCGTCCTGCGAGAATACGCACACCCACAACTGCAGGCTTGGAAATTCGGAAAGTGTGGTCCGGCAATAGAAGAATTCGTCCAGGATAAACAACCTTCTCGCGGCTGGCTTCTTCCAATTCGCGAGTGCGATCTTCTACCCATTCCTCACGCTCCTCGAGGATGCGGTAGATGATATCGGAGCCGAGATATTTCACCCCGTTCTCTGAGTTTTCTATCTCCTCCAAAGCATCTGGTAGAATATCGGTTGAGAAAGCCATGATGATTCTGTGCAGAGGGTCCGCCGCATTCTCCGCACTACGCACATCGCGGCGATTCACCTTGCCAATAGTAGCATGACGAATAGGCACATCCAGTTCACCTAATTCCTTAGCTAAGGCCTCCAATCCACCAACTGTGTCGGCCTTGATGATAACTCCCTCTTCAGCCAGTTCAACAGAAATATCAGCCTCAGCATTCGCAAGCGACATAGCAGCCACCCTCTCTTCATCAGTAGTCACAACACGCATGGTTGTTCCAGCCAGAACTCCATCCATATCAGGCGCAGAAATCTTCAGTCCAGCCGCAGCGAAAGCAGCTTCAGAGGAATCCCATCGATTTCCAGCATCGCGCATTTCGGACATCCCGCGAGGGGAGAACATGCCACGAACCCGAGTGGAGATGCCACCCTCTTCAGTCGTCAGAATAATCTCGTCACCCTTCTTGACCGAGCCACGATAGAGAATTACATCGAGAGTCTTGCCTAAGCCCCGCTCTTCCTTCATCTCGAGAACGGTGCCCTCGCCCGCTCCCTCAATATCGGTCAACTGCTCGACTAAGTAGCGCTCGGCCATACCAATTACAACGGCCAGCAAGTCCTGGATTCCCTCACCCTCACGAGCAGAAATCGGTACCAGTGCGATCTCCTTGGTGAAATCCTTGATTCGGTCATATCGCTCGATATTGAAGCCATGCTCAGCAAATTGCCCAACCAAATCCCAGTAACGCTGGTCAAAATAACCCAGAGTATCGCCGGTTTGTTCACGCATTGCCAGAGTCATAGGGCGGTCTCGCTCAGCCCGCCAACCATGAAGTCGGTCAACCTTGTTTGCAGCAATAACGAACGGCGTCTTAGCCGCCTTCAAAATTCGAATAGATTCGATAGTTTGAGGTCGCACACCCTCCATGATGTCAATCATCAGGATGGCAACATCCGCAAGAGAACCCCCCCGCGCTCGCAGGGTTGAGAACGAGTGGTGCCCAGGTGTATCGATGAACAAAAGCCCAGGTGAATCAAACGAATTCCCACCAAGAAGCGGCCCACAAAGTTCGTTCAGTAAATCTGCGGGAACTTCAGTGGCGCCGATATGCTGGGTTATGCCACCAGCCTCACGATCCATCACGCTTGCTTGACGACCAGATCCCAATCCACGAATATGGTCGAGAAGTGAGGTCTTACCGTGATCTACGTGTCCTAAAACAGAGACAATTGGTTGGCGGCGTCCAGACATTTCAAACACCTCATGCTCAATCCTCTGTCAAGTTGTAGTTTCACTCGTAAATTTGGCTCTCAGCGTCACGAGACCACTCGACGACGCCATCTGGGAACCATAGTCCCAATTCGAAGGCAGCGGTATCCTCACCGTCTGAGCCGTGGATTATGTTGTGACCGATGTCCATTGCGAAATCTCCGCGAATTGTGCCGGGAGCAGCCTCGCGGCCGTTAGTTGGCCCGATGATGTTTCGAGCCACTGAAATTGCCTCAACACCCGTCCAAGCCATAGCCACAACAGGTCCGGACGTGATGAATTCGATTAGACCGGGGTAAAATGGACGCTCGGAGTGAACTGCGTAGTGCTTCTCAGCTAGTTCCATCGAAGGGGTAAGCTGGCGCAGGCCAACGAGGCGCAGTCCCTTGGTTTCGAAGCGCTGGATGATGTTGCCAACTAGGCCTCGTTGCACTCCATCAGGCTTCACCATAATGAATGTCGTCTGCATTCCCATGGTGCGGGCGACCCGGCACCCCCTTTTCAATCAAACTCGTTTTGACAAATGAGACGGATAATCGTGTAAGTCAAGAGGGGTATTTGTCTCCGGCGAAACAATGGCCGAGGATTGCTGCGACCACGACCATGGCCCAGAGGGCCATGTGCACGTGAAGGGCGCAGCCTCTGAAACCGCCGTTCTTGAGGCCGAACTTATCCTCGAAGATGACTCTCCAGCGATTCCGAAAAGCGAAATCCCTCCAGTTGGTGAACTAATTGGAGAATTCCTAGAGTCGCGAGGCTACAACCGGCGCCGTCTAGCTTTGGCAGCCGGCGCATTTGCAGTTGTTGGAATTCTAATGGTGGTAATTCTTCAATCCGTAATCTTCGATGAGATTGTAGACGATATCAAGCAAGATCTTGGAATCTACGAACGAGTTCCTGTTTGGGAGCGAGGTGAGTGGCCATACGTCACAGACTTACCTCACTCATACGTCATGGAGTTCGGCCCCTATTCTATCCTCGAAACCGAAAACGAATGGAATTCTACACACCACTTCGTCGAATTCACCCTACCAATGACTGAAGGTGGGTCTGCACCAAATGGCAAGGTAAGCCTCGGATTATGGCTACCCGACGTCCCAGAGGGCACCCAAGTACCAGTAATCGCTGAATTCGGGCCATATTTCGATGAGACATCAGTTCAGACAGGTCCTGTTGAACAGCCCGGTACTTGGCTTGGTGGCATGATCATCGATCAAATCCTACCACACGGCTTTGCTTTCGCGCAAGTATCGGTCATGGGAACCGGCCGCTCAAATCACTGCATGGACCTGATGGGCAACGCAGAACAACTCGGTGTTGATGCTGCGGTAACTTGGCTTGGAACTCAAGATTGGTCGAATGGTCGAGTCGCCATGATCGGTAAGTCATACGATGGCTCGACACCCTGGCAGGCAGCGACATTCGGCAATGAGCACCTTGCAACAATCGTTCCAATCTCGGGGCTCATTGGTGTCATGGAATTGATGTGGAAGAATGGTTCTTCCGAAGCTCGAGCACCATTCATGCACAACGGTGTTTACGGATCCTACGGAATCGACGGAGACACAGAAGACATCGGCAATATGTGCCCCGACTACATCATCGGTCCCGGCACCGGAGTAGGTGCCTGGATGTGGGGTGGAGAAGCCGCTGGCACTTACTGGAAGGAACGCTACTTCCTAGACCGTGTACTGGCTAATTACGAAGGTTCAGTCTACCTCATTCAGGGAATGCACGACTGGAATGTAGACCCTCACATGGCAGTTCCAGTGATTAATCAACTGAAGGATGCTGGAATTGATGCGAAGGGCTTGTTCGGTCAGTGGGACCACGATTATCCTGACCGACCGGATTACCACTTCGACCGCTCTGGCGAAGGGCGTGGGCGTGAAGGATATCCTCAGATGACGCGTTTCGATTGGATGCAGGACTTGCTCGAATGGTTCGACTTCTACCTGCTTGACGAAGGTGAGCAACCTGGGCTCTGGATTGAGATTCAGACCAATCAGGGACAGTGGAGGTTGGAGGACCGTTATCCACCAGAGGGGATGACTACACTTGCTCTTGACTTAGGAGGGGCGCTCTCGAACGTCGCTGGAACCACGACTATTCTGCCTACTGGCTCGACCGGTCCTGTGTACGAGACTGCGCCTCTAGAGGAGGATATCTGGATTGCTGGCTTGCCTCGATTGCATGTTGATGTAACTACTGCCACCATAGGGGGGCAGATCTACGCAGTGTTGGAGGATTGTAATGAGAATGGCTCATGCATCCACATTGGTCATGCGATCATGGACTTGCGTTACCACGAAGGTGGTACCGAGGAGCAGACTTGGTTACCTCTGTTTGAGACTATCAACGCTAAGATGGAATTCTTCACGATGGATGTACAGGTTGCCGCTGGTCATACGCTGCGGCTGAGCCTCGCTAGCACCGGCGAGGATTACCTTCCTGCCTCGACGAGTTCTGTTGTGACGATTCAGGAAGGAGCCAGCTCAAACCTATTGCTTGACTTGATTGATCCGTCCGACAAACTCCTCTTCGACCCTCCAACCTGCACGCATAATGCATGCACCGACTGGACAAATTCGACCTCTTGAGTACTTGTTCATCGTCGAATCCGGGCGAATCTTCAAGGGATGACGGACTCATCAAGGATTGATGTTAGAAGGGAATGTGAACGAGTACCGTCAAGCCAACCAAGAGAATAAATCGGTCAATCCGATTGCCGCAGCTGCCGGTGCAGCCTGCTTCATCCTAGCCTTGCCGGCTGCAATAATCGGCTTGCTTGAACTTGTGGATGTATTGGGCTACGATACCGGAATGACCCTCGATTCCATCATTTACACAGGCACGACATTGGCGATCCTAATTGGAAGCGGCCTTTCCCTCACAGGTGTGTTGAATGATACAATGAAAATGGGACTTGGTGCAACTCTGATAGCAGTTTCTTTCCTCGACCTGATTCGACGAATTTCATCCATCAATGAAGAACTTGGATGGTATGGCGGCACATGGCTCGAGGCGATTCAATGGGGGTGGGTTCACGAGCAAATGGAACTCTCATTCCTCGGTATGCTGATTGGCATTTTTATTATGACACGGTGAACCGGTCAAGAGATGTTGTTGAGGCCACTTTCTAGGTCTGCGATGATGTCCGCGGCCTCCTCTATTCCGATCGAAAGGCGAACCATTCCTGGTGTGATTCCAGACTTTGCTTTGTCCTCATCCGACACCAATCGATGTGTCATCGACGCTGGATGCTGAACCAAGGTGTCGACATTACCCAAGCTAACTCCTAAACCACACATTCTCAAACCATCCATGAATTGCCCCGCTCCCTCATAACTGCCGATTTCGATGGATATCATCGCTCCGAAATCGTCCATCTGACGAGCCGCCACTTCGTGTCCTTGATGACTCTCTAAACCCGGCCAGAAGGTCATCTTGACCTTGGGGTGAGCATCGAGGAACTCAGCAACTGCGCGCGCATTGGCGCAGTGCTGGCGCATTCGAATTGATAGTGTCTTGAGTCCGATATTGGTCAACCAACAATCGAACGGGCTCGGTACTGCTGCTCCCAAATATCGTTGCTTCATCCACGGACCTTCTTCGATCCACTGTCTGTCAGCACTGACTACAACTCCACCGATGACTGTTCCATGGCCGTTGATGTACTTCGTAGTGCTGTGAACTACAGCATCAGCTCCGAATGAAAGTGGTCGCTGTAGTGCAGGTGAGGCGAATGTATTGTCGACGACGACCTTGGCTCCGTGTGCGTGTGCGATTTCGACAGTTTGCGCAATATCGATGATGGTCATCGTCGGGTTCGCAGGGCTCTCGAGATAAACTGCCTTGGTATTCGGGTGCTTAGCCAACTCAGCCTCCAATCCTGCCGGCTCGAGCCGTGGAACGCGTGAGTGAGAGATGCCGATTTTTGGGAAGTCGGCACTCAACAAATGATCGGTCGAGCCGTACAAAACTTGCTGCGTGATGATATGGTCGCCGGTCTGACAAATACTGAGCAATGCGGCGTTTATCGCGGCCATTCCTGATCCGAAAAGAATCGCCGAGACCTCATCCGCATTATCCATCCCATAGCCTTCGAGCGCTGAGATTTTCTTGGCTAGAACCTCCATCGTGGGATTGTTCCCACGGGTGTAGATGTAAGCCTCGCTCTCGCCACGACCCCAGCTCTCAATTGCCTCTGAATTCTCAAAAACAAAGGTCGATGTTTGGTGAATTGGATTGATGTGCGAACCCGAGGGGTCGTGCACCTCTCCAGCATGGACTGCCTTTGTACCGAAGCCTTGTTTTTTGGAATAGTTGTCCTCTGCCATCTTCGAGCCTCGGAATCACCGAGTCACTACGCGCCTATTACCTAAACGACAGTAATCTTCGTCGAGAGTGGACAGACTGAGATGTCTAATTTATTCCGCCCTTTTCGTAGCGACGGGTCCACTTCAGCCTGCGCGGATTGCGCTTCAACTTCAAGTGGTTCTTGCGTGCCTTCGAATCCTTGAACCAAAACGTGGTGCCGTCGCGCTTGACGAACATCATGCCGGTTCCAGGCTCGATTTCCTCATGGGTGAAGCTGCATACTCTACGCTCTGGCATTTCCAATCACCTCATCGAGCGCTGAGTCGACGCGCCTCACGGCCCGTGTCCTTCAGCATCAGAATGTCTCCAACCCTAATCGGGCCGACTACGTTACGAGTAATGATGCGACCAATATCGCGTGGGTTCTTCGCGTCGTTCACGCGAACCTTGACTTGAGTTGCCTCACCAGTCATACCGGTTCGACCGACGATCTCGACGACCTCTGCGGGCCATGCATCGACTTCTACCATTTCATTTCCTCCGTATCTTCCGATTCAGTGTATTCAAGCAGAAAGGGTCTCGAAGTGGCCCTTGACTTCGTTGAAGCGGTCAGTGCTGTCCTTGCCGACGTCCATCACTGCGATGGCTGCGGTGCGGGTGCCAGTTGGCATTCCAGCAGCCTCAGCGAGGTAAGCCTGGTCTTCTACGTAGATGAATGGAATTTCTTTTTCTTTGCAAATCATTGGGATATGGGCCAGAAGTTCGCCAGGATTGACGTTCTCTGCCATGACGACCATCTGAGCAGTGCCGCGTTCTGCAGCCTTTGTGACTTCGTTAGCGCCCTTCTTCAGCGCGCCTCCGCCGTCTTTGCCTAGGGTCTTCACCATCTCGTAGACTTGCTCTTGTACGTCCTTAGGGGTCTCGTATGCTATGTGTACACTCATTGGATTCACTCCTCATGTGGGATAGTCCGGCGCACGGCGTGGCCGATATAAACGCAGCGGATTACCTATGGTAAATCTGAGGAGTAGTCCGCTTGGGAGATTGCTTATTGGTGGAGATATAAATTGTATTGAATTCAGCCCGCAGTGTGATGATTTCAAGACATTAGATTTCGTAGACCGCGGGCGAGAGCGGGGGCAGAACTGACCACCGCTCTCGGGTTAGGAAGTGAGTCCGAACTGTGGACGCCGTCCACGTGATTTGCAAGCCTTGAGATTGCGCCTGCAGTGAATAATCCGTGGGTGCAGGCGGCGTGGACTGCTATTGCACCTTGTCGGCGGAGCGCATCACTCGCTCGACAGATTGTTCCGCCGGTACTGATCATATCGTCGACGATTGCGACGATTTTACCATCGACATCGAGGTCTTTTGGTGTGTGTTCAATGGTACGGGCATCGATTCGAGTCTTTTCGAGATAGCTGAATTCACAACCCATCAGATTTGCTACCTCGGTGGCGCGATCAATTGCGCCTTTGTCTGGACTGAGGATGAAATCGGGTTTGACTTTGGCCGACAATCTCTCAGCGACCTCTGACATCGCGCTGACGAATTCGACCGGAACGTCGAGGCCCTCGAGGACCTCTGGCGCGTGTAGGTCTAAGATAGCGATACCGTCGCAACAGCGCGCGAGCATTTCTCCAATTACACGCGCGCTTACAGCCTCGCCAGGTGAGAATCTCTTGTCTTGTCGAGAGTAACCGAAGTATGGAATCGCGAGGAAGACGCCGGGGCCGACGTCGGGGAGGCTCTGTGGCTCCTCGCCTTTGTAGTTCGAGAGGTCTCCTTTGCGAACCGAAGCGATGGCTTCGAGCAGTAGGATTGTCTCGAGAACACCCGAGTCTGGATAGGTGTTTGAGACCAGCACAACAGGCTCGCTGCGCACCGATTCTATGGACTCAGATGGTACGCGAACGTAGCCCTCGCCATCAGGGAAGCGCCGGCTGACCAAATCAACCGATTCCATTCCTAGCAATGGAGCCAAAGCCTCTGCTATCGCACGGCCTGAGGAACCACTCACAACCGGCATGAGTGCTCCTCGCGAGCAGCGAGTCCTTCATGACTTCTCCGATAGCCAGCCAGACCCGTCGAAGAGCCGATGGGCACCTTCAAAATGGGAACGCCTCTCGGCGGGTCTGCTCAAGGGCGTGTAGCTTAGTTTGGCTGGAGCACCC
>DAFD01000071.1:9345-14814 GCA_002497895.1 Euryarchaeota archaeon UBA175
TGGAGCACCCGGCTGATAACCGGGAGGTCACAGGTTCAAATCCTGTCATGCCCACCAATTCTCCTTCTATCGATTGATGTCAATCGTCTGTATTACAAGGTCTGTTGAGAGACCTTGAGACTTCTAATTCGAATGAATCAATTCTCGAATGACTCGTCACCATTCAGTGCGAGATAGCTTGGCAGCGTGATTAAGCGATTCACCTTGCAGCGAAGAATCAACTCGTCGAGGAATGCAGTAGTCCTGGCGAGTTGTTTGACTGGAATAATCAGCGTATCTGGTAGATCGTACTTTCGGCGAAGGGCCGAGTGTGTATTGACAAGGACTCCGCGGTATGTCCGCTTCACTTTCACAAAGTCAACCACATTCCCAATATCGACGCCATCATTGTCCATGACTGCTCGGTCGACAAGTTCGTCTGGTGCCCACAATTGCTCGTCGATGCGGATTGTATTGCGCCAGCGTCGCTGGAGCTCTCTCATCGATTTGGAAAGTTTGACACCGCCATCTGGTCGAATGCTGTGCACTAACTCCTTCGACAATGGGGCGGCTCCTGCGGGTTTACGCATGTACTCGCCGGCAACGTCGTCTACGACCTCAAGTCGCATCGATCTGACGAATTCATCTCGAGGGTGAGATCTCTCTCCAGTGATTATTCCGACGAGAGTCTCGCCTACGTACACTTCTCTCTGTAGTAATTCTTGGATGCGGTATTCTTCGCTCATTTTGTTCCCTCGTTCGGTGGGTGTTAGTGCGTCCCCAGTGCTTGTCCCATGCTGTGTTCTGCTCATCAGCCCTTATACTCTCGGTTAATCAAGACTGATAATCCAATTGAAAAATTCAATACAAAATGAAAATTTCAATTGGAAAACTAAAGTGAGTTTGATTTTTTGAGTGATTATCAGAACTTTGATTCTGACGGATTCCAAAGGGGTAAGATCAGCCTGGAAATCTCCATGAGGTCAGCCAAACTGCTTCTGCTGGCGAGGAAGAGTTCTGAATTGCGCTTCCGGAATCTAGGAATTCAAAATCGGATAACGTTCATGTGTATCCGACTATTCGGCTTTTTGTGACCGACTCAGCCGACCTCCTTGCTGACATCCGTTCGCACTCTGGAACACCTCGTACGGTCGGCCTTTCTGATTCCGTTATCGCTGATTTTGCAGCACGTGACGCAACGCTATCTCGCGCCATCGCAGAGGCTCACGAAGCGCATATTGCTCTGCGCGCCGAGGTCGGTGGAGCTACATTGCTACTCAACGAATCCGAACTCGTCGAGAAACTACAGGAAGATTACATCAATTTCTACAAACCAGAGACAGTCAATCCGTACATTCCCATCGCAGCCCGCGGTCCTTGGATTATCACAGCTCACGGGCGTGTTCTCCACGATAACGGCGGATACGGTATGCTCGGCGGTGGTCACGGTCCCGACCCAATCATGCAAGTGATGGCAAAGAATTGGGTCATGGCGAATGTCATGACTCCATCTTTCAGCCAGAAGCGATTAGCTGATGCGCTCCGAAGAGAAGTTGGGTACACGCGGGGTAGTTGCCCATTCTCACGCTTCGTCTGTCTCAACAGCGGCTCCGAATCAGTAACAATTGGAATGAGGATTGCTGATGTCAACGCGAATCAGTTGACTGGACCTGGCGGTCGCCACGAAGGAAAGCCAATCAAACTCCTTTCACTGAAACAATCGTTCCACGGCCGCACTCAGCGGCCGGCCTCAATCTCTGATTCGTGTAAGGTTCCATACAACGCAAATCTCGCCTCGTTCCGCAATCGCGACCACATCCTCACCGTTGAGCAGAATGATATCGGCGCACTGAGATCTGTTTTCGCCCGAGCCGATGATGAGGGATTCTTCATCGAAATGATGGCTATGGAGCCAGTTCAGGGAGAAGGTAGTCCAGGATCATGCATTTCGCGAGAGTTTTACGACGAGGCTCGCAGACTGACTAAGGAACACGGCTCCCTTCTTCTTGTCGATTCAATTCAAGCAGGATTGCGCGGACACGGATGCCTTTCCGTCGTCGATTATCCTGGATTCCAAGATGCTGAAGAACCAGATCTCGAGACTTGGTCAAAAGCCCTCAATGCGGGACAATTTCCGTTGTCTGTGATTGGATTGAGTGAGCGCGCAGCGGGATTGTATGTCGTCGGAATTTATGGCAATACGATGACGACTAATCCTCGCGCTCTCGAAACGGCTGTGGCCGTCCTCGATAGGATCACACCCGAGATGAGGCAAAACATCCGAGACGCGGGTGTGGAATTTGTAGCAAAATTGAAGCAATTACAGGCTGAATATCCAGATTGCGTTACCTTAGTTCAGGGAACTGGGTTGCTGCTCTGCGCAGAGTTGGATAAAGATCGATTCCCGGTTATCGGATTTGGTGGAATCGAAGAGTGGTGCCGCGAGCAGGGTCTCGGAGTGATTCATGGCGGCGAGAATGCGCTAAGATTCACACCGCACTTTGGGCTTACGAGCGTCGAGATTGATTTGATTATCTCAATCGTCAAGGATTGTCTTGACCATTTCATTGGGCTCGAGCAGGCCGCTATTGCTACTGCTTGATTGGGTTAATTCCACTGCCCACCATCAGAACCATGAGTGTCAGCCTTCACGCTTGCTCCGATGTCAAAGGTCGTTCACCTGCTGGGTGAGGTCGATGCTGTGTATACGGCAATCGCCGACCGACTTGAGCGAGCTGGTGCCACTCTCACGGCGAAGCGAGAAGATGCAGAATTAACAATCTCTCTAGGAAATGCATCTCACACTGCTTCGCCGCCAGTAGATATTGCAGTGATTCCCAATTCTCTGGAGGATCCCATAGCTGACATCATTGTCAGGGTTCATGACATATTGGTGCCAGAGGGAGTGATTGGTTGGGGCAGTGATGTTCTCAACGACTGGGTCACATGGGTTAGAGAAGGATCCGAAGGTATTGCCCCACCAGATATCGAAGCGCGTCACTGGGTACATATTCGCGACGCGGCGGATGCAATTACTCTCATCGCGCTTGTCGACGCTGATGCCATGACACAGGGTGTCATCGATCTCGCTGGTCGGCGAGCTTGGAGTGCCGATGCCGTTCTTGGAGAAATGAGTCTACTATGGGGACGCTATACCAATGCACTCAACCTGAATCATACGATTGAGTCGTTGACAAACGTTCCCAGTCCGGCCGCGAAACAAATCGACAAGCCGGTTGAGCGACCGAACCTCGGCCCGCTGCACGAAGCGATGCTAGATGCGGGCCGTGATGAAGGGTGGCGACCGCTAACAGCGATGCGCGTCGGGTTAATGGAACTCTTCGCTCACACGCAGGGCGAGTGAACTCACACGGATGACCGTGGAATTTTTCAGATTGGTTCAGAACCGATTCATGAACGGTCAGACTGGACCTGCTTGCGCACATCCTGAGCTGCAGCCTTGATGCCCTGCATAGTCTTGCGAACCCGTGTTCCAGCAGCGTTCACACCCTTGTCATGCTTCGCAGCATCCTTCAGGGTGTCATTCAACTCATCAATCATGTTCTGTAACATTGCCTCAACAGACATAACGCTTCGCCCATCCGCGACGCCTCTTAAGCAATGCTCCGTCACTTATTTCGCTGAGTATATCCACTTAATGCTCGTAAATTACCTTGAAATGTTGATTTTTAGGGGTATAGGGTCGTATTCCTGCACTGGTAAAGACCTCGCCAGTGAGAAAATAAATTCGACCTTTTTCGAATTGCCGTTTCTAGCAATTTGGATTATTCTGCGAAGAGGTCTGCACCGAGAAGTGGCAACAAAACACTTGCATCTCCTTCCACAACCACATGCGGTGCCTCCGGACGAATCTTACCCCAAGAAATTGCTTCTTTGAGACGCGCGCCGGAGAGAGAACCATCGTGTTCGGGCGCGGTGGTGATACCAACCGCTGAGTCCAATCCATCACGATACTGATTCCACCAGATGACGTGATGCTTTGAGATACCACCGCCAACCATCAGAGCATGACTCTCCTTAGCAGTCCAAGTCAGGTCCGAGAGAATCTGCTCGTCGGCTAGGAAGTCGACCATGAAATTAGGATTCTTTTGACGGTGCATGAAAAGCTGAGCACCGATCGAGCCATCGGAAAGTCCTGGGATGACCATTGGGATTCGGTGCTTGGCGACCCAGTGCAGAAGTGAAGTCTCGTCTTCGATACGGTCACCCATTGCCCAGCAGAGTTCAACTGAACCAAATCCTAACCAGATATTATCCGGCTGTGTGGCAGCCCTCTCTTCCTCAATTTCTTCTAACCAAGGCAGAACGACATTTTCGAGAATCTCACCGTAGCATTCGTTGGGTACTATGACATTACCCAAGCGGTTGAGACCTTCTTCGCCGAGCGCGATATCGTCGAGGTTGAAGTCTCCATGAAAGTAGTCCTGGAAGGTCCGCGCGATGTCATGATCTAGCGTTCCGCAGGTGGTGATGATGACGTTGAACGACTTACGCTTGACCGCTTCGAGAAAGAATCCACGAGTCCCCGTCGCACATAGGCAGGCTGGGAAGGACAACCAATTCAACACTCCCTCCTCGTCGGTTTTTGCCATCGAGGAACCCAGAATGTCACGCGCGTGCGCGAGCTTGGTTGCGGTGAATCCACCGGCTCGTGCCATCTGGTCAATGAGTGAGCGCGGGGTGTCAATTGTGGCGAAGTCGTAATCCTCGACTGGCGCCGTAAAATCGTCACGCGAATAGGATGTCACGGAACGGTCGGCTCGCTCTTTCGTATTCAAGTCGCCGAAAGGAGAGAAGTCTAATTTCGCTAGGTGAAAGCCAATCATTCAGCGGTTTGAATCTGATAGATGCGATCGCGCAGAGCAGCTGCGCGTTCGAATTCCAGACGTGCGGCGGCTTGTTTCATCTCTTTCTCTAGTCGCGCGATGAGTTTCGCTCGGTCGTCATCGTTAGCAGGAGTGTCTTCTGCAGTCGCTTCTGGTTCTTCAGCCAGAGCATCATTAGCCGCATTTACCCAATCGGGCTGACTAATATTGTCGAGCACTGAATCAGTTGAATTCCACGCTCCCGCGCCGAGCCCGAACTTCTTGACAATGCCATCTAACCCCTTGGTTCCGGGCTTGCGCGCTACCAGCCGGCGACCACCACCTCTACCCTTGCCGGCTGCGCCAGCTAGCAGATCATCGACCTCCGCACCCATCACTGGAAGCGCCTTGTGGATGGTGCGTGGAGTGATTCCATTGGCTGCGTTGAATTCTTCTTGACGCACCCTCCGAGCATCGGTCTGCTTAATCGCCGCCTCCATAGAGGGTGAGACCTTATCGGCGTAGAGAATCACTCGCCCATTCTCATTTCGGCTGGCACGTCCGATTGTCTGTAGCAGCGATCGTTCGTTACGCAGAAACCCTTCACGCTCGGCATCGAAGATAGCGACCAATGACACTTCTGGAATATCCAAACCTTCTCTCA
>DAFD01000071.1:15145-16085 GCA_002497895.1 Euryarchaeota archaeon UBA175
TAGATTGATTCCAACAATGACATCGATGTGTCCAATCCGAAGCGCCTTGATGATCTCGGTACGCTCAATCGTGTCAATCTCCGAGTGGAGATAATGCGCCTTGACATTCATCTTGAGGAGATATTCCGCTACCTCTTCTGCGAATTTGATAGTCATCACCGTCACGAGAACCCGCTCATTCTGCTCAACACAGCGATTGATTTCGCTGAGCAGGTCATCGACTTGTCCTTTCGTCGGCCGAATCTCGACCCTTGGATCGAGCAAACCGGTTGGCCGAATCTCCATTCTCACGGCTTCGGGCAGATCTCTGAGAATTTCCTCCATCGAGAATCGTCCTAGTTTCTTGTCTACATCTGACTTACCACGACCTCCACCGGCCGGTGCGTGAAGCAATCCATCGTGTACCGGCCGTCCCACGACCTCTGACAAATGACGTAATTCCCTCTCGCCTGGAGTCGCGCTGACATACATCATCTGAGGAATCAATTTCTGGAATTCTGCGATTTTCAACGGGCGATTGTCGTGTGCACTTCGCAGTCGGAAGCCGTATTCTACAAGGTTAGCCTTGCGCGACCAATCGCCCCCAAACATTCCACCAACTTGAGGCAAAGTGACGTGGCTCTCGTCCATTATGACGAGAAACTTGTCGGCGCCACCATGAAAATTCTCAGCACAAAAACGGTAGAAGTCCAACAGGCAGTAAGGGCGCTCACCCTCAGACCTACCATCGAAGTGCATCGAGTAATTCTCGACACCCTTGCATGACCCAGTCTCACGTAGCATCTCAAGGTCAAACTTAGTTCGCTGCTCGATGCGATGAGCCTCCAAATCTCGTCCTTCAGCAACAAAGAAATCGATTCTCTCGTCCAATTCAGCCTCGATATCCTCAATCGCCTGCAAGAATCGCTCTTCCCCGGTCATGTAGAATTTCCTTGGGTGA
>DAFD01000088.1:0-5067 GCA_002497895.1 Euryarchaeota archaeon UBA175
GCCTTAATCTCACTAAGGTCACCGACCTCCCCCTTCTCAACAATTCCACCAAGTTCGCGTGTACGTGCAATCAGCCATGGCATGTAAAACGGCATTTCAATAATCGGCGATTCAAATTCCCAACCGAAGACCCAAGGCTCCGGAATCTCGTCAGAGTCAAGCACACGGAAATGCGTGATATCCTTTCTCCAACCAGGCAAATCTACCCGCTCGCGCAGATATTCACGCCCTTTTCTCATGGTAATCCCTGCAGATAATTCTCCCTTGCCCAAACGCAACAATTCTGCATAGGTCTCGGCCCCCCACCGATCTGTTTTTTCCACCGGATGAGCAAGGAAAGGGTACCAAAGCGCGGCAGCACGATCTGAGACTAAATCAGGAGAGAACTCGCGCGCGATTATGCGGACTGAATGACCTGCCTCAAGCAAACGAATTGCGCAAGAAAGTCCCGACACGCCCGCGCCGACAACAACACAATCCACGCGCGAGCGTAGTCGAACAACCACTTCACCTCAACGGTGCTCTGGCTTCACTCCGCTACCCTAGAGTCTCCCTTCGAACAGATCACTTCAGAGATGTGGTCTTTGTCTAAGCGTGCAGAAGTGTCTTGAGGGAGTCGGTGATGTCGAATCGGGTCACGCACATGCCGAAGGTCAGGAAGCCGAAGAGTGGTTGGTATGTTCCACGCAAGAAAAAGCGTCGTGCTGGCCCTCGAGTCGCACCTAGTGAGAAGGGCCTGCCTCCCTGCCCAGCTTGCGGAGAATGGAGTATGCAGAAGGACAAAAATCGCGTCGAACTCTTCTGTGGGGCCTGTGGTGCTATCTTAGGAAATACCAGTTAAGACGTGCTGAACCCTATATGGGTCGGCTTTCACGGAGTATCGTCGCTGTGATGAGGAACCGCACCGGATGCCTTGGGCGTCGCGAGTGATGGGCGATCTGAGCGGCACTACGGTGATTCTGATGGCGCGGATTATCACAGACGCTTCCGGTCAACGATACCAACTCGATGAACCGGTCCCCTTGAGCCCTGCTCCTGAGAACATTCGATTGGCTACCGAGAGCAAGCCTTGGAAAAATTATTGGAGAATGCTCGGAACAGTGATGTTGGCTTTTCTTATTGTGCAATTTGGCTTGGCTTCCTTGATTGAGGGGGCACTCGCGGGAGATGCCATAATCTCAGTAATAGGTGCAATCTGCTCCCTCGCCCCAATTCCACTACTATTGATACTTCACAAACCCAAATTGGTTCATGTCAGGTTGGCGGTTCCCGATGCGAAGGGTAAGCAACACCACCCATTACCCGAGGGAGGTTCGCTGCGTACTGTCGCCCCTACTCGCTTCAAGAGATTCTTGACTCCGGATGATTCCGTGTTGGACTTGCCTCCTCATAGGCAAGTTTGGTTGGTATTCTCACTCACTGTTGCGACGAGTGCATTTGTGACTCTATTCGCTCTCAGCGAGTCGACTGAATGGCTGTTCATGTTGTTGTTCATTTTACTCGTAATCCCTCTATGGATAATGGGATTCTCAATTCCAGTTTTCGCTTGGTGGGCGACCTCGTCGAAATGGATTGGATTACCAACGAGGCGTCGAGATGCCGAAGCTTGGTTGATTGCAGGTATGGCTTCGGCATTCCCGGCTCTGGTGATTAATACCTGGATTTTCCCTGGAATTCTTCCTTCTTCTTTGTCCAGTGCCTCGACTGAGTTCCTCTTGTTGGTATTGAGCGCCCCGCTTGGTGAAGAATTGTGGAAATTGCTTGCAGTGCTCTTATTCCTGCCTTCGATTAAGAGCCCGCGCCACGGATTACAAATCGGTTTCACCGTGGGTTTGGGCTTCGCCCTCATCGAGAATATGTCGTATGTTCTAATGAGCACCTTTGGAGGCCCTATAGGTCTCGGTTTCACGACTCTAGTCCGCGGAATTGGTTCGATTCCCGGGCATGCACTGTGGACTGGGATTAGTGGATTCGCAGTCGGTTGTTTGGTCGAGGACCACGATATAGACAAAAGAATCCGCTGGCTAATGCGGCGATTAACGGTCGATGTTGTTGACGCCGCTGAGAATCTAGGTATCGATGTTGATGGCGATGGAGATCATTCTGGATACGATCAACCTCGAGGGAGTTTTGAGGAGTTATTGTCTGAGGTTGATTCCTCTACCTCATCATGGATGCTAATCGATTCAAAGACAGGCGTAGCGCGTGACGCGGATGGTGTCGCCACGCCTCAAGATATTCTCACAGACCTCGTGACCTCGTCAGAGGCTGCTCGCTATCGCTCCGAGGATGGGATTCAGATTCTTCCTCCTCGCCATGTATTGCAGGCTTACGGGCTCGCAGTGTTTGGTCATGCGATATGGAATGGAACCTCATACCTGTCATTTTTGATTCCTGAATGGATTGGATTGGGTGAAATCGGTGTCCTCATCTGCATGCTTGGCTGGACTACGATTCTAATCGCATCCGTCCTTTGGTTAACCCACCGAGTACTGAGTACAGTGCGTCGTATGCCCATGTTGGTTTGATAGTCACAGGGAATCCTTCATCATCCGAAGGCGACGGAGAGGGTTGAGGATTATCATGGAACTCAGCTCCGACCAGATGGTCTCTATCGGTTTGGTCACCGGGATGATGCTCATTTCTGGTCTTCGAGGGATGCTTAATCGGAGTGGTTTGGTCGCTGCGGCGACGGTCGGATTTTCGGTTTCTTTGCTCGGCCATTGGACCTGGCTGACCATACTAATTCTCTTCCTCGTCGTTGGTTCTTTGGCGACGTTGTGGCGCTACGATGAGAAGGCAGCCTTGCGCTTAGCCGAGGATAACAAGGGGGTTAGAGGTTGGAGGAATGTGATGGCCAATGGCGGAGTTGCGTCGATTGTCGCCGTCGCTAATTATGCTCTTGACCAGCCTGATTGGGCTTACATGGCGGCGGCGGCTTCAATCTCCGTGGCTGCCGCAGATACGCTTGCTTCTGAGATTGGGAGCCTCGATCCAAGGACTCGCAGCATCATCAATCTCGAAGCTGTCCCGGCCGGAACTAACGGAGGAATGTCCGTGACGGGTTCGTTTGCAGCCCTTGCAGGAGGGCTGCTAATGGCATTCATGGCAGTCTCATTGTCTTCTGTAGCAGAATCGACGATTCCTCTGGTGACCCTCTTCACAGTTGTGACGATAATCGGTTGGTTAGGATGTCAAGTCGATTCGATTCTGGGTGCTGTTTTCGAGAATAGGGGAATCATCGGTAAGCACACTGTGAACTTCCTGGCCACACTCTCTGGAGCCTTGATGGCAATCTTCGTCCATTCACGCTTCCTCTAAGAGGAAGCGAATTCTGAGCCCTCATGGAATCGTTTTCATCGAACACGAGTAAGCGCGGGGTTTGAATGCCGGTCTGTAGGGCGTTGAGTTGAGAGGGATAGCCATGCCGAGGCCGCGGATTCTGACAGTAGTAGTGATTTTGCTACTCATCGGGACTCTGGCGTCGAGTAGCACTTCTGCTCAAAGTGGAGAAGAATACGGCCCCGGTCTTGACCTTGAACTACCACAATCTCACAATATCTTCCTTCACGGAACCGAAGAGATTCCAGAGCTGCGGCGTGATTGGCCAATAGTCACTGGAATTCCTAGTGGTTCAGCGAGTTTCTCGAAAACGGTCGGCGCACCTCAGATACTGCTCGATGTTGAAGGAGCACCGATTGAGGAGGCGTTTTCACTCAACGGAACAGTCACGGTCGATCTCTTTGCCTCCCTCGAAGCGAAATCACCGGTTTGTAGGCAGACAAATGTGATTCCTGGTTCTCCAGCCGGTGCGACAACGAGTTTCTTCGTTACCTTGCAGTGGGGTTCGTTCACTCTTTTGAATGGGGTTGCGACGAATCAGGTGACGATGGAGGAATCCTACACTCAGTCTCATCTTTTCCAAGTCGAGGTTCCTATCGAAGGCGTCAATCTTGGTCCAGGAGATGTGCTATCTCTGCAAGTTTCGGTTCAACACGACTGCGTACAACCTGGTTCGCTTTGGTGGGGGACGTATGATGCTAGGAGTGGAATCACCTTCACCGGTGACCTGATTGATCCACAAATGCAACAGGTCACCGATTCCAATAGAATCACAAGAATCGAATTCACTCCAATTTCACCATGGGGTCCAGACGACTTCTCAGATCAAGTCATCGAGGTTGTCGGTCCAATGGATGATTACGAATCGATGGTACATGGATTTGGTCAGGAGGATGAACGCCTCGAACACTTCGAGGCGCCGCATTCATTCAGGGTGGGGGAGGCTAATCGGACGGTTCTAACTTGGTCAACTTCGAATCCACTAGAGCCAGGATTGTACATGATTGATGCTTGTTTCACTCTCCAAGACCAGGACCCTGCAGAACCATGCGATGTTGTGGCGGTTCTGAAATTCGAGGTTGAGAAAGACCCCGAGGCTCTGCTAAGTGGCACTTGGGTTGCGGTAATGATACCACTAGGGGTCATTGCTTGGTTGGGTGCCTCAATGCGTGAGGCGATGCTACCGATGCCGGCCTATGCAGTAATTCTTGTTCTCGCTATCGCCAGCATCGGGCCAGCGGTTCATTTGCCAGATATCGATGCGAATGCCTCGCGTGCCGACGGCGCTGCTCCTTCCTTCGCTTTGCTTGAACACGGCGGCGATGGCTCGGTTTCACTCTCTGAATTACTCTCAGAGTCCGACGCTGTGATCATCGGCATGTATGTGCCGGGGTCGGCCAATGCGATCCGTCAAGCCAATGACTTCCAGATGGCCGCAGCATTGATCGACAGCGATATCGCTTTTGTTCAAATCGCGACTGGAAAAGGAGTCAGAGCTGTCGATTTAGATTCTCATGCGGCGATTATCAATGGTTCCTGGCCACTACTGATGGACAAGTCGGATTCAAGCATAGGTCAGGCCTTTCCCAGCGGCGCCAGCGACGCTGTAATCATAATCGACGCCGCTGGCTTCGTTACAGATTGGGCTCCAGGAACCTATTCCAGTTCCGAGATTGCTGACGCGGTCGAGGATGCCAGCAAGGGTTCTGGACACAGTTTCCTCGA
>DAFD01000088.1:5447-10121 GCA_002497895.1 Euryarchaeota archaeon UBA175
ATGCCCCGTGAAAGTCGCTATGAGGAGCCCGACGAAGTTCTGCTGCCCGGCTCAGGAGTTCTGCTAACTCTGCTCGGAGCCGGATTTGGATTTGCGATTTGGGCAGTACCGATTTCTCTCATGGCGGTTGCTGGACTTGGTTCAATTTGGATTTGGATTGAAGTTGGTCTTGCATCACTGCTTACCTATCACGGCGTCAGAACACTGACCAAAGGAAGAATACCAGAGATCGATTGGATTGCTGGAAAGCTGCATTCCCTACTTCCACAGGCTTACCGTGAATGGCGAAAACTATCTTCATTCAGTGATGATGTCCATCTAGGAATATGGCTTGCTTGGTTGATCTGGTTACGCACACCTGACATGGTCGCTCAGGGGGTTGGTTCGGTCGCCAGCACTGGTGGATTTGGGGTGATTTTGGCTTTGGCGATGTTGGTTGGACTAATCCTCGCCGCGGGCCTATCTATTGTGCTCGCGCGTGGTATAATCGGTATTACAGGCCCAATCCCTCGTACGCTGGGTAGTCTCAGCGTGGGCATCCGTCCGAGGGCTTGGGGTTTGGCCAGTGCCATGCTCGGGGGTTGGTTACTCGTGAGCTTGGTCGTTGGACCTTTGATAGGTTCTCTCTGAGTCTAATCATCGGCAAGTCGCTAAGTTCAATTTGATAGATTACTGACAAGGTCACATAGGGTTTCGACACTACTCAACCGTGAGCATCATAAGAGTGGGGCCACTCGTCGATTTACTCCCTTGGGGGTATAGTATAACCTGGTAGTACCGCGGGCTCCAGTTGCACGGGAATGACGACGAGTGGGTAATCTGATGGTTTTGATGACCAACTGGAGCACCGACCCGTCGCAAACCGAGAGCGTGCACCTGCCAGGTGCACGCTAGGCGGAAGATACCCGCTGATCTGGGTTCAAATCCCAGTGCCCCCACCAAATCTAGTCCAAACGAGAGTAATCTTTGATTTTGTGATTTTGTTTCAATCTCGCGTATAGGTGGGATTGAAGGAGTACCGTTGTGGGCGTGGACTGATGAATAGCAGGTCGGTGGCAGTCGCGCTCGTGCTTCTGTTGATGTCACCATTGGCGGGCAGCATCGCAGCGACAAGCGCTGAAGAGAGGTTGGAACCACTCGATGCTAAGGGCTTGCAGATGATCGAGGTGGGTCAGACTATCGAGGTTCCTAACCAAGCTCCAATCTGGTGGGACACCAGCCTCCAGTGGTGGGAATACACCACACTCGATTCCGATCGAAACGGCATCCATGATTCCCTTCAGAGTGAGACTGGTCCGGTCAATGTAGGAGTCTCTTACGCGCGTGAGGTGACTCAAGCCGATCGCGACACCCTTGAGCAACTCGGCTACGAAATCAATCTCGAACTAACTCTCGTCGACGCAGTTCTTCTGGGAGATGTCGATGCTTCACAAGTCTGGCAACTTGCCCAAATCGAAGGAGTTGTCATGGTTGAGCGATATGGCTCATTGGTCTTTTTTGGCGATGTTCAGACTCCAGCGGTTAAGGCGAAAAACTCGACAGAATATCCTCTTGGTGCCTGGGACTTCGGAGTCACAGGCAAAGGCGTCAACATCGCCATGGTCGATACCGGCGTTGACAATGAACACCCTGGTTTAGACGGAAAATTCGTCGCTGGCTACGATGCTGTCTGTTTCATGCACTCGGACCCACAATGCGTCCTCGCAGGGGGTCGTCAAGACGACGGATCATTCGATCCAGACGACGGCAACCAACATGGCACTGCCTGCATGGGGATGGCTAGTGCTACTGGAATTGAAGCGGATGGTTCGCAGTCCGATTTCTACGGCTCCGCACCCGATGCTGGACTTGTAGACGTCCGAATCGGCACAGATGTCGGAGCCGGACCATTCGAGAATTACCTCCTCGAACAGGAATTCTACGAATCCGCCATGAACGGTCTCCAGTGGATTATCGACCATCGTGACGATGCCTGGGCGGGTGTAGACGAAGCTAGCTACGGCATCGATATCATCTCTCTTTCATGGGGAATAACCAGCCACGAGAACGGAGGTTCTGATGGCAACGACATGCACAGTAGGGTTCTCGATGAGGCAATGGAATTGGGTGTGGTGGTATCGAATGCTGCTGGTAATGATGGTGAAGATAACGATGGGCTTTCGGGGATGAGCGCATCTTCGCTTTCGATTACTGTTGCAGCCACAGATGACCAGAACACGGTAAACCGCTCAGACGATACAATCGCAGGATACTCCTCACGTGGGCCACGCAAAGATAACGGCGATGGTAATCCAGTCAACGAACTGGTTCCTGAGATTAGCGCGCCCGGCTCAAATATCATTCAAGCCGAAGGATGTGTGAGTAGTGGTGGTTGCAATAATTTCCTCGGAGCCGATGCCTCCGACAATACCTACACGGGGCGTGGTAGTGGTACTTCCTACGCCACACCCGCGGTGAGCGGAGTGATTGCGTTGGTCATCGAAGCCAATGAGAACCTCACTCCTCTCCAAATCAAAGAGATTCTCAAGCATACTTCCGAACTTCGTGGTGAGCCGAGTGCCCCGGAAGTCGATCCCTATTGGAATCGCGAGTTCGGTTATGGAATGGTCGATGCGCGCGCAGCAGTTGACCTCGCGATATTCCTGCGCGATTCGGACCAGTCTCCACTCATCGACCCAAGCCTACAGAGTCACAGTCTCAACCTGACCATTGGTGAAGCGATCAATATCACCGGCCACGCATGGGGCCAAGCAGGAAGCATAGATCGGGTCGAGTACCGCATCGATGGAGGTGAGTGGATGGAAGCGACCTATTCTGCTACTCCCAGTGAGATTGGCGCCCTAACTCCATTCCTTTGGCACGTTCTTCTGAATCCTGCAAAACTTGCATCAGGCGAACACACGGTAGAGGTTCATGCGGTCGCAGGAGCGATGCACTCACTTCCAGTCTTCTTCGAGGTAACAGGAAGTGGCTCTGAGGACTCAGCAATGGGTATCACGCCGATAGCAATTGGCGCGGTGGCTCTCGTTGGTCTCTTCTGGCTCTCTTCTCTCGTCCTCATCCGCTACCGTTCAGACGATGAGATAGAGGCGATGATCGATAATGTTCGTACCCGCGATGAAATCGATGAAGTGGTCGAGGCAGAACTTCTCGATTAGAAAATCCGGCGATTTTCCATAATCACAACTTCAGTGATTTTTGCCTAAGAAAAGACCTCTAGGTAGCGAATCCGAAGGATTCGAGGGTGTGCCTTCAAATGCTCATTCGGTCGTCCGTAGGTCGTGGTGCGGTTTTCGGAACGAGCGAACAGCATCCGTCCTACGGGAGTTAGGCGGATGTTCGACATGGCTGGCGATGACGCTGTGCAGTTCGGTTTAGGCGAGCCGGATTTCCAACCACCGGCCCTCGCCATCGAAGCTTTCTCTCAAGCGATGAAGGATGGCCGCAACAAGTACACTACCACAGCCGGCCTTCCTCCGCTGCGTCAAAAGATTGCAGAGACATGGCATAACAGAATCCCGACTCTCGATGAAAACAATGTCTGTATGACCATGAGCGGCACGAATGCGTTGCTCGATATTTTCCTCGCGCTCGTCGACCCCGGTGACGAGGTTCTACTGCCAGAGCCGTATTTCCCTCTCTATCCGACTGATGTGGTGATATGTGGAGGGAATCCTGTTCTCTATCCCTGTCTCTTCGACAATGGATTTGTTCCGACCATTGCAGACCTTGAATCTAGTCTAACTGAGAAAACGGTTGCAGTTCTGTACAATTTCCCAAGTAATCCAACTGGAGGAAATGTGACTCCTGAACAGCGCGATGAATTGATTGAGTTCGCACGCGCGAATGATTTGTGGGTTATCACCGACGAAGTCTACGATCGCATCGTATACGATTCCGAACATGTCTCATTCTTGGGTGCGGGCTATGACAAGGTCATCATGATCAATTCATTTTCCAAGACTTTCGCCATGACCGGCTGGAGGATTGGTTACATTCTCTCACCAGACCTCGAAGCGATGGGTCATATCACTAAGATGCAGTATTATGTTACAGCGTGTAGCAATGATGCGATGCAATACGCTGTGCTCGAGGCCTTGGAAAAAGCCTCGGACTATCCGGAGCAGATGCGTGATGAATTCAAGCAGCGACGGGATTTGATTTGTGCTCGATTGAACGCTATGCCAGGAGTATCTTGTCACGTTCCAACAGGAGCGTTCTACGTCTTTCCGAAGATCGATGTGCCAGGCATGAATAGTGAAGAGATTGCAATGGCTTTGCTTGAGGGAGGAGTCCTTTGTAGTCCGGGTTCCGCCTTTGGCGGGGCCGGGGAGGGTCACCTCAGATTCGCTTACACCATCGGTCGCGAAGATATCTCGCGCGGCATGGACCGCGTCGAGCAGGTTCTCGCTGAATTGCGTGGCGATTGAGGGGGTGGCAGTGTGTCAGGTGCAGCCACATTGGGTGCTTTCGTACTCGGATTAGCACTGTTCACCGTCGGTGCTCGGCGAATTGAAGCTAGAATCTCTGGAGTATTCCTCATCCTCGCCGCGGTCGGACTTTTCATGGTCGGGCCAAACCCATTCCTCTTCGGAATGTTTCTTGCGACCGGTTGGGCTGTATTGAATCACGGTGTCGAGCAGATATTTCCTGTAAGGTGATACTTCTCGATTT
>DAFD01000049.1 GCA_002497895.1 Euryarchaeota archaeon UBA175
GTGGGATGCAAACTCGGAGATGCGACCGCGACGGTTGTTCTTGAGATCCATAATCCAATCAAGCTTCTCGCGGTCGATACCGGCTGGATCGTGGATCCAACCAGATGAATCAGACATAGTAACTGGGATACCACCCAGGTCGAGGACCTTCTCACAAGCGAACTGGGCGACGTTACCGCTGCCACTGATGGAGACTGTCGCTCCCTCGAATGACTTACCCTTGGCTCCGAGCATCTCTCGAGCGAAGTAGACCAAACCGTAGCCAGTTGCTTCTGGGCGAATCAGCGAGCCGCCGTAAGAACGGCCCTTTCCAGTAAGGACACCAGTGAATTCGTTCTGCAATTTCTTGTACATACCGAACAAGTAACCAATTTCTCGGCCACCAACACCAATGTCACCGGCCGGAACATCACAGTTCGCGCCAATGTGGCGCCAGAGTTCCATCATGAATGACTGGCAGAAGCGCATGACTTCTCCATCTGACTTGCCCTTAGGGTCGAAGTCCGAGCCTCCCTTTCCGCCACCCATCGGCAATTGCGTCAGACTATTCTTGAAGACCTGCTCAAAGGCGAGGAACTTGAGGATTGACTGGTTGACAGAGGGGTGGAAGCGAAGACCGCCCTTGTACGGGCCAATCGCACTATTCATTTGAATACGGAATCCTCGATTTACGTGAAGTTCACCTTCATCATCATACCATGGAACACGGAATTGAATGATACGTTCAGCCTCGACCATAGAACGGACTACCGGGAGATATTCCGGGTGGGCCTCGATAACTGGGCCGAGGCTGTCGAGGACTTCTTCCACTGCCTGATGGAACTCAGGCTGGTTTGGATCTCTTGCAATTACGCTGTTGTACACTTCTTTCATCGTCTTGTCCATATGGTTCACCGACGTGTTGAACCGATTCTCAGCATGAGCACCGGGCGCTTTGGCGACCGGAGACCCCCTTTTGAAAGATATCCCTTCTCATACATCGAAGATACATCCCCAAAGGGGATGAAATTTAGCCGTCGTACTACAGAAATCATTCGAATAGATGACGCTCTGCAAGTCGAGCCACATTCTTCTCATGCCCCGGGAGAGTCATGACGTACACTGCAGCCTGGCTAACTTGCCTTTTGCGCAAGGCCTCTGCTATTGGTGTGTGGTCGCGGAACCAACGGGTTCTGCTGTCGTCACCTATGATTCGGATGTCGACTGCAGCCATCCTCGGTTCCGAAAGGAGGAGTTTGACACTGGGCACATCAACGGCGACGTATCCAGGAGGGAGTCCTGCTCGGTGAGCAAGGTCATCCTCAACCTCGCGACGCTTCTCTGAATTTTGGGCGATCTCAACGAGCTGTTCAATTTGTGTTGTGGAAAGTTCGTCTTGGCGCCGGCTAGCAGCGACTTTGAGCATCTGACGATATTTCAGTCGGCGCATCATATCTCGAGCGTAGTCTCCAGCTTCGTAAAGTGCCTGCCAGATTTCAGCGTCGACTCGACGCTGCATATCGGTCGGATCAGGTAATTTGTCGGCGCTGCGCTCGACTGCGCGACTGAGCATTACTTCGGTGACGCGCGTGACTCGATGGAAGTATACAGCGCTGTACATCAAACCACGCGCCACCAGCATACCTTCGAGGGCGGCGAGACCGCCTTCCTCTACTGCAACATCGCCGCCGTGACGACGTAAGCAAGAGATTAGGCGGCGATGATCAACGATTCCATGCTTCACGCCAGTAAAGTGGGAATCGCGGAGTAAGTAATCGAGTTGGTCACAATCGACCGGGCCATGGACCAAATTACCGAGAGTCCGATCCTCTGAGACAAGATCCTCCTTACCATCAGTCCATGAGAGAAGAGTTCGTTCTGATCCCCGCGCATCAGGACCGCGGATTAGAGCGGCGACATCCTCCGGTTCGATGCCATGCCGCTCGAGGATGTCGGGGATTCGCTGGCGCTCGGTGACACTCGTTTCCTCACCCTCCCGTAATACATCGTACTCTCCGAGGATGATACCTTCGGTGATTGACATGTGGTCGAGTCCACCTCGCTCGTGCAGAATGTGTTCAAGGGTGTGAGAGTAAGGGCCATGTCCGACGTCGTGGAGCATCCCTGCAACTTGAACGAGATTCTTCTCTGACTCATCCAATCCAATCGAGTCTGACATCATTCCACCAACATGGGAAACTCCAAGCGAGTGTTCGAATCGAGTGTGGTGGGCTCCAGGGAATACGAGGTGAGCTAAACCCAATTGCTTGATGTGACTCAATTTGTTAATCTCAGGTGTTGCCAGCAAGTCTGCACGGACACCATCGAGCGAGAATTGGCCGTGAATCGCGTCGTTGATGACCTTCATACCCAACCCTGCGCGGCTGCGAGAGGCCCATCCGCCTTCAACTGAACTATGTCGGCGAGAAAACGGCAAATCTTGAAATCAATGAATTCTGGGCAAGTTTCCTCATCCTGTGTATTTCATTTGTATTTCAATTGCATTACATTTAAGACCCCCCGGCCTACTTGCAGGCTCAGGAGGAAGGCGGAGTGACAGGTCAAAGCCCGATGGTATCGCTTAGGATTCCAGAAGACCACTTGCTCGAACTCGAGCGCAGGGTTGGGTTCGATGGTATGCGAAACCGGTCCGATGTGATCCGTGAAGCCATCAGGCGTTACCTTGCCACACCAGCCATTCCCTCCGGCACCCGCGTCGAGGTCGACCTCGGTCCGGACCTCAGCGCTCGCCTGGAAGACTTCTGTCGAATCCACGGCGAGATGCCTGATGTCGTTCTGAGATACGCGGCGCGCGAACACATCGCGCGCGCATCGGCTGACGACGCGACGGTCGATGCGGCGCTGCGCAAGCGGCTAGACGAGCTTCGTGCTCGCTTCGACGAATCGGCCGGACAATAAGGTGAGAGACATGGGTGAGAATGGGATGCACTCGAACTCCGCGGGGGGGCGACCTAGTCGCCCCTCTGCACCACACCACTCCAAGGCAGTCTTGACTGTCGGATTCAGAGGACTGCAGCGCCGTGCGCGCCTTTCGAACGCGATCGGATATAGCGCAGCAGAGGCTCCACGTCCTAAACGCCCCGACCTCTCAACTCGCAGTCGCCACCATGATCTCGAAAAGCGAGATAACTGAAAATCAACACACACACCGTCCCGCCCTTTTCGGGCGGGACACCCTTCTTGGACAGTCTGATGCGCCATATCCGCCTGAGTGAGCAGGCTGAACCTTGATGGGTAAGAGCCGAATCATCAGTCATGGTCGTGGGTATCTCGGACCTCGCGAGATTCGAGAGGTTGACTCCATTTCGAGTCCGAGATGTGCTTCTTGTCGCCAGCCCGTTCGATCATTATCTGCTCGAAGAATCAGGCTATCTCGCTGAAATCATGCGGCAGGAGTACTCGGACCTCAACCTCTCACAAGCACCACGAATGATTCACAGCCCTCAAGCCCGCGATGCCCTTGAACTCCTGCGAACTAGAAACTTCGACCTCGTCATTACCATGGCGAGGGTTGGTGTCATGGATGCATATGCATTTGGCCGCGAGGCAAAACGCATTCATGCCGACATGCCGGTAGTTATGCTGAGCCACAATACGCGAGAATTAGCCACCCTACACGCTGGTGACGGTATAGACCGAATTTTTGTTTGGACCGGCGATAGCCGTATTCTGCTCTCGATTTGCAAACTTATCGAAGATGAAAGAAATGTTGCTAATGATGTCAAAAATGCCGATGTGCAGGTGATTCTACTCGTCGAGGATAGTCGG
>DAFD01000005.1 GCA_002497895.1 Euryarchaeota archaeon UBA175
CCGACGCGCATGGCTCTGCTCTGCAGAAGTCTCGGCGTCAAAGTTCCAAAGAAGGTGAAGTCATGAGTGAAATGAGGCGTGTCACCGCAATCTGCAACGGCACTGTTGTCGACCACATTCCAGCTGGTAAGGCGCTGCAAGTGATGCAGATGCTACGTGTTGATGTTGGCCGCTCGAACCCAATCAGCCTCGTGATGAATGTGCCTAGCGGAAAGGTTGGGCGGAAGGATGTGCTGAAGATTGAGGATCGCGAGTTGACTCAGGTTGAACTCGACCGACTCGCACTGATCGCTCCTCACGCCTCGGTCGCAATCATCCGCAATTACAGCGTGGCCGAGAAGCGTGAGATTGAACTGGGTGAGGAATTGGTGAATATCGCGCGCTGTTCCTTCTGGAATTGTATCACTCAGAACACGCGCGAGCCGCTACCACACAAGTTGCGAGTTGTCAGCGAAGATCCGCTCGATGTTCGCTGCGCTTACTGTGGACGAACACAATCGATTGATGAAATGGCAGATTCCATTCTTTGAAACTACAGAGGCATAGGGGGAGATTTGCTCTGGTTCGTATCCAAGCCGTCTATGATGGCGGACTTCGATGCACTGCGACCCATGGGCCGTCAGGAGAGACTCTCGTCACTGATGCTCCCGTCGACAACAAAGGGAAGGGTGAGTCATTCTCTCCTACTGATTTGTTGGCAACTTCGATGCTAAATTGTATGATGACAATTATTGCGATTGCTGCTGATTCTCGAGGGCTGGATGTAGCTGGAATGAACGGCTCGGTGGAGAAGATCATGGCTGGAGGACCTCGACGAGTGGCTCGACTTGAGGTTGAAATCACGATGCCCGCAGAACTGAGTTCGGAAGATCGAGAATTCCTCATCAAGCGTGCGATGGCTTGCCCAGTTCACAAGTCTGTCAGCGATCATATGGAACTGGATGTCAACTTCAATTGATACCAGATTCACTGAGCCAGGTCTTCATCGTGCAAGATTGGCAAACCGGGCGACTGGTAATTTCCCCACACTCCTGGCAATTTGTGACTGCGCTGTGCGGATCTCCACGCGCCTCACGATGCAATTCACGAATCTGTTCGAGCGCGTGTAATAGTCCATGTCGCGCGCCTGGGCTTTGAGCCTCAAGCGCGGCCACGATTGCCCGGCTCTGTTGTCGCATTGCACCCGGAGCGTGCGGACAATCTCCATGGTGGATTGGCATACCCTTGGCGAATGCGTAGGCATGAATTTCCTGCTCCGGAATCCATCGAAGAGGGACGATGCGAGGAGCAAGTCCCTCGATTGGCGTATCGGTGTGTGGGGCGAGACGAACACTGCGCTCAATCTCACCCTTCTGCAAATTCATCAAAATCGACTGTGCCATGTCGTCGAGGTTGTGACCGAGTGCCATCACGTCAGCGTTGACTTTCTCAGCGAGAGCGTTGAGGCTTTGCCGGCGGAAAACTCCACAATACGAGCATGGCATCATTCCCTTGGCCTCAGAGTTATTTTCGGCTATAACTGGCATCCTGCGGACTACCTCGTCCATGCGCTCGTAGCCCATTTCTTCGTAGGATAGAGTGACGAACTCGATGCCAAGCGACTCTGCGAGTTCTCGTGCGCACTCCAATGAGGGTGCTCGGTAACCATCGATTCCTTCGTCGACGCAACCTGCGACGATATGCACGTCTCGCCGTTTAGAGATGATGTCGACGAGCATATCGAGAAGGACTGCTGAATCCTTACCGCCCGAGATACAAGCAAGGATGGTGAAAGGGCGGCCATCTTCGTGTCTTGCGTCCTTAGGGAGTACCAATTGATTGCGCAAATCCTTCGATACACGCTTGCGTATCGACCGTCCTAGATGGTAGGCGCAGAAGTGCTGCCCGCTGTATTCCTGATGCAGTATTGCGGGCTTTCCGCAGCGGCTGCAGCCTTGGATGCTGATGCCTTCTGCCATGTTCGTTCGGCAGACCTCTGCGGCTTGAACCCAACTACAAGGCCGAAAGCACCGCCATCTACGCCAATCGGTGCATTGATGGGCATAAAACGCTGCACGCGGCCCATGAGTGAGGTGCGCAATCTACCCGGACGCGCCGCCACACCTGGTAAGCGCACCTCTCCTTGGAAGGAGCGGATTGTCCTCATCACCTGTATCGTGGGAGTTTGGCAGATTGGGGATGAGGTCATCGGTGCGCTCGACCCTCACATTGGTTGGTGGGCCAAGCCAGCAGCCGTAATTGGCCTGGGCCTACTCGCTCTCATAGTAGCTAACCAACTGATTCTATTCATAGAAAAATTGCAAGGAGTCCGCTGATTGAGAGCGGAATCAACCATCCTAACAAGGCGTTCTCAAGACTCTGCGCGTGAGCCGCGCAGACTAGCAATACCTGCCTCAAGCAATCCACTGACACGCTGCCAAGGCACTACATAGCGCATTCCGGCGACAGCCAGTAAGAACAATCCAGCCGAAATGACCTTTCCATAGGTCAATTGTAATTCGAGAGATTCAGCCACCTGACCACTCCATTGACCACCTTCCATCACGGCAACGATATCGAGCATGAGTCCATCGAATTCTAAGGCCAAAGCGGTGGTCAGAGCCACACCACAAATGATCCCAATCGTGTGAAGCACGTGGCTGTTGATCACATTGGTGAATTGTCTGACATATTCGGGATCGGACTTCGTCGCATCCGGCAGCATCACAGCGTATTCCAGATGTCCGATGACAGCATTTCCAGCCTCATGGAAGAGAAGTAGTAGGATCGCGATTCCAAGAAGATCGAAGGCAAGTGGCGAGATTAGCCCACCGTAGAGAGTCGCCTCACCGATTTGAGCTGGCAAAGGCCTCAGGCCAATACCGGAGACAGCATCGGTGATGCCCTCAAAAGTCAGCAAGGCATGAATTCCAATCACCATCAGGAAGAATCCAACCGACCAAGTCAGAGCCCGACGAGATAGACCCCAAATGCCGATGAGACCGGCGAGAATTGGAGCAAAAACTACGCCGAGGAAGAAAATCTCAACAAGCAATTGCATTGGTTGGAAAAGCGAACCAAGATGCTCAAACGGAATATGAAATCCATAACTAGAAATCCCGCTAAACCAAGAGATTAGGAACGGAATAAAGGCCCACAGTGTGACGATTCCAATTACACCTCGTCGAGTCCAAGAGCGGAAATTATCGTTGCGTGTCTGGTAGAAGATCCATGCACCAGCAAGGACGAAACACAGCGCCAAAGGAACCATTTGACTGGCGAATCCTGTCGAGTCCACGCCCATCAAGAATCGAGGAATTATGAGACCATCCGAACCTGCGAGAATATTCGACTGGAAGGATGGTTGCTCGCTAGCCCACATCAGACCTCTCGTATGCTCATAGGATGGACACCACTCATTCCCCTCTTCGAGGAAACCTTCGTCACACGGCCCGTAGACCTCCGTCATACGGAATAGTAGCAGCATGAGGGCGGCGGTGGCGATAATCTGCAGGAAGAGAACTTGCCACCGGCGGCGCAGGCGCGGTAGGTGGAGTGTTTGACTCGGTGGTACGCTTTCCATTGCCATTCTCTCACCTCCTTTTCTTATCGCTGATTTTTGATTCTAGACTGTCTTCACCTGTAGGAGAGCCTGCGACAATTCGATGTCAGGCATCCAATCGATTACTTTGGCTCCATAACCAGAAATTGCCGTGAGGCGATTCTGGCGTTCGAGTTTGAGGACCTCGTAAGACATACGAGGAATACGACTGACAAGACGCTCAAGGTCGATGCTACTCGGAGAGAGTACGATGACCTCGTGACCCTTGCCTGCAAGATTGCGGATTGCTGGTAGTGTGGTTCCGTCTCCCTCGAGGCTACTGATAATGAATACAGGTGAACCGCGGCTAATACGAGAGGTCATCGCATTGGTGACCGCTTGCAGCGGCATGCTGCCCTTTGCCTCGACTCCAGCAAGCATGCTGAGAGTCTTGTAGTACTGCTTGTCACCAGTTTCTGGTGGTAAGTAATTCATCCTGTCACCGAATGTAACGATCGATACAGAGTCCCGGCGTCGGATGAAATAATTTGCAATCGACGCCGCAGCAACCGTACCCATTTCAAGCGGATTTTTCAGCACGGTTCCAATACGTGCGATGTCGCGTGTATCGAGAATAATGAAGACGTCCGTGACAGCGTCACGAGTCTTCTCATTGACCATCAGCTCACCGGTGCGAGCGAAGGCCTTCCAATTGATCATGCGGAAAGCATCACCTGGCAGATACTCACGCAGAGAGTAGAATTCCATTCCTTGCCCAGGAGTCTTGAGTGTGGTTGCACCGGTGTACATCTTAGGAACATTCGAGCGAAGAAGAGCCTCTTCGACCTCACGCACCTGAGGGAAGACTGTGATGTCGGTGCGGTCCTTGACGCGGGATTCGTTGGTGAAGAGATTGAACGCGTTTCGGTGTCGGACCGAGACGGGACCAATCGTGTAATGCCCGCGCAGCGGGCAACGGACCGTGTATCGCATCGTTGCCGATTGACCCGGTCCGAGATTCATTCGCATCTGATTGATGCCGCGTCGCATTTTCATCTCATGCGGCACATTGTCGAACACCTCGAGCAATTGTGTTCGACGATACGAGTTGTTCGTGACACTCACCTCGACTAGTACGTCGTCACCCTTGTACACATTTTGGGCAGAAATGTTGCGTGTTACCTCAAGGTCCGAGTGTCCTGTGACCCAGCCATTGATGACCAAGAAGGCAACAAAAGTGAGTCCGATGATCATCAGTTGGAAGTGAGAAATCATCATTCCAACGAGAATCAGTGAGATTCCACTGGTTAGCATGATTGCAGCCTTACGTGTCCACATTAGGCATCACTCTCCTCATTGGTCTGGCCCCAGGCCTTGATTCGCTTAATGATTCCAACAAGTTCGTCAGGCTTGTAACGCCGGTCCTCGAAGATGAATTGGACGAGTACGGGGTCCTCGACCATACGTTGGAGTTCGATAGCTGGTAAGGCATCGAACTCCTCGCGCGACAACGTGTTGAGATTACGCACCCTGCTCAATAACACCTGTCTGATCTTCCCCGGGCGCTGGTAGTATTCGTAGCGACGGGCGTCTCCAAATCCATAGTAGATGATGCGGAAGACGTGGCGCCAGTCCTCTGGATCGTCCTTGCGGATGAGGACTGCCTCAAGTATGATGAATAGGGTCAGGAACAGAATGAGCATCGCCATCCAATCGTTGGTGAAGTAGACGAGAACGTAGTACAGCAGGTTGTATGTATCCCCCATTGGAGTCTCCTGCTGGTGGCGAGATTCATCGAAGATGATGATCGCCTCTTCTCCAGCGTTGGTGCTTGTGTTTCCAAGGAGGAGTGCTTCGGCGATGATGTCGAGCGCCCACTTGCGGTTATCGTTAACCGGCACTGAATCCTCGTAGATGCTGGACGGTCCCGCTTCGTAAAGCGAGTTAATCAGTAGCGAGCCATCACTGAGAAAGTGAACTCTTCCCGATGTTGCGTCGAGGCACATTCTGTCAACACAGTATCGTACATATACAGCGAACGGACCTTGCTCATCGCCAGCGATTCCGGCCGCTTCGAAGCCGACAGTCAAGTTACCGTCATCATTCGTATCGAGGTACGAATCGAGAGTGCTGGCGCTGATTGCGTAACGATTCTCAGCCGGATTGAAAGCGCCATCCTTCTCGAATGCAGAGGGTGAATTGGTCAACAAATTGTAATTCTCAGAGAAATCCCAATCACCCGATTCTTCATCCCAACGATGGGCACATAGGCCAACGTTTTGTGCAGTGATGACTCCACCGACATTCGGATTATACGGCTCGTCATCGAGAAGGTCGATGATGCCGTCCATGTCTAAATCACGCAAGCACGGATGCATTGCCATCGCAACCGAACCGGACGTTGAAGTGAAATTGTAAGCGGAAGTTTCGTTGACCCAGACGAAATTGAAGTCGAGTTCACGGGCCCATGCCTCACCATCGTAGAGGTGATGACCGGAGTAGCTGAGTCCGTATTCATCAGCGAGACCTGCGGAATAACCGAAGTCATCCATCAGCATGAGAGTGCCTCCTGAATCAACGAAATCCTCGATCGCCTTGATTTCTGAACTCGTGTAACCGTCTGCTTCTCGGAAGTCGACTATGGTTTCATCACCCGTGAACTTTGGAAGAGATATGGTATCGCGTTCGACTCCCGAGATAACGAAAATTGATTGCTCGGGGTTATCGATCTCTGCGAGCAATAGCGGACTCGAAATGAGAGCCGTTGTCTCGACCCCGAGATTGGAAACTTCTTCGCGGAATCCACTGAGATCGTTCCAATCATCACCGTAAGCTGATTGCTGCTTTTCTCCGCTGATGATGTATGTTTGGAGTATTGAAAACAGCAGAATTCCGAGCATCAACCAGAAGGCTGTGGTGACCGCAAGACGGCGAGACTGCCTCGACCTGAGCCGTCTCATCCATACTCGGAAATCCGCCATGCTGCAAGCCACCGTTCCTACGGAACGACTCACGAGCCTCAACTTCGACTTAAGACCGTTATTCACCGCTGAACGGTACTTGCATCGGCTCAGCGGGAGAGTTGGATGTTCACTCCGACCTCAGCGATCTCCTCGATGGGCACAGATAGAAGCCCCTCAACGGTCGGCCAAGGTAGCATCGCTGGGTCAAGATCTGCCTCCAAAGCGACGAGTAGCGCAGTGATGCTACCAGTCGCCATATCAATTCTGAAATCGGCAAGTACACCGAGTTTGTCAGCGGCTTGATCGACGACATCGCGCCCGAGAATTTCCCGACCGAATGTTGTCGGCATTTCTTCACCTCAAACAGCTTCGATACCAGTGAGCGTGTTGTGTCGGCGGCGAACCGACTCAAGGCCGCTGGTGAGCATACCTTCCATGCGGCCGTAGTACTCCATCATCTCATCGGTGATGGTGGGGCGCACGCGTGCAATAGCTTCCTCGAATGCCTTCTTGGAGACCGACTTACGACCCGCGCGCATAGCGATGAGCGCGGCTTCTCGGCAAACTGATTCAATATCTGCGCCAGTGAAGTTGTCCAATTTTGACGCAAGGTCATCGATGGAGAACTTGCCCAAAGGCATGTCCTTGGTGTGAATTTTGAGAATCGCCATGCGCGAGTCCGCATCCGGAGGAGGAATGTGCAGGACTCGCTCGAAGCGACCGCTGCGAAGAAGAGCTGGATCAATCATCTCTGGACGATTGGTCGCTGCTACGACAATTACACCCTCCATCGATTCGACCCCGTCCATACTTGAGAGCAACTGATTGACGACGCGATTCATCACGTCCGAGCCTTCGCCCGACATCGTGCGTCGAACTCCAGCGATGCTCTCAAATTCATCGAGGAAGATGATTGACGGACTCGATTGCTTGGCCTTCTTGAATACCTCACGCACTGCGCGCTCGGATTCTCCAACCCATTTGGAGACCATCTCAGGCCCCTTAATCGAGATGAAATTCGCCTTGGCTTCGTTAGCGATTGCCTTAGCAATCAGTGTCTTACCAGTCCCCGGTGCCCCGAATAGAACTATGCCACGCGGAGGTTTAATTCCGAAATGTTCGAACATCTCAGGCTGGGTAAGCGGCCATTCGATGCTTTCCTTGAGCCTCTCTTTGACCTCTTTTAGACCACCAACTTGTTCCCAAGAAATCTCGGGAATCTCGACATAGATCTCGCGGAGAGCACTTGGCTCAATCTCCTTGATGGCTTCACGGAAATCAATCATCTTGACCTCCATCTTTTCAAGGACCTCAGTGGGAATCTGCTCCTCGTCGAGATCGATTTCTGGCAAATATCGGCGTAGAGCCTTCATCGCTGCCTCGCGCACGAGTGCAGAGATATCTGCGCCGACGAATCCGTAGGAATTGTCGAGCAGCCAATCCATATCGAAATCATCACTGATTGGCATGCCGCGAGTATGGATATTGAGGATCTCCTCGCGACCATTCTTGTCAGGAACTCCGATTTCCAACTCACGGTCGAAGCGACCTGGTCGCCTCAACGCTGGGTCGATGGCGTCGCGACGATTTGTCGCTCCGATGACAACGACGTTGTCGCGGCCCTGCATTCCATCGAGCAAAGTCAGTAATTGGGCGACGACGCGCCGTTCGACCTCACCGGATACATCCTCACGCTTGGGTGCGATTGAATCGAGTTCATCGATGAAAATGATTGCAGGCGCGTTCGCGGTCGCTTCGTCGAAAATTTCACGCAATTGCTTCTCGCTCTCTCCGTAATACTTGGAGATAATCTCAGGCCCATTAATCGAAGTGAAGTGAGCCTGAGTCTCAGACGCAACCGCCTTCGCGATGAGTGTTTTTCCAGTACCGGGAGGGCCGTGGAGTAGGACACCACGAGGTGGGTCGATACCGAGTCTGCGGAATAGAACCGGATGCTTCAGTGGAAGCTCAATCATCTCACGGACTTTTTGCAATTGTTCGCCGATTCCTCCGATGTCCTCGTAGGTGATGCTTGAGACCTCGGCATCTTCGTCCTCGTCAACCGCTTCCTCCTTGATGATGATCTCAGTGTCGGGCAGAACCTGGACGATTCCCTTTGGGCTCGTCTGCACAATCTGGAATGGAAGAGCCTCTGCGAAGAGAGTCATGCCCGGGATGAAAATTCGATCTCCAGAGACAACGGGCCTCTTGTTGAGGCCACGTCGGGCGAAGCCCTCTATTCCGGGGCCGAAACGAACCTTTTGCTGCTTGGCCATGACTGGGCTGAGCACGAGGCGCGAGCAGGGCTGCGCCTCGACCTTACGAACCGTGACGCGATCGCCAAGGGAGACGCTCGCGTTCTTACGGATAATTCCGTCAATACGAATCACACCAAGGTTCGCGTCCTCAGGACGACAGCGCCAGACGATTGCCGCGGTTGACCGCTCGCCTTCAATCTCAATGATATCTCCTGGTTTGAGATTCAATTCGTTGTCGAAGGGCACTCGGGCTCTTCCATGACCGACATCGCTCGGGATGGCCTTCGCTACCCTGAGCTTCAATTCCTTATCCGATTCGTCTGCCATATCGGGCCTCCTTGCAACCTCTTGTCAGCAACGGGGGTTGTTAAACCCACCAATCACACCATGTCGAATCGACCAATCTGGTTATCAGAATAGCCGTATGCGACCTCGCGTAAGCACGACTTGAACAAAACATCGTCATATTCGCACCAACCAACTCTTACTCCCTATGCGGTGAGTTCATCAGAGGTTTGCGATTCGCGCGCAATATGACTCACGTTCTCGAGACCGGTTTCGAAGAGATGGAAGCGAACAACCCGAACGGATCACCTTCCGTGCGCGGATACAATATCATCAACGGAGAACTCACTCTCGCTAGTGACGGCGCCACATTCACCAGCCACAACCCAGCATGGCTCGACGACTGCCTGGGAGAATTTCCGCTTTCGACGAAATCTGATGTTCACGATGCGCTCGCAGCCGCTCGCGCAGCCTTCCCTGGCTGGGCGGCGACTCCAGCACCGACCCGTGGCCAAGTGATTGGCAACATGGGTCGACTCCTGATGGATCACAAGGACGACATTGTACGGCTACAAGCACGTGAAATTGGTAAGACTCTGAAAGAGTGCGGTGGCGAAGTCCAAGAAGCGATTGATACCTGCTTATTCTTCCAATCCGAAGGCCGTCGACTCTACGGGCAGACGGTCAACTCCGAATTGCCCGACAAGGAACTTTTCACCTACCGCCGCCCACTCGGCGTATGCGGAATCATCAACGCCTGTAATTTCCCATCAGCAGTTCCATTCTGGAAGATGATTCCAGCAATTATGTGCGGCAATACCTGCGTGTGGAAGTCACCACAAGACGCTCCACTCCTATCATTCGCCCTGACCCGACTAATGCACGAGGCAGGACTCCCTGACGGCGTCATCAACCTCATCCACGGCAAGGGCAGCGGCGCAGGCCAGGACCTTGTCGACGCAGTCGACCTCGGCATGGTCAACAAGATCTCATTCACTGGCAGCACCCCAGTCGGAAAGATGATCGGCGAGATTTGCGGGCGTAACCTAGTCAGCGCATCACTCGAACTCGGCGGCAAGAACCCACTCGTCATAATGCCATCCGCGAACCTCGAAAACGCAGTAGAGGGAGCCTATTGGGCCGGCTTCGGAACAGCCGGCCAGCGCTGTACTAGCCTTGGCAATCTCATCATCCACGAGGACATCTACGACGAATTCGTTGAGCGACTGATGACCAAGGTGAAGGCGACAGCGGTCGGAGACTCAATGCGTCATGATGGAGTCCTCTATGGATCCATGCTGTCGGAAAAATACTCCACAGATTTCCTCAAGGGAATCGAGATGTGCGATGCTAGCGGAGCCACGAAACTTTGGGGCAAAGGGCGCATTACCAACGACAACAAGCCTGAGAACTTCCAAGGCGATGCTAGTGAGGGCGTATACATGTGGCCTCACGTCTACGCCGATGTCACCGAGGACATGGATTGCTTCCAAGAGGAGATTTTCGGGCCGGTC
>DAFD01000050.1 GCA_002497895.1 Euryarchaeota archaeon UBA175
TCATCGGTTGCCCGATGGCCCTCAAAGGGCATCCCGCCGACCTGCCCTCCATATTTGAAGGAGACGGCCGCCCCTACGGGGCGTGAAGAGGTGAGAATTTACCAGGTTGGCCCAGAATCCGGTATTTTTTCTTCTTCAGGTGTGTTTTTGCTATTTTTCAAGCATGTTTGCAGACGATGTAGAGCGTGTGGCTACCACTGCCTCTCTCAAGATCGAGGTCGACCATGAATCCGTTCGCTCCATCGAATTCCTTCATCGATTTATCGAGCCTGCGCTGGAGGGTTGGGTGAAGGTCGGGGTCGAGGCTACAGCGCAGGGTGATTTTCCCAACTCCGTTGCGAGCTGCCGCCGCCGCCGTCTGCTCGATGGTGTGCAATTCAGGAGGCGTGAGTCTATGCTGGACAATTTCTCCGCTGGCGACAACAAAGGCGTCGATTTCCTCATCTTTGTTTAGGCGCTCTGTGGAGATGAGGAGTGGGCGACGACCATCGAGTCGCAGCCATGAGTGTCCGGCGTCTTCAGGCAGGGCTCGCTCGAGCCAGGACTCTTGCAGCCCTGATTGAACGAGGGCTGGGTCGACGATTGTCAAGTGGGCACCGAATGGCGGAGGTTTACTCATTGAAACCTCTTCTGATTCAGCAATCTTACCCTCGATTGTAGCCATGATTTTCTTCCTTCCCATTCTCACACATCGGGATGGGGATTTGGATGATAGAGAACCTATCCAGACTGAGAGTCGATCGATTCTACCACCTCCTTGGCTGAGGTATTCCCAAGTTCGTGTGATACCGGGGAAGGTGGTCTCGATAGTGGCATCGACGAGGGCTCGTTGGTCTTCATTGAGTCTTGGTGAAAGATCTAGCAGAACCGCGGGTCCGCGTGGCCCTATCTCGAGATGTTTGGACCAGGCTTTCATCAATGGTCCAATCGCTGGTTGCATCTCATCGATTTCATGTCTTTGTGCGTCTCGAGGGCGAGCTGGGTCCAGATGTAGCATACCGATTGGTGGGTGCGCCCTCGTTCCAGACTCTCGCAGACTATTCCAATAGGCGATGATAGCATTCTCGGCGTCGGTTCCGTCGCCGACCAATACGCGGTCCATTGATCTCTGGAGGTCTCCAGACTCTCCGGCTGAGTGCATATTTGCCGCACATAAGAGGCCGATATTCGGATCGAGTTCGATTGCCAATCCCGGTCGCTTTAGTCCGGCAGTCAATGCTACCAATTGCACTCCGCTACCTGCGGCCGCATCGAGAATCACTCCGGCGGGTAACTCGGCCGCTTCAATTTGCGTCGCCCGCACCTGTGCGACCGACCATGGAGTAGAGAGCCTGCGCACGTCCTCAGTCATGTGAAAGGCAGGCTCTCCCTTGCGGGCAGAGTTGGCCTTGGCGACCTTGGAAGCGCGCTTGACAAGGTCATCTGAGGGTCGAAGAGCGAAGTGGGTTGGCTCCTCGTTCATGGTTTCCGCTCCCTTGTCGAGGTCAAGTCCTTTTCGCGCGCTAGTGGTCTCAAATGGTCGCTCTATCGACCTTCAACTCAAAGCGCAACCACGACTCTTGAAGTTCGTGTCCGTCGCTATTTCCGTAAGCAATTGGTGGCGGTAGCAAAGTTGTGTGGGTAGTCCCGGTATCGATGCCTGGAATCAGTCCTCTATCCTCATCGATGTCGAGTCCAATCGCCGACCAACCGAATCCCTTGATGTAATTCGAATCATCTCCCGCTGTAACGACGAGGTCACCTTCATCCAGCAGCTCATTCGTGTCGGCGTCCCACACCTTGTAGTGGACCGCGAGGCTATCTCCGTCACTGGCGTGAATTTCACGTGCTTCGGTTCCCTCGAAGATATGGACGTCGAGCAGGACTTCGGCCTCAGGAACTCGCAGGTGAGAGGCCTCGATGGTGATGTCGTGCTCGGTAACCTCACTTTCCAATTCAATCTCAACGATTGCAGTGCCATTAGGTTCGATAGGATCGAGCGTCATATCGCTATCACCCTCTGATGCGAAGACAACCTCGCCTCCTGCGATTTCAAGCACGAGGTCGAGCGTCTGATCTCCTCGGTTGTAGATTACAACGCTGGCTCGGTCCCCATCGCCCTGATGCTCCCAATCACAACGCAATTCTCCTGGATAGAGAAATACATCATCTTGGTCAGCAAGCACATCTGGCCAGTTCCACTCTCCAAGACGTGAGTCGCAGGTATCGAAGAGTAGATCGATTTCCCAGTACCATCGCTCATTTTCATCCTTCAGTAGGTCCTTATCGGTCACTGAGAACGCATCTTCATTATTCTTGGCGAAGTCATAGACGCTGTATCCAACGACGATTGTTGAGATGATTAGTAGCGCCGCGGTGGCCAAAGAAAGTAGAATCGCGGCGCGTGGAATCGCCATTTCATTGATCCCGAGTGGCACGGTTGGGTGCTCCACCTCATCAGGGGTGTCCGATATCCAACTGCCTGACACGGTGTTGTTCCCGCACCCGCCCGTCATCAAACTTGGTATGCGACGTTATTCCTCGATCCGCTCTGAAAACGTATCACTGCAGGTCGATTAATCAATTCAATTGCACGAAGACGCACACTCGCCACTAAGCCGTCAGTCTCTCAGTATGGCTTCCTCGTTGCGTTGTCCCAACCAAGTGACGAGAGCAAGTTCAGCGCCGATGACCGCGAGC
>DAFD01000030.1 GCA_002497895.1 Euryarchaeota archaeon UBA175
TATGATGTATTCGTCATCTAGAGTCGGGAAGCTGGCGTCCACATCATGGAGGGTTCGATTCAACAATCAAGCCTCTTCCTCTTCGAACATTAGTCGCTTGAGTATGTAAAACAAGAGTAAGATGAACAAGGCCCAGATGAAGCACATTTCCAACCATGCCCAGTAAAATCCGGGCTTGAGCATGAAATCAACAGAGGGTGCTGGTCTTGAATGGTTTCCCCACTGATTATTTCGGATACGTCATAGAGGGATGCCCCTTGGCAGGAGTATGGCGAGGAAGTTACTTTTCTTCCTGACTGCCATCATTTTGCTCCAACTAGTTCCAATTTCGCAAGGACAAAACATCATTCCTGAGGTTGAAATTCAATGCGATCAGCCAGCACCGATTGATGTCTACCCAGGCGCGACTAGAACCACAATAATCTACTGTTCAATCCAGAACTCAAATCCTTACAATGTCAAAGTGGAGATAACTTACCAAGGAGGAGTGCTCGTAATTGCAGGTCCAGCCTCGGTCACTGTTGGCGCTGGTTCTGAAATTACATTCCAGGCAGCTGTGAGAGGGGAACTTAGGCAATCGGTTGGATCACAGGTTGTGTCGATTACCTCCCAAGTAACAGAAGCTAGCGGTGCTCCAGTAAGCGCTATTACTCAACCAGAAGAAGTCAAACTATTGGTCGTCATTAATCAGTTCTCCCGGCTACGTGTGGAGGCTGCGGAATCCCTAGTTACGATGGGTATTGGGAATGAAATCGACCTTGATTTTTGGGTATATAATGATGGAAACGGTAGGGACCAGTTCAATCTCGAAATATCAAATAAAGAATATTTAGAAGAATCTGGTTGGTCGGTGCTTTCGCCGATGAGTAGTGTTGAAATCGACTCATTATCCGCCCCTGAAAAGGTAAGAATAACACTGATTGCGCCTCCTCGTATTTCTTCTAATAATTTCACAGTTCTGGGTAACGGAAGTCATCAGCAAGTGTTCAATCTGGAATTTAAGGTAACGAGCGAATTTTCGATTAGTAACGAAGGGATCGCAAACTACCAAATCGCTGAAACGAGCATCAAACTGATCGAGCCAAATGACTCGTTAATTGCCCGTTCACTGGCTTTTCCAAACACTATATTCTCAATTTTCGCAATTTGTTCCGCAGCACTATTCTTCAATTATTCTAGATTCAATACCAAATCACCTACGGTGGCCACTCCGAATCTTCATAGATGAGTCACAGGTGGGCGGGTCGTCTAGAGGGCTATCTATGAGCATCGCAGTACTACTCAAACAGGTTCCAGACACAACCGCGAAGATTTCAGTATCTGCTGGTCGTGTCGACGAGAGCGCAGTATCAAAATGGTCGATGAGCCCTTACGATGAGTACGCTCTCGAGTCTGCTCTTCAATTGAAGGAGAGCGGCGGTGGCGATATTGTCGCGATTACCGCCGGACCAGCTCGCTGCGAGAAGTTGCTTCGTGATGCAGCGGCCGTAGGAGCCGATACATTGGTTCACATCTCGGCTGAGAACATCAACGATCTTGACTCAACTCAGGTCCAGAAGTTACTGGCCGCAGCCGTCGAGAAGATTGGCTCTTCAGTCGTCTTCTGCGGCAAGCAGGCTGCTGACACCAACGCCGGTTCCACAGGACCCGGCGTTGCTGAACTCATTGGAGCATCATGCGTCACCCTCGTCTCCGAGGTTGCAGCCGACGGAGCTGGCTACTCAGCCACTCGCCCGAGCGCCGCTGGCCAAGAGAAGGTCGGCGTCTCAGCCCCATGCGTCTTTGCTTTCGACAAGGGCATCACTGAGATGCGCCGGCCGAATGTTCGTGGCATAATGATGGCCAAGAAAAAGCCGATTGAGACTTGGTCGGCCGCTGATCTCGGCGTCGACCTCGGCGCGGCCGGAGTTACAATTGATGCACATTCCCCACCCGCAGAAAAGCCTCCGGGCCAGAAGTTCGAAGGCGCCGATTCGGTGTCGGCGGTTGTCGGAAAGTTGCGCGATGAGGCAAACGTGATTTGAGGAGGCGATGGAATGGAATATACAGTCATAGCAGAGTCATCCGGAGATTCTCTCCACCCAATCACAGCTCAACTCGTTGGTGCCGTAAGTGCTCTCGGTTCCTCTCCTACCGTCGTCGTCCCCGGCGGGGTTGGAGCGGATGAGGCAGCCAGCATCGCTGGCGTATCGAAGGTCGTCTCGGTTGTAGGCGATTGCTTCGCGACCTTCGATGGTGGGGCTTGGGCCACCGCGATTGCATCGCAGTGCTCAGGCGTCGTGCTTGCTGGCGCGACACCAATTGGACGCGAGGTTGCTTCGCGAGTTGCTGCTAAGCGCGGCGTGCCTATTGTTCAGGATGCCACCGGCTTGGCCGCTGGCATTACTATCACTCGACCGATTTACTCTGGTAAGGCGGTCGAAACTTCGACCGTTACTGGTGAGTGCGTGATTACACTTCGCGCCAACGCCTTCGAGGCGGCTGGCGCTGGCGGCAGCGCGGCTGTCAACGTGGTTGACCAGAGCGCTGATGTTGGAATCGCTGTCAAAGAAGCCATCGCAAAGGCTAGTGAAAGGCTCGATGTGAGCGAGGCTGACATAATTATCTCAGGTGGCCGTGGAATTGGTCAGAAAGAGAACTTCTCTCAACTCGAAGAGGTTGCTGATATGATTGGTGCCGCTGTCGGTGCTAGTCGAGCAGTCGTCGATGAATGGGGTATGCCTCACTCGATGCAAGTTGGACAGACCGGAAAGACGGTGACTCCTTCTCTCTACATCGCTGTGGGTATTTCTGGCGCGATTCAACACCTCGCTGGAATGCGCTCGTCGAAGTATATCGTCGCGATTAACAAAGATCCTGACGCACCTATCTTCGGCGTGGCTGACTATGGCATAGTTGCAACTTGGGAAGAGGCAGTTCCTGCCCTCAAGGCCGCTCTTGCTGCTCTTTGAGTGGTCAACCGCTACTGGATCCTTACGGTGACCATCGCTGTGGTCGCTGCTCCTTTGTCGTCTGTAACAGTCAATTCGAACGGGTGAGTGCCCGCACGAAGGCGAACACGGACTTGGGCTTGGTTTCCGATAACCTTGCCATTGGCATCTTGCCACGCGTAATTCACGATGTGGCCATCGGGGTCGTAGGAGCGAGAACCATCGAGAAGGATTGTTGCTGTGCCGTCTGATTCAGCCGGAGTGGTTCTGTCTTCGCCCGCGTCTGCGATTGGTGGTAAATTGATGGCGCGGGCGGAGGCTGAGAGGTCGGCCAGCAGGTCTGATTCTGAGACGATTGGATCGCTGGTCGGAATTTCCATTTCTTCGGCTAGCGTGTCTATCAGACCTCCAGCATCGTTAGCGGATTCCGGCGGTGCGTCAGCCATTGCAATCTCATCCTCGCTGAGACCGCCGGCGAATTCTGTCGAACCCTGTGGAGTGAATTCGTATTCGAATGAAGCATCTTCGGGAATTCGAGGCTCGGCATCAGGGTCTAGCAGAACTATCGATGCTGGATTCTGACCAGCAGGAGCCTCGCCGATGACTGCGATTAGACCCGCACCTAAATCGAGAATCGCAGTCACTAGTCCTTCGTGTTCGTAGGACCAAACGGTGGAGCCATCGAAGGCTATGCGTTTGGTGTGGAACCAGGTTCCAATGATTAGGTCATCACCCCACTCGATGATTGTCGATATTGGATTATCAAATCGGGTGATTTCCTCTAACTCAGCGCCAACAATTCCGTGAATCACCGCTCCGTTCTGGCAACCGACGATAGCACCAGATTCAGTGGCGAGTAAACTAGTAGCACGCGCGGGCAACTCACTCATGTGAATCATCCCGCGCTCGTGATCCCAGCATTCCATACGGTTCTCTGGACGGTTGTCAAGAGTCATGCCCATCGAATCTCGACAGGCGAGCAGAACCCCATCTGGACGGAAGACAAGGTGAGATATTGTCTCGATATCGTCAGCATCGGCTGGTGATTCTTGAACAACCTCTGCCAAAGCATCGGAGAGAATCAAAGTGCCATTCGTAAGACCTACTGCAGTTGTTGCTCCATCGGCTGATCCAGCCAATCTTTGTACCTCTCCATACGATTTACGACCGGATACCTTGCCTTCAGAGTCGATGCGGGTAACTCCTCCCGCGGCATCGACCACCATCACGCCACCTCCACTCGCCGCGAGGATTTCGCAACCAGCAGCAATCTCCACCGACCACAGAGGCTCGCCATGAAAGGCGGTAACACCGGTGAGTTCTGATGCTGCGATAACTCCCTCACCAGATCCAGTCAAGCCAACGATAGATGACTCAAGAATCGCGCTGTCAAGCAGCGCGTCGGCCTCGTAAATCCGTAGAACACCCGAGGCCGTTCCAACAGCAAATCGACCGGCCCCAAGAGCGCAACAAGCGGTCACAGCTTCGTCCATCGGAATCAGAGACGTGCTCTCGATAGTCGGCAAGCGCTCGTCCATCATGCACCCAACCCAACTCGTGCAGTTTTCACCCTGTCGTGTGAATGAGCCTGGTGTGACTAGAAATTTTGAGTGAATAACTCAAGCCTTAGCCGAATCCTTCCGTTTGGCCTCAATAGAGTCCAGATAGGCCTTGTCAATTTGCCCAGAGACATATCGGCCATCGAAGCAAGAGCAATCGAAATTCGCGAGGCGTTTATCGCCTGCACCTAGACACGCCTCGACCAAATCATCCAGTTTCTGATAGATCAACCAATCAGCACCAATCGCCTCACACACACCCTCAGTAGTGCGATTGTGTGCCACATATTCGTGCTTTGCAGGCATGTCGATACCGTACACATTGGGGTGCACCACAGGAGGTGCGGCAGAGGCGAAGTAGACCTTTTTAGCGCCGGCGTCACGAGCCATTTCGACGATACGACGAGAGGTGTTTCCGCGAATTATGCTATCATCGACAATGAGGACATTTCGGCCCTCAAATTCGTGGTAAATTGTGTTGAGTTTCCTACGAACTGAGTCCTTCCTCAGCGCTTGTCCTGGCATGATGAAGGTACGACCAATGTAGCGGTTCTTGACAAAACCCTCTCGATAAGATACACCGAGCTCACTGGCCAATTCCAAAGCCGCTATTCTTCCACTATCAGGTACAGGGATGACGCAATCAATCTCATGATCGGGGTGCTCGAGAGCGATTCTTTCAGCGAGTTTTGCACCCATCGCCAAGCGCGCGCCGTGAACCGAAACGCCGTCTAGGCGCGAGTCGGGGCGGGCGAAGTAAACGAACTCGAAGATGCAAGGCGTGTGCGTAGGTTGTTCGGCGCAGATACGCGAAGTGCGCGTTCCATCCATTCTGACTATGATTGCTTCTCCGGGTGCAACATCGCGGTCGGTTTCGAATCCAAGCGATTTCATCGCAACGGATTCGGATGCAACTAGAGTCTCAGTGAATCCGTCGACCTCACAACTTCCAATACTGAGTGGTCGAATGCCGTATGGGTCTCGGAATGCGACCATTCCCCACCCAGTGATCATTGCTACGACTGAGTAGGAGCCCTCGACGGTCGAATTGATTGCGCTGATGGCGCGAAAGACGTCTTCCTCGCCAAGCGCGTCGAGGCCTCCTCGGCGACCGTTGATAGCGCGTTGAATCTCGGCCGCGAATAGATTGAGCAAGGCTTCTGAGTCCGAGCTTGTATTGATGCGACGGTGGTCGCGCTCGAGGAGAGTATCGATTATGTGTTCGGGGTTTGTCAGATTGCCATTGTGAGCTAGACTAACTCCGAATGGAGAGTTAGTGTAGAATGGTTGGGCTTCTGCCGCTGAGGATGAACCAGCAGTCGGATATCGAGTGTGACCGAGCCCCATCGAGCCTTCTAGGGCTTGCAGGTGGCGAAGGCGGAAAACATCCCGAACGAGTCCGTTAGCACGGCGGTGTGAAATGTTCTTATCGTCACTGGTTACTATGCCCGCCGCGTCCTGTCCGCGATGCTGCAAAACAAGTAATCCATCGTAGAGTGTTTTGCCGACCTGCGAGTCGGGATGCCCGACTAGACCGATGATACCGCACATCGGGAATCGTTTCTCCCTGACCGATTCGGGACTTAGCCATTTCCAGCATGGTCTGACGCCGATTCAGGCGCAGTACTCACTTCTTCGGGTAGGAGAGAGAACGGTTGCGCTTGCTCCAGCGGAACTTGCGCAGGCGAGCGGTCTCGCCGTAGCCACAGGAAGAGCAAGCACGCTTCTGCTTGTGGTAGGAATGTCGGCCGCAGCGTCGGCAACGAATGTGCGTGGACTTCTGCTTCTTGCCCATGCTTGGAGTACCCTTGGACATGATAACCACCTCTTAGGACAGCGCGGCGACCGACCGGCGTGTTATGAGCGTTACTCACGCTGATGCCGCGAGCATGCGAAGGGAATGAGGGACTGAGAGCGCGAAATCAATTCTCGATCATGTCCATCAAAGGATCCTCGGAAGGCTTCCAGAATGTGACTCTGAACATCTGAAAAGTGACCAAAGCAAGGGCAGGAGGTAGCCATAGAACGAGCACTCCGGCCTCAACGAAAATCACGAAGAAGACCCACTCAAAAATCGCCCCTAAGGAAGATTCACCATCTCCCATGTATGAGAAGGCGACCATCGGACCAATAGATAGTATCAGAGAGGCAGTAAGAGGGATGATTGGTCGATGATGAGGATTCCAAGTGACGATGAGGTGCACAGCGAAGCAATAGCAAATGAACATCATTCCTAACAGTATCATGACGAAGATTGCTTCAGGAGAAGATAGCAAATCTACTGACTGGAACATCACTCGTCACCTCCAAGATTACGGCGAATCATCTCGGTGACGAGTCGCCGCTCACGCTCATCGAGAGCGGTTATTGGCGGATCCTTTGGAGTGCGCCGCTCGGTGAAACGAATCACATGGAAGAACAAGTAGACAGTCAATCCGATGCCTACCAAGGTCGCGAACATCATAGTTAGCACATCAAATCGCGTGTAGGCTTCGATAAACCAGGGGGACTGGAAAATCGACCACCAGGTCCCTCCGAGGATAATCCAACCGAGGAGAAGGAGAGGAGGCTTGCGACCGCTGTAAACTCCCGAGGCTTGGATAATTGTGTAACAACCTAGGAAGGCTCCTGCTATCGAGAATAGAGTCCACTGCAATATGTGCAGGAAGCTTTCACGACCGTCGTCATTACAGAAACTGAGATGCACACAACGATGGAAATCAGGCTCAAAGTACAGAGGTTGCTCGGGCAGCAATAACAACATGATTAGCCCGAGCGCAGCAATCGGTCGGGCAAATTGACTGCGCTTGAATGCGGGCCCCATCCTCCACATCGAAAAGGCCCCAATTAGTAGAGTGAAGCCCACAATAGCCTGATTCACCCAGAAGACCATGAGTCGTGGCAGCGGAGGAGACTCTTTGATTTGACGACGCTCCCAGCACCCTGAATCGAGTCACATAGCCCCTAGAGGGGGCTCGAGTCGGTTCGGCACAATCATATACGGGTCATAGGTGGGCGCGTCGTCGCAAGACGTTGAGGTGCTCAGTCATGGTCAAAATGCCACGCAAAGTGATGCGCTATAGCCCATCGGCGGGTAAGCACACCGTCCACGCTGTCGAGCGTGTCAAGAAGCGCCGCGCTTCTGAACTAAAGTGGGGTCAGCGACGATTCCGTAAGGCGACTTCCGGTTACCGTGGATTCCCACGTCCGAAGCCTTCTGGCGAGAAGCCAACGAAGCGCGTCAACCTCCTCTACCGCTGCTCTGAGACCGGAAAGGCTCACCAGCCGGCCGCGCAACGCGCAAAGAAGTTCGAACTAATTGAGAAGTGATTGAGGGATTTTCATGGGTGAGGCGAATTTCCTACGAGTAAACTGCCGCGACTGCGGTCACGAAGCAATCATTTTCGAAAGGGCGTCAACCTCGATCTCCTGCTCGATCTGCGGAGCCACTTTGGCTCGCCCAGCAGGTGGAAAGGCCCAGCTTGTTGGAAGCACCATTGTCGACGTCCTCGAGTGAAGGGGACGGAAGAAGATGGCTAGCGCTGACGAACCTTGGCCGGATGAAGGCGAACTTCTCGTTTGCACTGTCAAGAACGTTCGCGAGAACGGCGCTTACCTCAACCTCGATGGCTACGGATCTCGCGAGGGCTTCGTTTTCATCGGAGAAGTAGCCTCAGGGTGGGTCAAGAATATCCGAAACCATCTGCGAGTTGGTCAGCGCGTCGTCGCCAAGGTAATTGGAATCAAGAAGGACCGCGAACGCGTCGACCTATCGATCAAGAGTGTTTCAGAGGAACGACGCCGTGACACTTTGCAATCATGGAAGAATAATCTACGCGCTCATCAAATCATGGGCGTGGCTGCTGAGCGCGTCGGCTGGGATGCCGACAAGACCTCTGAAATTTCAGAGGAGATGACGGAAATCTTCGGCACTCTCTACGGCGCGCTTGAGGAGTGTGCCATCTCCGAAACCGCCCTCTCAGAGAATGGCTTCAGCGGTGAGTGGATGAGTACCATCATCGAACTCGCCATCGAGAACATTGTCCCGCCATTCGTTGAAATCCGCGGTCAGTTCAACATTGAAATTTGGGGAGCAGAAGGAGTCTATGCAATCCGCGATGCTCTCTTGGCAGCCGAGGCTGTTGCCGTGGGTGAAGAGGAGGCAACTTTGACTTGTCATTACGACGGAGCGCCGGAGTATCGAATCGACATCAAGGCGCCCGATTACGAGACCGCTGAGAGACTCTGGGTAAATGCTCAGAGTGCCGCGACAAAATCCATCGCTTCGGTCGAAGGTTCAATCGATATCGAACGCATGTGAAGCCGCCCTTCGCATGCTACAACTTCAAAGACCTCTGAAAGGGGCTTGGACTTCTGAGGGAACGGGATGGCTCGGACGAGATTGCAACGGTGCACCGACTGCGGCGAGTATGGTCTCGGCGAGGAATGCAAGGATTGCGGTGGAAAAATGACTTCTGTCGCACCGCTGAAGTTCTCGCCGCAAGACGCACAAGGAGCAAGGCGCAGACAGCGAGAAAATGCTGGAAGCGATGAGTGGATCGAAGAGCTACCAACTCCTCGAAAGGAGGAGGACGAGTGAACCGCACACGCGTACATTGGATAATTGGAGACTCTTTGCCCGAACACGTGGCTCTGCTTGAAGCAGTTCCAGGTGTAGGTAATGTTGGCAAACTCGTGGTCGATGCTCTAGTTCGCAAACACCCTTCGACTCTTGTCGCTCGCCTGATTCACCCTGATATGCCTCCACACTCGACTCTCGATGGAGATGGCTTACTGGTTCCTCCATCGATGCTTGTACATCGCGTAATGCTTCCTGATGGAAGGAATGTGGTGACTGTCGGCGGCGATTTACAGCCGATGACCGCCGGAGGTCAGCACGAGGTCGCCGATGCGATTCTTGGGCTCGCGGCGGCGGCCTCGACCCCGCAATTACTCGTCTTGGCTGGTTTGGCAGCTGATGTCGAGGACAAGGCTGTCCACGTCATCTGCGCCGATGCTGAGGTTCGTGGAAATCTCGAAGCAAACGATATCCCCGTCAGTCGCGATCAACCTGAGGCGGGGATGATCGGTGTGGCGGGATTGCTTGTGGCTCTATCACCGATTCATGATGTGCCGACGGTGGCGCTGGTCGCTGAGACCGTCGGTGCGTCGGCAGATGTGAGAGCTGCTGACCGCTTGGCAAAGTGGATGGAGCAAGCGCTTGGCCTACCACTCGAGATTGACTTGGACACAACAGAAGAGACTGCTCGTAAATTACTGGCGAGTATCGAGGTCAGCGGTTCTATCGAGGAACATCTCGGCATGCCCGGCGAAGCCGATGACTTCTATGTCTGAGGTGCGCACGCAGGGATCCTGAGGAGGGGTGTGGTCATGCGTGCATTGCTTGGTAGTGGCGGAATAGGTACCGATGAGCGACGCGTGATGTATCGCGAATTGATGGCTGAGAATTTTGCTGGCTGTCAGCGAGTCGTTTTCGTACCATACGCAGGCCATGACCACGAAGGTTACACAGCGAGAATGCGAGAATTTGCTGGAGATTCAGGATACGAACTCGTTGGTTTACACGAGTTCGACGACCCCCTGGCGGGAATCGAAGCCGCCGACGGTATCTACGTCGGCGGTGGAAACACCTGGTTACTCGTACGCGAGTTGCACGAGCGAGGTCTAATCGAGCCAATTCGTGAGGCAGTTCTAGAGCGAGGAGTTCCGTATGCAGGGGTTAGTGCGGGAGCGAATGTTGCCTGCCCGAGCATGCAAACTACCAACGATATGGCAATCACAATGGTGCCGTCATTCGAGACATTCGGAATCGTTCCTTTCCAGATTAATCCACATTACCACCCTGGTGGAATTTGGTTCCGCGAAAAGGAGGATGGTGAGTACCACAAGCACTACGGTGAGAGCCGAGCAAAGCGAGTTAGTGAGTACCATAAGAGCCACGACTCACCAGTCATTGGCCTCTACGAAGGCTCCTTCCTAAGATGTCGTGATGGTGCCTTCGAACTGCTTGGAAACAAAGCTGCAGTAATGCGAAAAGGAAAGGAAATTATCACCCATGAAGCTGGGGTAATTCTCAACGAGGAATTAACCGCCGCTTGAGACGACAATCAATTCAATCTCAATATCATCGTTGATTGTCGAGGTATGAGGGACGATAGTTTCGCCGAGTACGGCGAGAACCGTCGAGGATGCGATGTCAAGACGAGCCAGAACCTCAGAGATGGTAATCGGATCGTCACTCTCGACGATGCTCGACTCGCCCTCCGCATGAACTACCTCAATTCGCACAGGCTCTGTGCGGGCGAGTCAGACTTATGACCGAATCGCAGGTGGCCGGCTTACTGCCGAGATCGCATAGC
>DAFD01000006.1 GCA_002497895.1 Euryarchaeota archaeon UBA175
AAGCGTGAATCAACAAAGCCGCTGACAATCAGTCATGGATACACAGCAGACCTTTCGCCGGTGGAAAAATTTCGTTACGAGTACGATTGGCAAGGGACCTCTGACCCATCTGGAATCTTCTGTATTCCAAAGGCTATCGAAACTCTCGGTTCAATGGTTTCAGGTGGATTTGAGGCCATTATGGAACGTAATGATTCGCTCGCTCGCAATGGCCGTGACATCCTCTGTGAGACTCTCGAAACCGAGCCACCAATAGCTGATTCGATGCTTACAGCGATGGCCACTATCGATCTGCCAGGAACTTACGATGGACCGCCAGATTTCCGTGGGGATGCCTTGCACAACAGTCTCATTGACGATTGGGGAATTCAGGTTCCGGTTTTCCCTTGGCCACACCACGAGATGCGCTATTTTCGCATCTCGGCATATCTCTACAACTCATTAGAGCAGTATGAATACCTCGCCCACGCCTTGCGTGATTCTCTATGAGGCAGATTGAAGCGAGGAAGGAAAGAGGGCGAATCATGCCTGAAGTAGTCGTTGCCATCACTGGAGCCTCGGGGGCGCGTTATGGGGTGCGGCTGCTAGATGCCCTGTGTGAGGCTGGTTGGTCATCTCATCTCATCATCACTCGCGAGGGAGCTATCAATCTCGATCTCGAATGCGGAATCACTCCCGAAGAACTCGCCTCAAACTCACTCATCACTCTTGAGAAAAATGACAATCTCGCCGCTCGCTCTGCCTCCGGCTCAGCCCGCTTCGACGCTTACATCATTTGTCCAACTAGTGGCACAACAATCGGCAAGATCGCTGCGGGTATCTCTGACAATCTTGCAACCCGCAGCGCCCTCGTCGCGATGAAAGAGCGGCGCAAACTAATCCTCGTCCCTCGCGAATCCCCCTACGCCACCCCACACTTGCGTGCAATGGCAAACCTCTCCGAATGGGGTGTAGTTATCCTGCCCGCAAGCCCCGGCTTCTACAATAAGCCGGAGTCTATCGAAGACCTCGTCGATTTCGTTGTAGCCCGGATTCTTGACCAACTAAACATTGACCACAATCTCGGTCGACGTTGGACTGGCGATGAAATCGGCTCTCAGTGAATCGAATCATCATAGGTACCGCTAGCGGTTGGGTTCAATAGGCGCTCATGGCGGCGGCAATTCTGCGAGGTATCTACATGGATGAGGTCATCGAGGCTGAAATTGCATCCGAAGAGAGCTCAGCAAGCCTCGATGCGCGCCTAAAGCAACAATTTGAGCGCGCCAAGCAACTTCCAGTCTCTGTCCTCGCAGTAATCGGAATCATGCTCGTTGGCACGATGGGTGGCGCAGTCCTATACGGCGATGACATCGTAGACTGGATTCAAGGAACTCCGGATTACGAACTCATCGAGTTCGACCCTGCCAGCGCACGAGGCTACGCTGAGAGCCTCATCGACCTCGGACATCCTGAGTGGGAAGGCAGGATGTCCGGAACAAATGAAGAGCACAATACAGCCGAGTTCATCAAATCAAATTTCACAACGATGGGGATTCCATCGACAATCGAGGACTTCGACGTCCCGATGTTCGTCATTGATGACGAGCCAGAACTGGGAATCTGTCACGCAGGAGATGTGGGGGAAACTCTCCCAGCATTTGCCTGTGGAGCAACCGACATCAATGCCGATTTCATCGAATTCAATCACAGATCAGACTTCGTTCTGCAAGGTTACTCTGGCTCATCCTTCATCCGCTATGTCGATGATATCGAAGTCGTTGACTTGGGAACCGGCAATGAGAGCGCCGATTGGTCCAGCGCCGCTAGCGCAGTCGTGCTCATCCATATGACCAATGAAACAGAGGCAAACACCCCTCTATTCAAGCGAGCATCGGAGAATGATGTGGAGGGACTAATCCTCATCAACGAGCGTCAGAACTGTGACGAACTCGTCGCCAATGATTGCGTTCCCTACTTCAAATCAGTAGGGATTTCAGAGATTGAAAATATTCCAATCGACTTGGGATTCATCATGGTCAGCAAAAGCGTTGGTCAAACGATTATTGACAATGTGATTAACCAAGATGGTAGGCTCAAATTCCTCACCTTCGTCGAAAATGCAGGGGAAGCCACAGTCAAGGTTCCATGCGGTATAATCCAAGGTGAAACGGAAGAACTGATCATTATCGGGGCCCATCATGACACCGTCTACATGGGCGCAGGAGCGGTCGACGATACCTCCGGTACGGCGACCGTGCTCGAGATGGCTCGGCAATTCGGACTCATAGAAAGCCAACTCGGTACACCAAAACATACCATTTACTTCTGCACTTGGGGAGGCGAGGAAGAGGGATTGTATGGTTCGACTAACTGGGTCGATAAGCACTCGAATAACCTGTATGAAAACCTCCGGCTTTACATCAATTTGGATATGAATCATGTCGATGCGGAGCGCAATTCGGGTGTGACACTTTTCGGCAATCATAAGACCGATGTCGAGCATATTCAGGGAATTACGGCTAAGTTCAAACAAGAACATCCAGAACTCGCTGATAGATACAATATCAACGTCCGCAAATTGGCAAATACCGACATGCCTTACAATTCCGATCACGCACCATTCGTCTACAATATCGACGATGACGACTCAGATGGCAAGCGGTATGGTCGAGCCGTGGTCTGTTACGGCTCGGGTTCTACTGAGTACCACACTTATCTCGATGATATGAGCCGATTCAACGAGGAGAGCCTAGCAGTATCTGGCATCATTTACGGCTCTCTTGTCTACCATCTTGCCTATGGTAGCTGAACAGTGAGAGCGTATTACGCTCTCAAATCAATTTTCCAGGTGTGATAGAACCGCTTCGTAGTCTGGCTCGATTCCAGGATTCTCGGCAATCCAAGCATAACTGATTTTGCCATCTGCCTCAATTACGAAGACCGAGCGTTGGGCCGCGATATAGTCAGGCATGACGAATGGAATGCCTACTCCGTATGCATCGGTGGCGATGCGGTCAGTGTCTGAAAGAAGTGGGAAGCCAATTTCGTTAGCGTCAGCGAATGCCGCATTGGCAAATATTCCATCGACCGAGATACCGAGGACTTCGGCTTCTGCGGCTTCGAGGCGATTCATCGAATCGGTGAAGGTACTCATTTCCTTGCTACAAACACCAGTGAATGCTGCAGGATAGAACAGGATGACAACTCGATTTCCGATTGAATCGGAGAGTCGAAACATCGTCTTGTCAAAAGCCATCAATTCGAAATCGGGTGCCATGTCGCCTACTGAGACCATGACAGCGCGAGGGAATCACCAATTTCAAGGTCGCGCGAGGCGAATTGCCTCAAATCGCTCTGCTTTGCATTACTCACATTCGTTGAGGGACGCTAATTCCTAGGAGTGATAGCCCGGTTTCGAGAGTTCTGGCAGTCAAATCGCAAAGAGCCAACCGACTCTCTCGAGTAGCGCCTTCGGATGCAAGGACAGGGCAGGATTCGTAGAATGAAGCGAAGGCTTGGGCAATTGCGTGAAGTTGTGTGGCTAACTTGTGCGGCGAGTGGGTTGCACAGGCCAAGTCGAGCGCTTGGGGGAAAGTGATGATGGCTCTAGCGAGTGTTGCTTCGCGCTCGTCCGCGAGTGAGATTGAGGCTTTTCGGATACTATCTCGCTCGATTTCTGCCTTAGAGAAGATGCTGCAGATCCTTGCATGTGCATACTGCAAATAGGGTGCAGTATTACCTTCAAATGAGAGCATTTTCTCCCAGTCAAATGTGTAATTATTGGTTCGATCTGTGGATAAGTCGGCATACTTTACAGAGCCGATTCCAAGCATGTGAGCAACTTCGGCGCGCTCATCTGCAGGGAGTTCTGGATTCTTCTCTGCGATGAGCGAATCAGCCCTTTCGACTGCTTCGACGAGCAGGTCCTTGAGTTGCACAGCGCCTCCTGTCCTGCTCGCGAGTTTTTTGCCATCTGTTCCCAAAACGAGACCAAATGGAACGTGAATAGCATTGACGGTATCGTCCATGAAGCCAGCACTTCGCGCTACTTCGAATACCATCGCGAAGTGCTGAGCCTGCTCGGCGCCGACTACGTAGAGGAAATCTCGGCTGCCGACATTCTGAATCCTATCGATGATACAGGCGAGGTCGCTGGTTGCGTAATTGTAGCCGCCGTCAGCCTTCTGAATAATCAGAGGCAGTGGCTCACCTTCTCGATTCATCCAACCTTCTGGATATACTACCTTAGCTCCCTCGCTCTCCTCAAGCAGCCCTGCTGCCGCTAACATATCGACAACTTCCGGCAGCGCGGCCTCGTACTTCGACTCACCAGCAAGGTCATCATCAGTCAGCAGAACACCCATCATCTGGTAGACATCGTTGAAGTGGAGCAATGAGCGATCCACAAGCATCTGCCAGTGAGCAATCGTTTCAGGCTCACTCGCTTGCATGCGAACTACTCTCTTGCGCGAGCGATCGGCAAAGGCTGAGTCGGAATCGAATTTGTTACGAGCATCAGAATAGAACGAGCCCAAATTGATCTCATCAGGATGTGTCTCGACGCCGATATCGATTAGATGCTCGATTAGCATACCGAATGGCGTTCCCCAATCACCAACGTGGTTCTCGGGTACTACTGTATGTCCCTTGTAGGTAAGCATGCGATTCAGCGCATCGCCGATGACTGTGGATCTAAGGTGACCAACGTGCATGTGCTTCGCAACATTTGGCGAAGAATAGTCGATGACAATGATGCGGGAGTCTTCGACGGAAACACGGAGACGTTCATCGGCAGCCGCCTCCTCCATCCGCATCGACAACCACTCGGAATCAGCGGTAAAATTGAGGAAACCATTGACTGAACTGACCGTACAAATCCCCGCAGCACTGGAACCTAAACCAGCCAATACATCCTCGGCGATTGCAGCCGGAGACTTGCGTAAAACTCGCGCCAGCGAATGACACGGCATCGCAACATCAGCGAAGTCCGAAACTGTCGAGCCGGCGAGCAGCCCAGACCAATCTTCCTCACTCACATCCAAATCAGACATGACCGCTTTGAGAAGAGGGTGAATCGCATCTACCAAATCGCGCATTTCATTCACCTCAAGTCAGAGAGTACCTCAGCATTGCAGCGATTCCGCCGAATGACGTGTAAAGGGTCGCACCCTCCTCGGAATCCATCGAGATTAAACTCACCTTAGCAGATGTGTGTCCCGCTAATTGTGTCAATTCATCAATCATATCCATGGTTCTATCTGGATCTTCCCTGACATCCTCCGAACCACATTTCGGACAATCTGGAATCTCAGAGCGATGGTTCTGACTCGCTTCCCACTCGTGTTTGCAGGGCTTGCACCTCCATCCAACACGCCGCTTTCGAAGGCCTTCAGAAAGCAGCAGCATATCGACAGCGCCCTGATCGAGTGCAGACCTAATCATCATCTCTCCATAGGTCGCCTTGGGATGAGCTTGCATAACCTCGCGCAGGAAATTGTCGACCATCTTACGCTCGCCATCAAGCTCAATCTGATCCATCAGTGTGCCCGCGCGCTGGACGAGTTCTCTTAGGCCACTCTCATTCGAATAGCCAACATCGAAGAAGGGCTCGCGAACCAATTTCTTGACCTCGTGGTGGAAATAGTCGTTCTTCACGACGAAATCCTTGGTTTGGCCTGGGCCACCGACGATGATTCCTTTCATGTCGGCGATATTTGGTAACCAGTAATTGCAGGCGTGCTCGGTGGCCCGCTTGAAGAAGTTATGAGCAGCCTCCTCGATCAATCTCTCGAATCTCTGGGCTGACTGACCTCCTTGCCGGTGCTTACCCATGATATTGGATTGCAATTCCTCCTGACAGTGGATTCGCTTGCCTATGGCAATTCCGTAAGCGGCTTCGCCGCGGTCGATAACAAAAAGTCCGTATGAGGTGCGATCAATCAGCATGTCCTCGAGTTGAGAAAGTTCGAATGTTGAATCACAGCGATATCGGAATGATGAGAAAATCTCAGGCGGGTCATCGATTACAACAGTGACCAAACGAGTTTTGTTATTCCCCACGATTACGTGGCCCACGAAGATTGCTAGGCCGTTCTCCCCCGCCGTTTTGTAACGATTGATTACTGAAATGGCCGACTCGATGGCATCTCCTACGTGCTTTCGAGTCGACTTCGACTTGATGTTGGCTGCTTGAGCGGACTCTTGGCCCAGCTGACCTCTGACATCACTAATCAGTCGGTCAGGCGGGATGATTACGGTCACTAGTTCGGTGCCCATCCCGCGCATGCCTTGAAGCTCCTCGAGGGACTTCTTAGTACGCAGCCTCCGCTGCTGCATCTCTAAGTCATCAGCCATAGCAAAGCCTCCATCCGCAAGGCCGCAGCGAGCGGCATTTCAACCCTCTCGCGCGTATCCAGCGAAGGCATTGAAAGGGGCACTCATCCCCGAATGGACGATGGCGACCATAGTACTAGCCCTCGGAGGCAGCCTTCTGAGGCCCGAGGTCGACGAGCGACACGCGTGGCTCGAGGAGCTTGTGGGCATCGTCCGCGACCGTGTTGCGGTCGACGACAGGATCGGAATTGTAGTCGGTGGAGGCGCTCCTGCGAGGGAGGGAATAGCCCTCGCTCGCCCAATTGTCGATAATGAAGATCGTCTCGATAGAATCGGTATCGCAGCGACTCGTTTGAACGCCACAATGGTGCGAGAAGCGTTGGCTGATGATGGAGTCATGGTCTCAGGAACTATTCCTCATTCGATTAACGAAGCGACCATGCTCTTCGACGAGAGACCGGTTGTGGTCATGGGTGGCACAACCCCTGGTCATACGACCGACGCGGTCGCTATCCGCCTAGCAATCGCCAGTGGAGCCGACCGCTGCATCATCGGCACTAATGTCGACCGAGTCTATGCTTCAGACCCACGAACAGACTCAGCGGCCCGCTCTTACGACTCGTTGACCCACGATGAATTACAACAAATCGTCGGGCCAGCCGAACACAATCGCGCGGGCCCAACCGGCGTCGTCGACCCCATGGGAGTGGCCGACGCCGCCGAAGCGAGGATGACCTTGTGTATCCTCGATGGACGAAAACCATCTCTCATCCGATCCGCCATCGAAGGCGAGACTTTCGAGGGCACTGTGGTCGAGTCCGAAGAAGAATGAGTGATTCGTATGAGTCGGAAGGACAGAATTGCAAAGGCCGCAACAAGAACAGCAGCTCAAGCAAGGGAGACAGCAGCGCGTGAGCGCGGCCGGAGCAAGCGAACCACCAGTGTATCTGGAGTCAGTCCACATAGGCACTGCTCAGTCTGCTGGGCGCCAATCCCTCTCAACGCAGAACCTCCTGTGTGCTCCGACGAGGAGTGCGAGGCGACGAATGAAAAACGAATGGCATCAAGGAAGCGTCTGACAATCATGCTCTATCTATTCCCGGCGATTGCTATTCTTCTCGCAATAGTCTCATCTCTGTGACGACGAGGCATCGTCAGGTTCAACACTCAGCACAATGGGGCAATCTGCATGAAGATGGTTCGAGTCCTCGGAGTACTTCCCGGATTCGTCGGATTCGTATGCCTGATTCTGGTCACCGCGAGTCTTGTTGGAATCAACCTCGAGGAGACACGCGTCAGCGCTACTACAGTTCCATGTTTGGACGACGACGCAGGAGGGTGCCCTGTCGGAATGACCGGCTCGAACTTCTATGTCCCCCCTGGATTCAGTTTGCTCGATGTTCAAGTGACTATCGAGTGGAGCGAGCCGGCGAAGGCTTGGATTGGCGTGGTCGACGCTGACTATGCAGAATCTTGTCCACCGGACTCCAATGGATTGACGACCTGTGAGGCGGAGGATTTCGAGTTCGTGGCAGGTGGTCCGGAATATGACGATGAATTCACTTTCTCTCTCGAGCCGGGCGATTATCGCTTTACCAGCGCTGGACGCGACGGATCGAATCTCGACGATCAATTGGTTACTATCAGTACCTCAATTCACATCTCGGCTGTCGGCGAGATTCTGCTCGCTCTCGTAGGAATCCTACTGTTGGTTGGTGGTTTCGAGATGATTTTCCCAATCAAGCTCTTCTGGAAGAAGTTCGTCGATGCTTGATTGATTCACCACAGAGTGTAATCAGTCATTGGAAGAACCATACAAAGGCTCCGAGAGGGTTGAAGAACTGGTTGTCCCTCGAGGGTTCATGGCGGTTACCGAGTGCAAAACATGCGGTGCTCAGATTAGGGCCGAGGGTCTTGCGAGATCTTACGGTGGCCACACCATCTACTGCGTCACTTGTGGAGCTCAGTTCCACTCCGAATGATGTGCGACTGCGCACTATCAACGCTTGTCTCGTCGACCACGCTTAGGCCTGGGCGAATTACGTATCGCTTCTTCTCTGCGTGCTAGAATCTCTTCAGGCGAGCCCACAGGCTCGATCTCCTCCACCTGACGATGCCACATCTCTGGTAGAGCAAGAGGGTCAATCACCTCATCAGCAGCTATTGACTCGATTAGCAGGCTTCGTATCTCATCGATTCCTTGGCCAGTTTGCGAACTGATACGGATGACCTCCTCATCTCCCTCAATCACTTCATGCAAGTCGGACTTGGAATGGACGAGGAGAAGTGGTCGCTCGGCGAGGAGTTCTCGGACCTCCCCGAGGAGGTGTTCCTGATCCTCACGACTAATTCCACTCTTCTCAGATGGGTCGATGAGGAAGAGAACAATATCTCCAACATTCTCCAAAGCGGCGATAGCCTGCATTTCGATTTGATTACGGTCGTCCATCGGACGGTCGAGCAAACCTGGTGTATCGACCATCTGGTAGGTGCGCCTGCGGTGTTCGAAATGACCAACGTGCAGGCGCTTAGTAGTGAATGGATAAGCGGCAACCTCAGGTTCGCCGCTTGAAAGTTCAGTGATTAACGCGGACTTACCCACATTGGGTGCGCCCGCTACAACGACACATGGCTCTGCGGCATCGATTGATGGGAGTTGCCGCAGAATGTCGCGGGCCTGCCCCAACCAGAGGATATTGTCGCCAATTTGTTCAATGATTGATGACATCCTACCGTAGGCATGCCTGCGCTCGGCGTGAAATGGCTCTATTGAGCGGAATTTCATCATCTTCGATTGTGATTCGCCGGAGATTTGACGAACTCTCTCAGCAGCCCACTGAATTGCGCCTAGATTCTGACGGAATTCGTCCGCTCCAACCGCTGCATCGACCAGCGCTTGATCGAAGGAGGATTGCGCATTGAGGCTGGGCCACTTGTCAATCCACTTCAACAAAGTCTCAGCAATCGTGTCACTGGCAGCCTGTACCATCCGTGCCATCTGCTTGCGGACACGGTGATACTTGTCAGGATCTTCGACTAGGAGTGATTGCTTGCTGGCGCGACGGAATGCCTTGTCCAAAACCTCCTGCGGATACAGAACGGTCGGAATCTTACGCCATTCCACCGAAGCCATGACCTCTCCTCCATCCAAGCGGCTCCGCTCATCCTTCTTCAATCAGCGTGCTTTTCTATGGCCATCTGCACGCGACCCCATGACCGGCGAACGCCGCGGTAAGAGAATCGACGACCTACCCGACTGGGCGAAGCGTCTCGCTAAGGAATATGGAGCCACTAATCTGGACGATAGACAGGACATTTTCTTCGGTTCCTTAGTCGATAGAAGGAGTGGACTTCGCAAAGATGACCTAATCGAATTACTAATCGATGACCGGGCACTGCGAGGCGATGTTGACCCATGGGTACGCGGGATGCTACTCAGTGTGAAGCAGAGTGCGGTAGAGATGCTAGATGAGAATCGGCAATTCCGTTCGATTGCACGCGATGTTATTGTCGAAGTACGTTTAGTGACTCACCTTCGTAAATCATACATCGAGGATGAAGAGCTTCTAACCTTCGAGAAAGAAGATATGCGGCGGCGCTCAAACGTTCACGAGCAAGCCGAACGTCAAGCCGATGGCGGCTCTGATGACAGCCATCTTTGGGGATGAAATATGTCAGATCTTGCGAATCGGGAATGTATTCCTTGCAAAGGAGGTATACCTCCGATGACCGCTCAAGAAGCGGAGGGAATGAAGTCGGAAGTGAATTCCGATTGGGATGTGATTGATGGCCACCATCTTGAGCGAGTCTGGACTTTTTCTGACTTTGAATCGGCGCTTGATTTTGTCAATGCAGCCGGCGCTATCTGCGAGCAACAGGGGCATCACGCCGACTTCGAATTAGGCTGGGGCCGAGTAAAGGCTCTTATCTGGACACACAAGATTGACGGACTAACCGAATCCGACTTCATTTTGGCCGCCAAATTCGATGAGATTTGAGGTGAATTTATGACGAAAGAATTTCGTTTACACGCTTTCGTCTGTACGAATCAGCGTGATCCGAACAAGCCACGAGAATGTTGTGCTGCGAAGAACTCACTCGATGTAATGACACGGCTGAAGCGCGCGGCTCGCGCTGCGGGAATCGATGATGTTAGAGTGAACAAAGCAGGTTGTCTCGACCGCTGTGAACAGGGAGTCTCTTGTGTCATTTATCCAGATGGAATCTGGTATACTATTCCTGACGACGATACGGCTATCGCACGTATCGTCGAGCATCTTGCTGGCGGTAAGCCGGCAAGTGAATTTCGAATGGGTGAGTGAATGGAACGAATTGTGTATACGAAAGCCGGAGGGCTCGATTCAATTGCTATAGATGAATTTCAAGAGACCACTCCAGGAAATGGAGAAGTTCGTGTGCGAGTGTCACGAGCTGGGATTAATTTCGCTGATCTGATGATGCGACAGGGACTCTACGGTTCAGCACCTGATTTCCCATTTACACCCGGGTATGAGGCAAGCGGAGTGATCTCGGCGATTGGTGAAGGAGTAGAAGGTCTCGAAGTCGGTCAGCGCGTGCTTGCGATGACTGGATTCGGAGGATACTCACAATCGGTTCAAATCTCCGCAGAGAGAGCTATTCCGATTCCTGATGAGATGTCACACGACGCAGCCGCCAGCCTCGGAGTCACTTATGGTACAGCATATCACATGCTGGTTCACCTCGGTAACCTGCGAGCTGGAGATAGTGTTCTAATTCATCACGCAGCGGGTGGAGTTGGTACTGCTGCCGCGCAAATTTGTCAGGCTTACGGAGCTACTAATCTCATTGGAACTGCAAGCGCGACAAAGAAAGAATTCGTCGAAGCGCAAGGAATGCGCTTCGTCGACCGCGACTCAGAAGACTTCGTTGAGGTCTGCAAATCCCTAACGAATGGCAAGGGAGTAAACCAGGCAATAGACCCTGTCGGCGGTTCTCATCTGATGCGTTCTTACAAAGCGCTGTGTAATGGCGGAAAACTCCACGTATTTGGGGCATCTTCTGCCGTTCCAGGATCAAAACGTTCTATGTTTGCAGCGCTGAAAATGTGGCGTAGTACCCCGAAATTCGACCCATTGAAAATGATGAACTCTAACAAAGCGATCTTCGGGGTGCATATGGGTCGACTCGAGGATGAGGAGTTATTCGCTGGTCATCTGCAAGACCTCTCTGTGATGATTCAGAAGGGGCAAATTGAGCCAATCATAGACAGCGTCTGGCCTTACCGCGAGGTCGCTAATGCCCAGAAACATATGCATGATCGGAAGAACCGAGGAAAAATCCTACTCGATTTCTCTTGAGAAAATACAATCTACACCCTAGCCTATATTACGCCAGAACGGCTCAATTCTCTGAATACAATCGCTATACAAATAATGCTAATTAGAATCCCAATTGGCCCTCTCTTGATTTTAGAAGATGGCTTGAATCCTAGGATTGGTTCAGCCTTAGTTGCCAATTTTTCTTCTATTTCACCAATGGACTTCATGATAATAGCGTAAAGTTCCCACTTTATCAAGCATATGGGATATTTCAGAACAAGAATGGGCTTGCAACCAAAAATAATCCAATCAATGTCCCACCAATGATATTCATCTGGAATATCTTTGGATATTCCTCCTTTGTCCCCCATGAAAATGTCTTACGAATCCATACTTTCTGATTGAGCATACAATTGGCTACATACAACAGTATAGCCACACCAATCGCAATTCTGAAGGTGTCAAGCGTCGTTAGGTCCATGGGCGTAATAATGAGTGACGGCTTATCACTTAGTGACATATATTCTGATAGGAAGAAAACAATCAATAATAGGTGAAAACCATTTCAGGATGATTTAGGAGGAAAAATAATGACCGGAGAAATAGGAAAGATAGGATTAGCTGCTAGTGCAATTTCAATATTCACTTCAATTTACATCTACTTCATGCATGATGGAGGAAATGCCGATTTAGGCATTTTTGTAGGATTGTGGGCACCAACACTGATTCTATTCACACAAGAAATAGACAAATTAAGAGAAGCATGATCTACGCTAACTTGTGCTTGCACAAATTAGTCTAGACTAGATCTCATGAGCCACATGCTCAGTGCTCTCGCCCCAGCAATCTGCTTCCAGATCCTGCTCCGGGCCATCCTCAAGCAGACATGGGTGATGGTTGGTGAATACATCGTCATAGGTCAGCCATGGCCTGATTATCCAAGCGTGGACCATCCAGTACTCCTGTAGATTGACATTAACACCGCCCCTGTCGTCACAAGTCTCTTGATCGAGATTCTCACCCATCACTAGGAACTCGGCCGATTCAAAGCACAGGGAGTCATGGCGGTGCCACCAGTCGTTATCTCCAGTGAAACCTTCGGGAGGTGAATTGGATGGGGCGTGGACGAACCACGCGAATCCGACTAGTTCCGACTCCCTCTCCTCGCCCCCATACATCAGGAATTCAGGGCGTTCGTGCTCAAACACATCGTCGATTCTCGTATCTTGAAACTCCGGTTCTTGGGCATCGAATCCAGGATCTTCCATCGAGAATCCATTCAACATTACATGATGGGTGCCCATACCCTCGACGTAATTCACTGACATTGTGTAACCAGCATCCTCAGCATCACCGAGTGTCGGCCACTGTGAAGCCCACTCAATAGCATCCTTCATCTCGTATGTGAGAGTCTCGCACAATTCTGGCTCTAGCACTCCCTTGGTCATTCCTTCATACGCGGGATCCACATGATGACCCCCTACCCCAGTGGAATTACACCACCATGGATTAGTGTCGGGGGTGTATCCGCTGAGCGGACAATCTGGTTTACCATCGCCGTCGAAATCTCCGCAGTAATCGGGATTCTCGGTATCGAAAAGCTCACTTTCGTCATCGATGAAACGTCCCTCGTCCTCGATATCCTCCTCGGCTAAACACCCAGAGAGGGACACTGACAGAAGAAGCAGGACCACTAGAGTAGCCAACGACCTCATGCCTATACGGAAATCATTGATTGCGATAAACCCATCACTCAAAGGAATTCAGGGTGCCAAAATCAAGATGATGGCGAAGAGAGAATAGAAGGAGATTTCGATTATGAGAATGTACTTCCAAATAGGGTCTATTTCTCCTGTTTCCTTCGAGGAATCGAATAGAAATTTCAAGATTGCAGACATGTCACTTACTCTCGGTTATGACGCTATTCTTTGAGAATCTCAAAAATCTCACAATCTTACAGGACGTGTCGCACCACAAGCCTGGCACTTGAGGAGAGTTGTGCGGTCTTCCTTGATGAATCGAGTATCGGGAGCTCGGCACTGCTCACAAAGGATGTAGGCCTTGACGTAACCAACCAATTTCTCCTTGATTCTCTTTGGAGGAATTCGACCCTTGAACATCACACGAACCTGTTCGCGCGTGCCAGAGGTTCCCAACTCGTTGACGAGGTACTGGTAGACGTGATTCGGGTCGCGGTCCATCGAATCAACAATAGCTGCGAAGTTCCGGAGGATGGTCTGACTTCCTTCGACGAGGATCTCGGGCGGAGGCATTGTCCAGCGATTGCGCTCGCTGATGTCCTTCGGGATTCGATCGCGCGCTCGGTCGAGCAGAGCATCGTATTCGAAGTCGGCCATTGGGTCGGGCGAGCCGCGCCTCCTTTTTCACCCCACCGGGCCGCTTCACCCGCTCGCACCAACCGTCAAAGCCCAGTTAGTCGGCCCGTGAGCATGGACGAGGACATCGAGGTCAAAGTGGCACGAGTCCATGCTGATGCACAGCTTCCTACTCGTGGCAGCGTCCATGCTGCCGGATGGGATCTCTATGCATTGGAAGACACAGAGGTCCTCTATCGCAATGCAACCCTCGTACGGACTGGGCTCCATGTAGCAATCCCAGTGGGCTACGAGGGTCAGGTCAGAGCCCGCTCATCCTTAGGTAAGCGCGGGCTCATCCCACCACACGGAATAGGAACTATCGATGCCGATTATCGTGGAGAATTATTCGTCATGATGACATGGATCGGCGAAGGGGACTCATACACCATTACCAAGGGTGAGCGTATCGCTCAATTACTCATCACGCCGATTCCTCGTTCAAGCTTCAAAGAAGTCGCATTTGAGGAACTCGGAGAGACCGACCGAGGACAAGGCGGATTCGGTTCTACCGGTCGATTCTGACGCATTCTCACACGGTTCGTAGAACCGTGCTGCTCAATAGAGTATAGACGAACCCTTGATACGGGCCGGTTCAGGCCATCGATTGATGCCACTGAGCATAGACGAGCTTCGCAGCAAGGTCGAGGAATACCACAACAAGGGCCTGAACAGTCAGCAGATAGCAGACGAACTATCACTCTCGCAGACCACAATCCAATGGCTATCCTCCTCCAATGTGCCCATGGACGATGAGGCTCCTCACGATATCCGCGTCGGCTGGCGCTCCATCGCTGTGAAAGCGGCTAGAGTCGAAGCGGTTTCCTACGTTTTCTGCGACATCATCGATGAAGAAATCGGAGATGATGTCGACACCGTAGTTGGAATTTCAATAAATGGTATTCCATTTGCTCAAGCAATTGCCGGCCAGATGGACCTTGAGATGGCTGTAAGCCGCTCGATCTCAGAATCTGAAAGCGGTCATCTATCCGATGTCTTCGCCAGTGTCGGAGGCAAGAGAGTAGTCGTGATTGACGACGTCGTCTCCGGTGGAACAACCATGCGCAAGACCGTTGAATATCTCCGTGATGCTGGTGCTGAGGTAAAGCTGTGTCTGGTGCTGGCAAATAAGACCCAAATGAACGAGATTGACGGGGTCCCCCTGCGCGGTCTTGTGCGAGTGGTTACAGTCTGAGGTAGGAATCGATGCACTGGGCGGACTTCACCGCTGAACGATTGCGGAATGAACGTGGTGAACATCAGGTCGCTTGCTCAGGAATCACACCCTCTGGAGAGTTTCACATTGGACATCTTCGGGAGATTTTGTCTGCTGAGATGATTCATCGGGCTTGTCTGGATGCAGGACTTGATTCACGCTACATTTTCATCGTCGATTCAATGGATCCTCTTCGCAGAGTCTACTCATTCCTTTCGCCGGAATACGAGCGATACATCGGATGCCCTCTAGCCTTCATCCCGGCACCTGATTCTGATGGTAATCCAGATCCAGAGGCAGGGTCCTATGCGGATCATTTTCTATCCCCCTTCCTCGAGGCGCTGGGTCAGATCGGAGTTTTCCCAGAAGTCATCATGAACCATGAGACCTATACCAACGGAGAATTCGCTGACAAGATTCATTCTGCGATAGAGCAGGCTGACGCGATTCGCGAGATTATCGAATCAATTTCAGGCCGAGAATTAGATGAAAATTGGTTCCCTTACAAGCCGCTTGGCTCCGACGGAAGCATGGATGGAGTTACTGTTACCGGTTACGAACATCCATTCGTTCACTGGACTGATCGCCACGGTGAGTCGGGGTCTGCAGACATTCGTAAGGCCGATGGAAAGTTGCCGTGGCGCATCGATTGGGCGGCTCGTTGGGGTATTCATGGAGTGACTTGCGAGCCGGCAGGAAAGGACCACGGAGCCGCAGGCGGTTCCTTCGATACCGGCCTCCCAATCTGCCGTTTACTCGGCTCCGAACCTCCATCCAAGATGGTATACGAATGGATCCAAGTCAAGGGTGCGGGACCAATGTCTTCCTCCTCGGGCAATACCATCGGTCCCGTCGAGGCACTGAGCTTGGTCCCACCAGAAATCGTTCGATATCTGATAGCCGGATCCAAAATGAATCGTCACATCGACTTCGATACCGGCTCAGCACTGTTCCAAATGGCCGACGAGTACGAGAGGCTCGTCGCAAACCCTCCAGACTCTGAGGCAGAGGACCTTAGCAAGAGGCAGAAGGTGGCCGCTGTCACCAATAGAGGAGCGATGAAGCTCAGTCAAGTCGAACGGGGTGCAGACCCTGCCGATTCACTCGGAGGAGTCTCATTCCGTCACCTTTCGATGCTTGCCCAAATCAAGTCCTCCGACGAAGATGTCTGGGCCTCGATGCGAGCCAGCGGACACCTCACAGGCGAACCAAACGAGTCTCTATCACAGCGGCTGACTCGAATGCGCAATTGGATTGGCAGTATCCATTTCCCCGAGGATGCGCGCATTCACATTCACAAGACAATCAGTGCAGAAGCGCGAGCAGAACTCAGCGACGAGCAGCGAGTTTTCCTAGACCATCTAAAAAATTGGTTAATTGAATTACAA
>DAFD01000023.1:0-1247 GCA_002497895.1 Euryarchaeota archaeon UBA175
TAATTCTCGATGACGAAAATAGAGTCAAGGCAGTTCGCGTTGCTGGAGAAGAAGTCGATTGCGATGCGGTGGTCCTCGCCATTCCACCAAAGGCGGCTGCAGCATTACTTACCGAGACAAGCCTGACCACGGAATCTCTTGAGAGCTGTTCAGAACAACGAGTCGCTGCCATCGATGCTGCCTTGATGGGCAAGCCGATGGGCCCTTACTCTGGTTATTGGGGAGAGGACTCAGGTGTCCTCGTCATCGATGCGACGCAGCCCGATCGTCTGAGCGAGAGGGGCAGCGTCGAGGAATGTACAATCATACACGCTGTCTGCTTACACGCAGACGGCGAGGAAGGTCTAGACGCGATCAAATCCTTCCTCGATTCGCGCTGCTCAGGATGGAGAAACATGGTCGCAGCGCGCCGTTCAACCGAATCTATCATGCTCCACCCTTGCAGCGCTGAAGAGCGCTTAGACGGCGAGTTATACCTCGAGAATCGAATCGTGCTCGCCGGCACTCATGTAGCAAATACACACGAACTATCAGACGCCGCCGTGGATAGTGGCAGAAAGGCGGCAAAAGCGCTCATGCGCGACTGACAGAATCGAATTCCGCCTCAGCCGCGCCCAACCGCGCGAGCAATCCATCCACAATCGTCCGCACCTCTCGGAGATCATTGCCTTTGACGTGGAATCGTAATCCAGCCTCAGCCTCGTCGCAACCGATTACCAATTCGATTTCAACCGAATCATCGCCCTCGACTGCTGCAAGCAAAAATTCGGCCTTGTCCAAGTCGCCCACCCAGGCCATCTCGGTCTCGACCTCGGTCATGGTTAGCGCACCCCGCTGCTATCTATCGCTGCTGCGGTCGCGGAATTAGGTCGCACGCCAGTGTTTCAAATGCCTGAAAACATCTGCACGCGGTTGTACCACGGGAAGGCAGTGGGGTGAGATTCGAGGATGTCGGAGCCCTCCAGTCCTTGCATTGAGCGTAGGATTCCGTAATTTGCGAAGTCAGCGCCGTTCGGACTCTCACCGCCAAAGAAATCTCCATTCAATCCGGTGCTGAGATGATCGAGCTGAGTCTTGAGGTTTTGACGCGGCGGTTCGTCGAACATCTTTGCTCGTGAGCGGCCGACCATTTTCATGACGAAGCCGCCGAGATACTTGTTGACGAGTTTGTCTTTGCGCGAGAAATTCTCGATGCCGTTGACATATTCGAGTGCGCGGAAGGAGCTGCCGAAAGTGCGGTAGATGAC
>DAFD01000023.1:1632-2739 GCA_002497895.1 Euryarchaeota archaeon UBA175
CATCCTCTCCGGCCCGAGGGAAGAGGTTCCCATGCTTCGAATCGATGTAATGCAGAATGTCATTAGACTCGTTCATTGCGGTTCCATCCGAGTCGACAAATACGGGCACTGCGCTCCATTCCGACCAAGCGAGTTCGGCCTTTTTCATCGGCTCGACCTCGACGTCTGCGTAGCGGATTCCGCGACTCGCAAGCAGTGCACGAATCTTGAAGCAAAATGGGCATGACTGGAATGAATAGATTGTTGGCAAGCCATTGACGACTTGCTCTGGGAAGAGTACCGGCCCCTGATCTTCGGATTCAGCCATGATTGCCATATTGCCTCCGAAAGGGCTCCATTTCTCAATGCATCGGCTGAATTGTTCTGTGTTGAAATTTGACTATATAAACAAGGAATGAATAGAGGATTGTGAACAACAAAACGCGTAATATGGCATCAAAAGGATACCCAAAAAGATGCTACAGGTGTAAAGAAATGATTTGGATGCAGATCTGTTGGGATTCAAGCTGGAAACCATTTGATTTCCCAAGTGAAAGCAATACTGGAGATTGGGAATTGCATGCTTGTAAGAGGAACGTTTAAAGGTCCCAACCCCTATCCAAGGGTGTGCGTAGCACACCCTTGCGGACTATAAAAAGGAATAATAAGATGACAACAAGGAGATGAGAAAATGACAATGACAGAGATGATAATGACAGAGCAAGACACAGAAGACGCAGTTAACCACAGGCTGCCCAACCTGGACGAGGAGACCGTCCAGGAGATGGGCGACCACGAGCACCGACAGTGGGCCCATGGCTGGATGGCCGGGCACCTCGACGGACAGGGGTACTTCTTCGAACAGAGTGGAGTGTTCATCCAGAGGGTGACCGAGGAGACGGTGAGGTGCGTGGCCGTGGTGGACCACTCCTTCTGCTACTCGTCTCTAGCCTGGATGAGGGCCTCCTTCGAGGCCGCAGGCATCGAGGTGCAGGTCGACCCTTACACCGTGGTTATCCCATATGTCCCTGAGGACGAGGAGCCAGAACCTCAGGTCACCATGGGGGTGGAGGTGGCTTGAATGTGGGCCTTCACCACCAAGGGATTCCTCAGCATAGTCCAGCACAA
>DAFD01000061.1 GCA_002497895.1 Euryarchaeota archaeon UBA175
ACTTCGAGACCGTCAGGGAGTTCGAGATGGCTATTCGTAAGGCCCTACCGATTAGTGAGCAGGCTCTTGTTGCTCTCGATAGAATTTTCGAGGAAGCAAGATACTCTTCTCACCGGCTGGGTGATGGTCACCGACAAAATGCACAGCATGCTCTCTCCATGGTTCTTCAAGAGATTGATGATTTGCAGGAAGTTCCAGAGAGAGATTCCTACGATTTGGCTGAAGCAGCGGCGTGAAGTTACTCGATTGGCCAAGCCCAGAATGGGTTCAATCGAATTTTAACCGAAGGATTTCACCATCTAGGACTGCCGTATCGATGGCCAATGCAGGTGGCATTGAGAGGGTGTGAACCAAGCCACCAAATCGCTCTGGAGCGATAACGCGAACCAATCTTCGTCCATCGTTGATGCTCGTACTGACCATCAAATCTGTGAGAGCGTCGGTCTCTAGAGTGATGTCGAACCCGGCTCGGGCAGATTTCTCATCGAGTTCATCGAACGAAATATTCGGAGTCTCAAACGAACGAGCCGCCGTCATCGAACTCTCGACGCTCCCAGATACCATTTCCACGACATTTCCGTGATTGCGTCTTACCGAATCAAGGTGTGGTAAGTCGGCTAGGAAGAGTTGGTGCATCGATTCAGCACTCACATCTAATCCATGTTCAGTACCCTCTGATGATGGCACCCTCAAGTTCTCGATGCCCTCGATATCGACTCTTTCCCACATTGCTCTCGTTCCCTCCAACAAACCGTCTCGGATGAATCCATTGACTACTAATCACTCAATCGCAGGTTCTGGGAACCGTTCGAAGAAGCGTTTGGTCACCCGAGCGGTTCGGTCTGAATCTTGTGATTTCATTATCTGTAGGCTTGATGGGAGGCAGAAGCGATACGGCCTCTCTCTCATCCTCTTCTCGAGGATTACTACTAGGGCTCTATCCTCGGCCTTTCGGATTGGTCTACCAATCGCTTGCAGAACGCTGTTCACCGCTGGTTGATGGCTTGAATAGCGACGAGCAGCATGAGACCCGAATCTATCCTCACAATAATCGGTCAAGGCCTTCTGACGTGCGCTAGGCGGCGGAACTGGTAGACCGATGCAGATTACGGCGTCGAGGATATTCTCGGGATAATCGACACCTTCTGCAAGTTTTCCGGAGAGAACTCCACAAAGTAGAACCCGATCATTTGTACGTCGCTTCCGATACAGATTTTCAACGAAATTTCCAACCTGACGCTTTGACATTCGAGCCGTCTCCTTCTCTACACGTACACCCCAAGGGACCCATCGATAATCGTCAAGAACGGTATCGAGCATAGCATAACTCTGCGCGAAGAGAGCGACGTGTCCTGGTGTGTTTCGAATCACTTCGATGATATGATCGCGAATATTGTTCGTATTCCCCTCACCGCGTTCGGTATAGCGCGAGGTTGTATTCTGGGCGATGAGTACTGGTCGCCGCTCAGAAAGGAATGGTGAATCGTATTCCTTGGCTAATACCCCCCGTTCCTCAGGAAGTCTCAGAAGGTCTCGATACATCTCTGGAGGAGAGAGAGTTCCTGACATCAAAATAGCACCACGAGATGCTTTGAACAGAGCTTCTGCGACCACTCCTGGGTCGAGTAGAAAAGATCGCACTCGAGGCTCGTCGAGCAATTTATCGAAGACGAGAACAAGAGCCGGCGATTCCTCATACTGCCCGCAGGTCGAGATGAAAGAGCCGAGTCGCTCGCAACTTGTCTCCTTCTCATCTTCATCATCCTCATCGAGATCGACACGAACTACATACAGTTGAGTGACTAATCGTTTGAGAGTGGTATGTCTTGCACTGGGAGTTTCATCAAGAGATTCGTTGAGTATTTCTTCCATTTCCTGCAAGACTTCCTTTGTCTCGATTCTCATGTCATCATCCTTGGAGCGGGCTAATTGCTTCTCACGAGCAGAGAACCAGCGAGGCATCTCAGATTGTAGACGCTTGAGAGACCTCTCAGCCCATTCCATCTCATCCAAATCGATTTCTTCATTCTTAGCAGCAGCTCTCTCTATCTCTTTCTCAAGATGCTCCTGAACTTCGAATCGAGCATCGCGAAATGTCTTCGAGATGATGCGACGCTCCATCCCATTACGTATTCTATCTGGGAGGTTGTGGGCCTCATCGACTATTAGGATAACATTCTCTAATTCGATTCCCATAGTGGGTAGGGATGCTTCTCTGACACTGTCGATGAAGACGTGATTGTAATCACAGACTAGAATGTCGCAATTCTTGGCTGCCTCGCGCGCCGTTGCCCATGGACAGAGCTGAATTTTTCGACTGGCGCGAATCATGTCGTCAACATGCATCGGTGCGCGCCACATCTGTGATCGGATATTGCCGCGTAATTCCTCTCTCATTGAGGAGTCGATTTCTTCTTCACAATCACACCGACCGCTGATTCTGTCGACATTTTCACACATCCCCTCTCGACCAATCAAATCGACAACTCGCAATAGGGGCTCGTTCTGCTCCATACGCTGATTGATCTGTTTCGCCGTTTCGACAACGATGCGATGCTGAGATTGCCTCCCGGTAAGGAATAGGATTCGGATGTTGTCGGCAGAGGAACGCTGAACAGAGATTGCACTGGCTAGAGCCGCAGCCGTCTTTCCAATACCGGTTGGTGCTGAGGCCATCAGAAACCCTTCGGATAGAAGCGCCTCAAAGCCATCTTCGACCATCTCAGCTTGAGAGTCTCGCACCTCGCCATGGGCGAAGTATCTCAGCGAGGAATCGGCTGCCTCGGCGGTCATGGAATCTGTCCTGCGGATAGACCGCCCAAGAAGATTGGCTCAGTCAAAGCCCTGAAGTCGATGTTACTCTCAGAGATTAATCGCGAGCGCGCATCATCTGAGGATGATTGCTTCTGAATCTCTGCTGTCGAGTACAACTTTCAGCGGAGACTTGAGTCCAATGTGACGCAGTGGACCGATCTCTTCCTCGCTATCGACTTTGTCCAACCAATCGAAATCCAGCATATCATCGGCTGTAATAGTCAGATATCCAATGTTGAAAGTGACTATGTTTTGGAAGAAGTGAGTACCTTGACTGGGTTCGACGTGGATGTCTGACATTGGCACTTCAATGATGGCTTTCGCACCTCTAATTTGTTCCCACGAAACCGGCACTCCCAAAGATGGGTCAGAAGAACCCCAACGCCCAGGTCCTATCAGCAGATATGGGCGCCCTGCTGCTCGCAGTTTTGCGTCTATAGCCTCGATATGGTCTGTGAGATTACTTGTTCTCATTCGGTCGAGTCGATTGGGATGAATATAGACAACATCTTTGATATCATCGATTACTCCGTTACCAAGCGCTTGGCTTGACATACAGATCGCTCGGTTTCGGTCGACCTCGCTCATGTCGATGTCGATGTTTACGGATTCCTCAAGGATTGGACGAACTTGGAGAAGAGCAAAGATTTGTGTGTCCGTCTTCTCATCAACAATGAATGCGAATTCAATCTCTATCGGTGAATTGAGATATGCTTCGCACCGTGTCAAAACATGGTGTAGAATCCCGGCTAGTGGTACTCGCTTGTGTTTGAGAATTGGTGCGAAGCTTACGATTCGAGGCCCTCCATCTGCCTTCACCGAGTCAACAATCCTGTCATCGGCCACGATATAGGTGGAGCCTACTAATCCGAGTCTACCATCACTCTCAGCATCCTTCAAACTCAGATTGACGAGGTTTGCAGCCTCATCGGGCGATACTGGGTTCTCAGATGCCCCCATTGGTATCGCCCAGAAACTCGTCTGCGAAGTGTCCAGCATCGATTCAGTGCTGTGGAATTGGTGAATCCTTTTCGGTTGTCCGGGACTGAATCTCAGACACTTCTCTCCCGATGCGACTTGGCGGCCAAGGCCGATACAGACTGCAGCAATTCCATCCTCAGCCTTCAGCGGATCGACCGGGTAATGATTGCGCGAACGGGCAGCTCCGGAAATATGAGGATAGAATCTCCCATTGACTTCACGGCCAACTAATTCTTGAATGACCACCGCCATACGCTCATCCTCGATATTCGATGGGGTGGCGGCAACGTATGCCTTTGCTCCCTTGTGAAATGTTGAGGCATAAACCAATTTGATTGCCTCCTCCAAGCGAGCTAATCTGACATCGAGGTCATGGTGATCATTCGCCAGCATGTGGGTGGAGTAGACTCCTGCGAATGGCTGGTGGCTCGCATCCTCTAGCAGGCTCGACGAGCGAATCGCCAAAGGTCTCCTTAAGCGCGAAACAATCGAGGTCAAATCATCACGAACTTTCTCGCTCAGCTCTCCAGCGAGGAATGCGG
>DAFD01000057.1:0-1224 GCA_002497895.1 Euryarchaeota archaeon UBA175
GATTCGCGAGCGCCTCCTCGGACAGACTTTCGCGGTCGCCTCACAAATTGTCGCAGAGGAAATTTGCTCGATGGAAGATGTCGACCGCGGAGCTAAGGTGGGCCTACGCTGGGCGCATGGACCGTTTGAAATCGCCAATAGAATGGGAATCGGAGAAGCAGTGAAAATGGCTTCTTCGTACGCGGATTGCGCGGGCTTTGAGTTGCCTGAATGGTTCGCTAGATTGAGCCAGCCGCTCGAATTCAGTTATGTTGACACGGTCATCGATGACGATATCGCGACCGTGCGAATAAATCGCCCCGAAGCGATGAACGCACTGAACGAGACCGTGGTTGAGCAACTCGGTGCAGCATTAGATTCCCTAAATGCGCGCGAAGATATCTCGACAATAGTACTCGATGGAGCAGGCAAGGCATTTGTCGCCGGAGCCGATGTGAAATTCTTCGTTGACAAAATTCGTGCAGATACAATTCCAGACATCTACGATTTCACCGCATACGGACATGAGGTTCTCGGCAAACTTGAGGATTCGGATAAGACCACAATTGCTCTGACCACTGGGTTAGCTCTAGGCGGTGGGCTCGAACTCGCTCTAGCCTGCGATTACCGCGTCGGCACCCGCCGCTCGCAATTCCGCTTCCCCGAGACCAGTATCGGAATCTATCCAGGACTCGGGGGGACTCAGCGCACACCTCGAATCTGTGGAATTGAGGCGGCGAGATTCGCTGTTCTTGCGGGAAATTTCCTCGACGCAAGTAGCGCCGCCGCACTCGGCTTGCTAACACATCTAGTCGGCCCAGCAGAGGTAGAATCCACAGTGGCCGAACTAGCCAACACTGGCAAGCCGGCAAACAAGTATCCAGCATCTCCGGCCGACCCTTCTCATCCAGCCGCAACCTTCGCGCTCGCCTTCTACAGTGATACGAACATGGCCGCACTGGCAAGCGGCGAATGTCCAGACGGCTTCGACGCCGCGGACAAGATGGTCGGTCGCCAACTCAAATCACTCAGTAGAACAGCACCCATTGCTCTGGCGATGGCGAGTGCACTACTCGATGATGCTGTAACAACAGGTGATGATCTGAATGCAGGGCTCGCACTCGAACTTGAGAGGCTTCACGATATCTTCGGTACAGCCGACGCCCTCGAAGGACTCAGCGCCCTCATCGAAGGGCGAAGACCCACCTACACGAATGCGTAATTGCGAACAGAAATCTTAGTTTT
>DAFD01000057.1:1626-13730 GCA_002497895.1 Euryarchaeota archaeon UBA175
TTATTTCTTTTCTTCACAATCGCCTCTTCAGTCCAGTTCTGCATCAGTTCATCAACCCAGTTTTCCAACCATTCGTCCATATTTATTCCTCAGTGTTTTTTTGCAACTCAGTGCAATTTTCACACTTAGGGAATAGCCGTGCCTATTTGAATCCCGGAGTTTAACTGAATACACTGAGGTGCATTTTATACACCAGATACATTCTGCGTAACCTGTTGCACATGGGCCGTCCTCCGATGATACTCAATGAGAATGACTTCGCGTCAATCCAGAAATCGATTCTTGAAGTCCAGGACAACGGCCGCGACATCCGCAAGATCTTCGCTTCCTACTATGACGATGATGTTGATATCGGCTGGGAAGTAGATGCGGCAGTAGACTCCTTCCAAATGTTCTCATCGCGCTGGACCATTGAAATTCTCGCCGCTCTCTACATCGCCGGAGACCGCCGATTCAACGAACTTCGAACCCTCTTGAGGGGTATCTCTTCAAGGACCCTGTCGGACAAACTAACCACCTGTCAGCAGCATGGTTTGGTATCTCGCGTTGTGGAGGAAGGGCCACCAATTCGGGTGACCTATCGACTGACCACGCACGGACGCACTTGTGGACGACTCCTCGGGCCTCTCGTCGCTTACATGAAGGTACAGAAAGAACTAGTTGAGTCGGAATGAATTGTTCCTGTGGAACATTATTGCGACCGCTCTAAACTCGATGCGATAACGATTCATAGAGCCGCATGATTGAAAGGGTGAACGAGTCAAAAAGCGTCTATGGCATTGCTCGAACAGTGGCGCGGTAAGCGCTCTTGGTTCCTCGATGGCCTCATCGCTCTAACTGGGGGCGCTCTTGGGCTTGGGGCAATGCTTCCTGGAATGCTCCCGCCGGCTGCGCAAGGTACTTTGTCGGCTCCGAAGAAGAATTGGGAGAATCCTGTTCGGGCGAGGATTATGTCGACTCTCGACCGCTCGCCCGGGATTCATTTTCGTGAATTACAACGACGATTGGAGGCAGCTAATGGGACTCTGCGCCATCACCTCGATGTCTTGGTAACCGAGAAATCGGTGACGACAATGTCGGTCAATGGGCGAACTTGCTACTATGCTGGTGCGCCAGCTCAGGTTGAGATACTCATCGGGACTGGTGTGACCGATGATGCACGCGCTGCCTCGATGCTTCCTGTTGGATTGTCCATTTTGCAGCGCGCAGTCGTCGCTCGCCTGACTTTCTCCGATGCGCCTCGCTCACAGGCCGCGCTAGCGCGCGATCTCGGGCGTTCACGCTCGGCTGTTCACTCGGCTGTTGGTGTTCTACGCACGCGTGGTATCGTCACCGAAGGAGAACTACAATTAGCTGATCATCTCAAATCTCTGAGAACCTCTCGACTAGAGTATAATTGGTTAGATCTTCGTGCCGAAATGGCATGATTATGCATTGCCTTTATTTCACTCACTTGAGAGGAATTTTCATGAACACGGGTACGAAAGTCACTGTTGGCATTGGCGCCTTCATGCTGATTGGTGGCATATTGGCTACAGTAATGGGAGCTGGCGCCATTGGCGGGGCCGAAGATTGGAGGCCTACTGACGATATTTTCTGGGAAGGTGAGAGCGGTACGGATAGTTTCGTACACGTTAAGGAAGGGGTCGGAACTGATCTTGTGGTATTCGTAACTGATGATATTAGATGTGATGATTTTACACTCGAAATAGAAGGAGGCATGGCATCTTGGGAACAAGATAGGTGTGTTGAGGATGGAAAATTACCTTCAGGGTATGGTGATGACCCAGAGGGATGGTTACATCTTGGTACCATTAAAGGTCTTGAAGATGGTGTTGAGTATACAATTACAACCAGTCACGACGTTGTTTTAGTAGGATGGGAAGTCATTGAAGGACTGTTTGGAGACTTTTTAGGAGGTCTTGCTGCAATATGTGGAGGGCCAACTTTCCTATGCTGTGGTTTGATTTTCCTGTTGATTGGAATTGTTATGGCGTTAACACAAAAGGGCAATGAAAAAACAGAAACTAGGATTGAAATTAATCAAGAAATTGATTCTGTTAAGGGCGATAAGAATTGGTATGATGATGGTTCCTCGTAATCATCAAACCATCCCTGATTGAGTCGTCTGAGTTAGGTTGGCAACAGAATCCTATTACACATTGAATTTCGGCAAGTGGTTGCATGTTCCGCATCCGAATGGTCGAACAGCCAATGCCAACGGGTTCTCGAGACCCGGATGTCCTGCTCGCTTGGCTACTCGATTCGATGGGATTAGTTCGCTCGCGCAGCGAAGGTGCTACCATCGACGAGGAACAAGGTGCAATCCATCGGATAGTCAGGCACACACTCCTTGAAGAGCCGCTGCGCGGCTGGGATAACGCCGCAATTTCCGAATTCTCCGGCCTCTCTCAGACTGGTGTGCACAACCAGATGCACAAGCTGCGCGAAGTGGGTTTGGTTAGTTCACAGTTGGCCGGCCGCTGGCACGTCAATGTGCTGCGTGGAGGATCGATGGCTGGGGCGGTCGAGCTTGTTGCAGTTCAGACACGAGCCATCGCATGGATGAGATTGGCTGAGTTGAGTGGGCTAATCAGCGAGTCCGAGCAACGTATGTCGGAGGCTAGCGAAGAGGACTCGCAAGATTTCAGAATCGATATCGCCGAGCCTGGGCCGAGCGCTGAGGGCTCTGATAGGCTCGATGCCCTGATCACTGATCTGGGTATAATCGGTGATCGCGTCAAGTCGGGCGATACCGTCGCTCGGCGTGTATTCGAAGAATTGGCGTCCAGCGACCGCCCGCTTACACTGCAAACACTGGCCGACCGTACTGATGAAACTCGTTCACGAGCGCAGCGAGTTGTTGAGAGATTGCGTCAAGCGGGTATCGTCGATAGGGTGGCTATGCGCGACCGTATCGCCATGGATGTCTATGCGGGCCTCATGAGGCAACATTCGGCCCGCGGTGAAGAATGGCTGATGGGACGAGGTGGTCTTGGCCGCCTCGATGAGGAGGTCTCCTCGGCCTTGCTAACAGGAGCAAAAAAGAAGAAATTAAGCATCGAAAAGGTCGAGGATATCCTCGCTACAGTTTCAATCGATGCACAGCGACTACTCCTCAATACACTCGGTGGCCGCATGCCTTACGGCTACCGCATCGCTGGGAAAAACGGCGCTGATATCGCCGAGCGGGTAATGACCAATATCGACAGAACTCTGCGCCGATGGAAAACTGTCGCGCAACGACTCGATGAAGCGGTTGTCAGTGAGTAATCCAGCTTCAAACAGGCCTATTCAGCAGACTCGGCATGGGCCTCTAGCAATTCAATATCGCAAGCCACCAATGCCTCCTCGTGGGTTGCTTCGAGCACAACCGGACAAGCAACCCCAGCCTCGACAGCATCCTGCCAAGTCTGCGCACAGACACACCAACGATCTCCGGGTTTGAGTCCGGGGAATCCATGCTCAGGAGCCGGTGTAATCAGGTCGTTTCCCCGTGAGCGGGCGAATTCGAGGAACTCTTGTGTCAGTATACAACAGACGGTGTGTGAGCCTCGATCACGGGCATCGGTATTGCAGCAACCATCACGGAACCAGCCGGTCTTTGGAGCTAGAGAACATGTCTCCAATTCGCCGCCGAGGACATTGATAGAATCGTGCATCAGACCACCAGTGCTGTAGTATCGGCGAGCTCTCTGAGGTATTCAGATACCCGCTCGCCGAGCGCATTTTGATCGTTAATAGAATGTAGTTCGACGCGCATATTTGAGGCTCCTGGAAGACCCTTAGTGAATGATACCGCGTGTCGCTTGAGGTTCTTACATTGACCAGATTCGTAGACTTCTTTACTCAATTCTAGATAACGCTGCCAACACCAAGAACGTGCTACTGCAGAGTTATCCTCACCCCAAGGAGCCGTTTCATTAGTCCAACCCAGGTCTCTCTTAATTTCGTGGAAAATTGTTGGCCGGCCGATTGCTCCGCGACCAATCATTAGTCCGGCCGCACCGGTTGCTTCGATGCAGGCAGCAGCACTTGCAGCATCGACGACATCCCCATTGGCGATGACTGGGATGTCGACAGCCTCGACTATTCTACGAATCTGCGACCAATCAGCCTCACCGGCGTAGCGTTGACTCAGCGTCCTCCCATGCACGCAGATTCTTCCAATTCCCTCAGCCTCCAACCTCTGACAAATATCCAAAGCAGTATTTGGTCCACTTCCAGTTCCGAGTCGCATCTTCACGGTAATCGGAACATCAGACGCTTCAATGCAAGCGCGTACCATTCGCACAACCTTGTCCGGGTCACGTAGTAGAGCAGCACCGGCATCGTTGCGGCAGACCTTGGGCGCAGGGCAACCAAAATTGAGATCGATGATGTCCGCTCGATCGTGCAAAAGTTGCACAGTTGCGACCATTTCATCGATATCGCCACCGAAAATCTGCGGGATAAATGGAGACTCGCGAGGATCGGATTCCACTTTCAGCCAGGAGTGTTTGGCATGACGGGAGAGCCCTGAGGCGGCGGTGAATTCAGTGAAAGTCAGGTCAGCACCAACCTCGCGAGCGAGGAGGCGGTAAGCCAGATCGGTGACCCCCGCCATCGGCGCGAGAAACAGAGGAACCGGCTCGACTCCCATGTTGTTTCGGCACCGACCCTTCGTTATCAGGCCAACGCTGGTAGTAGATTCGAAAGTTCCCTATTCAGCGGTTGGCAAAATCCCAATCATCGGCGTGGCGAGGCTTCAACCATCTGCCACGGACCTTGGTATTCGATAGGGCTGAGACGAGAGCGTCGATTTCGGAACTTGGTACCTCGACAACACTGATCCGGTCGAGAAGATCGATTCTGCCGATTCGGTCTCCTTTGAGACCGCCCTCGTTACAAATTACCGCGACGATATCTTTCGGCCTAACGCGATCCACCTTACCGACCGTAAGAGCCAGAGCCGTGTTTCCGGTGTGATTCGAAGTTTCCTCAAGGTTTGCATCTCCAACCAGCATCTCGATAGCTGCGAGAGCGATTTGTTCTGGCGAGAGATTTGATTCAATAGCCGAGTTGTACGCTGTTCTAGCGAGTTGACTCGGCTCGTTTTCCATCATCTCTTCGACCAATCTGATAGTCTGCAATTCTTCGACTTCAGCCGCCGTAGGAAGTGGCTCCTTGCCAAGACGTCCAGCGACTTTGTTCAACATTCCAATTCGGCGGCTGACGCCCTTCGAAATCAGAAGAATACTTCGGCCTTCACGGCCAGCTCGGCCAGTGCGGCCGACGCGATGGACATAGACCTCTGAATTCGAGGGCATATCGTCCTGAATGACCAGATCGACGGCCTCGACATCAAGTCCTCGAGCCGCCACATCAGTGGCGACGAGGAGATTCGAACGACCATTTCGGAACCGCGTCATTACATTGTCACGGTGCTTTTGTTGGTAACCGCCGTGAAGCGACTCCGCACCGATGTGAGACAATTCCTTTGCCAATTCCTCGGTACGGTTTCGAGTTCGACAGAAAATGATGCAGGCCTCGGGGTCGTATCGCACAAGAAGCCGCTCGATGGCCTGCCCTCGGCTCCTCTTGGGAACGATGAGAACCGATTGGACCACAGTATCAGCAGCCTTCAGTGGCCCTGATCCCGCTTTGATTGTAATCGGTTGGTCGAGAGCAGCATTTGCCAGTCTCTCGACCGATTTCGGCATCGTCGCTGCAAGCAAGAGCGTTTGACACTCTTGTGGCATAGCCGCATTGATGCGATCGAGGTCGTCAGAGAATCCCATACTGAGCATCTCGTCTGCCTCATCCAAAACGAACATCTCGATATCGCCAAGATTGACCGTGCCTTGATCGATGTGATCGCACAATCGTCCGGGCGTCGCGACGATGTTCGAATCAGGGCGCCGCTTCAGCGCCCGCTTTTGGTCGCGGAAAGGCGCTCCTCCAATCAGACAGACGGAGGGGTGAGTCCCTCCACACATGCGATTGAAATCATCCTGAACCTGTAATGCAAGCTCGCGCGTGGGAGCAAGGATAAGCGAGCGAGCACCCAATTGCAGAATCGGAATCACGTAAGCCGCGGTCTTTCCAGTACCTGTTTGAGCGGTAGCGAGTATGTCGCGGCCTTGCAAAGCCACTGGAATCACTTCTGCCTGAACTGGAGTCATTTCCTCAAAGCCCATTCCAATCAAAGAATTGGCGATGTATGGCCGAAGCTCGAGCGAATCGAATCTAATGTCTTGGTCCATGACAGGCAGCCCCTCCGGCTACATCCGGACAACCTGCCCGCCCTGCTCTTCCTATTTGGTCGGCTCGGGTCTAAGCAGTCGGCGCTCAAAACACCGAAAGTGCCGAATCTTGAGTTTCAGAAAGTGGATTCCCACTCTTCGACGTTTTGGGCTCGCTCCCAGTCCGCGTAATTCGTGCTGCCACGAGCAGTCAGAATCTCGCGAGCCAAGAGCCAGTAGATCAAAGCCAGCGAGCGGCGACCCTTATTGTTGGCAGGCAGAGCCAAGTCGACATTGCGAAGAGTGTTGTTTGCATCGACGATTCCAACGATTGGCAGGCCAGTGGAGACAGCCTCTGAGAGGGCCTGAGCATCCGCAGCCGGATCGGTCACGAAGAGGACCTCCGGCTCCTGATAGGTTCGTAGTCGAGGGTTAGTCATCGTGCCTGGAATGAAGCGGCCAACGATGCGCTTGGCACCGATTGACTGAGCGAACTTACGAGCAGGACGCTGTCCATACTGGCGAGCGCTGACGACGAGGATGCGTTCTGGGTCGTAGCGAGAGAGGAATTTTGCAACCGTGCGGATGCGCTCATCCGTCTGGTTGATGTCAATCAAGTGCAGTCCGCTACCATCAGCACGATCGGTGTCGATGAAGCGTTGCATGTCCGAGGATTTTTGGTTTGTTCCAATGTGAACCGCGTGCGTCTCATAGACATCATACGGCACTAGGGGTGACTCGATCTCACTCATGATGGGTCCTCAGCAGCGCGGCGACCTGACCTCTCCTCATAAGCGCTGCGCATCGCCCCAAAGGGGCGTCACAGGTGAATCAGCGATCTTGCAGAACCGATAAATCGGTGCATTCACCTGTATCGTGAATCTCAGCAAAGCGAACACATGGCTTGGTTATGGTCAATGACATGTCGAAGTGATCGTGGAATGAAGCTTGGTCGACTGGGGAATCCCAACCGTATCCGCGTGCATCGATTTCAACCAGCCAATTGCCATTTACAAGATCAGAAAATTCGAAGCGCTCCAAGGGATAATCCTGGGTTGCCTTCACCTCCCAATACGGGTTTCCTCCTGCAGCCTTGACTCCAGGTTCCCAGACACGTACCTCGACATATCGGTACTCGTTTGTCCCGTTAGGAACGACCTGCTCAAGGATGCTTGAGTATGGGAACTGTGCGCGGAAGACGATTGTTAGTTTCGATACTGTATCGTCGAATGTGATTGGAGTCTCGTTAGTGTATTGAATCGCTTCGATTGAATCGGAGTCGAATGTGATATCCCAAAAGTAGGATTCTTCCTTGTTGATTACTTCTGGTTCTTCGCGCATAGTTTCCATGATTTCACGTTGTATCACGAGTCCTAGACATCCTGCGCTGACTGTTGACACAACGAGCATTAGCAGCAACCCGACCGCTGCCGACTGCGTGCGCATGGTCTAGTTGGGCCACCACTTAGACTTCAACCGAACGCTTCGATGTCGTCCTCTAAAGCCGAAAATAAGGCTTCTAGGTTGCACGGCAATACGTGCATCTTGTCCACTTAGTCCGATTTTGAGGGAATTCTAGCAAACTGGCACATTCTTGACCACTCAAGGTTTCGGAGAGAGTGCCTCAATGACGACAAGAGGGTAACTGAGCCGTAAGGCGTTGACGTGCCCTGTGAGTACCGAGAGGCACAATCGATCATCACGCGCCTAGCGCGTTGTACGAAGGAAGAATCATTCTTCTTCGTCGGCTACTGCCCTAGGTTCGTGCACTTCGCGGAAAATGACGGTGCCAACTTCGAGGTGCTCTCGTAGCGCGCGCACGAGAGAGAACTTGGCGTATGCCCAATTCTGGTCGTATGCAATCGAGTCAGGGAGAGTGATGGTCACATCTTCACCCTCGAACTCGACTTCGAAGTCTGAACGTCCGGTGTTCATCTGCAGAAGAGTTGCGACGCGCTCAGCGCGGTCTTCGACCACCTTGATGATCGTGTAGGTGTAGCGCAAGGTTGTACCCGCGAGAGGATGATTGTAGTCGATTCGAGCGCGGCCGGCGCGAAGCATCTGCAGGACGCCGTTGCGTCCGCCAATCTCGACGGGAGCACCGATAGCCAGCATGTTAGGGTCGCGGACGCTGCGCATCAAGACATTCTGTGAAATTGTCTCGACAAGGGAAGCATCGCGCTCGCCGTAAGCCTCAGTAGGTTCGATGTCGAAGGTGTACTCGGTTTCAGCATCAGCCTCAGAGAGGTGAGCTTCGAATCCGCCGATGAGACGACCGTCGCCGATGACGGTGATCATTGGCTCGTAAGTGCGACCTTCTTGGAACACCTCGTGCTCCTTGGCAACTTCCTCGCGAGTCGTCTCGATGATATCGCCGCTATCGGCGTTGTACAGGTCGTAATCGATGTGAACGATGGCTCCGTTGTCCATGGTAAGCCCCCTATGAGCGACCCGCCGACCTATCTCCCCTTTTTGATACGCTCGGTTCACCCAAAGGGTGAGTGTATCTCTAAATTGAGGTACTGAACCAATGCTCGTCGCCATTCGACTTATCCATGATAAGGGGCACCCCTGAAATGGAAATCGGCAATGGGACGGTTTTCTGAAGGGAGGAAAAAGAATGGACGTCTATGACATTCTCTTTGATGTAGCAGAAGTGCTGGTGCCACTTTTTATCGTCGGCTTGATTTTGACCTGGATGTTCCGTGATGTCCCCAAGGAAGCCCGGCCATGGGCGATGCTGAAACGGCGCATTACTGGCAATCTGAACAAAGAAGAAATGGAAGCGAAGAAAGAGAGATCTGATATGAGAGCCGAAGCCACAATGTTGGCTTCGAAGTTCGCATTTACGAATGTCCCAAGGCACCTCTTACGACTCGCAATTGTCGTTTTTGTCGGCGGTTTCGTATACAGTTTCGTAATTTTATCACCGATGGACACGAGCGATTGGAAGCCGGTCGATGCCACAATCGTCGATACTGGATGGGCTCATACTTGGTGTGAAGAGAATTTTGAAGGAGGTTGCCATTATGAGGGGCATTTCCCAAACATCAGGTTCACTTGGCAAATTGATGAGGTGACATACGAGAGTGAGCGGTATACATTCAACCCAGTGAATCTCTCGTCTTGGGATGAGGTTCAGATATGGTTGGAGGATTATCCTGAGGGCTCGGCGACGACTGCATACTACAATCCAGACAACCCCTCAGATGCAGTGCTGATTACCCACAATCTTCTGGAGGCCTACGGATATAGTGGAAATTGGTTTGAGCAAATCTGTCTATCCATTTTCTGCTTACCGATACCACTGATGCTTTGGATTACGGTGTTACGCTTCGAAAGAACACTTCCAGAGCACCGAGGTAAGCGATTCAAACTCTCCATCAACCCGCCTAGTGCAGATTCATTTTGGAAGCACCCCTCTCCTGAGCTTCTGCAACTCCAGAAGGAAGCACGGAATCGGTATCTCAAACAAAATTACGAGAAATTCGGAGATAGTTTCCAAGAGGCGATGGAGATTGCCGAGGAGCTCGACGCTGAGACGGAGGAACTCAGCGGGGAATTAGGGAATTTCCATATCATCGCCGATGGCGTCGAGAAAGAAATCAAAGTGAAGTCTGTCGGTGAATTATTCCGCAAGATTGGAGACATTTTCGAGGACAGTGGGACACTATTCCTTGAGGATTCTAAGCAGGATGGTCGTCGACTTGATTTCGAATTCAATAATGACGATGTTATTGTGCGTGAGTTGAACGGTGAGGATTTGGTTTTGGAAGAGACTCTGGGTGAAGAAGTCGTATACGGAAGAATTCTAGAGATTCTAAAAAATGCACTAGCAAAGACCACAGAAGAGGATGAAGAGTGGTGGAGCTGACCACACTTTCGAATCAGATTATTCTTCTTCGTCCGAGCGATACCTATCACTCGAAATAAGAGCGAATACGCCTCCCAGCATGATGAGGCCCCAGCCGGTCCAGACGAGGTGGGAACCTTGCAAATCGTGGACTGTGACGCGGATTTCGGAGACCTCGTCTGTCTCTCCTTGCATCATCGAAGTAAGGCTGATTTGGGCTTGCTGCTGATCCAAAATGAAGATTAAATCCCCGCTCGGGCGGACCATTCTGTCAACCTCCGAGCGCGTCGTTTGCCAGCCAAATCGAAGAATTCCGGGGGTGACTTCGTCCACCTTCTCACCATCACGCGTGACCTCGATAACGAAGCCCGCGAAGCCATTACCAATGTTGTATTCGTAATCGGGGTCGTCCTCCGCTAACAGGACTGTTTCGCGGAAGGTGAATTCGTAGCCATTGAACTCGACCGCGCTGTCTTTCTCAAGGGTGATCAAATGACTCGGATCTGCGCGGTCGACCAATGTGGTTGTCAGCACATGGCCGAGCAATAGTAAGATGATTCCGAGGTGGGCAAGGTGCGAGCCGAAGAGACGAAGACGGGCAGCGTTTGAGGGCGCAGTTAGTCCGTCTTTGCTTAGGTGAGGAACGACTTTGCGTACTGTGTCATAGGTGAGTTTCGCCGTTGGCGGGATAGCGATTACCAGCCAAGTCAGCAAGAACATCGCGAGGGCACCGCGCGAGATTGTATCGGTGAGCATCAGCGTTGGGTCTCCTGGTAGGCTGAAGTGGTCTGCTGACCATGCCAGACCCAGCGATACAGCGAGTGTTGTGAGCATCAGAGCGTTGCCTCTCCGAGCGTCGACTGTCTTACCCCAGGCATAGACGGTGAGAGCGAGGATTACGATGGCGAGGATTGGCGCACCGTAGAATTCGTGGGCTGCAAGACTGGTGCCATCGATTTCTGCAGTCAGGAGAAGCCAGGTCAGAGTGAGGAAGGCTGCGGCTGCGAACCATGGAATCGAGCGAGCGAGTTTCATCCTCACTCTCGTATCACTGAATACAAGGGACAGTGGGGCTTCTTCTTCAGAAGTTGAGAGAAGCCATGGAGCAAGGAATAGGAGCATTCCAACGACCGCTTGGGCTAGTGTTGCCGTCCATGACCAACTAGCGAATAGCATCAGGAAAACGCCGCCGAAGACGTATGTTGTTGGCGGCTTCTCGGCTTCACCGCTGATGAGGAGGAACATCAAGGCGATGCCGACGAGAGTCACTGCGGTCGAGCCAATCCAGATACCGATGGCGGCAGTTGAGAGAAGGAGAACGACAGCTTGGCCGCGATTGCTATTGAGGAGGCTTGCAGCGCCACGATTAACGAGGGATTGGCGCTGCTGACGAGCAAGCCAGATAACCGCGGCGATACACAGTGAAATCATCAGAAGCGAGTAAACTGCGACCTCTATTCCTGCGGCTCCATCATCGAATAATTGTATGATACGCAAGTAGGGATCATCGTATTGTCGGGCCTCCTCATTTCCAACGAAAGAGTGCACGGAGGCCCAGACTCCATTGGCGCGCGTAACTAACGTCGCATGGATAGCCAGCGCGCCAGCAATCATTCCGAGCGCAGGTGAAGCGACGATGGCCGAATCGCGCTGAGAATCGGTTCGCGCGCGAGCGTGTACAATCATTAGGAGCGCGAACCAAGGCAGAATCGAGCCTGTCTCGACTGGGTCCCAAGCCCAGTAACCACCCCAGCCAAGAGTTAGGTACGCCCAATATCCTCCAAGAACTAAGGCTAAACTCATTCCAATCCACGAAGCTCGCCCCCATCTTTTGATTGTGTCATTCCAATTCTTATTTTTGGTTATTAGATAAGCCATTCCCGAAGAATAAAGTAGTACAATCATACCATATGATAAAAACACAATTGGCGGATGAATGATCATATATGGCGATAGTAATAGAGGGTTAAGCCCAGTTCCAATATCTGGTGTTATTTCATTTCTTTCAAATGGATTTATGTATAATT
>DAFD01000057.1:13765-13906 GCA_002497895.1 Euryarchaeota archaeon UBA175
CCAAGCCCAGTAACCACCCCAATCGAGTACCGTGTAAGCCCACAATCCTCCAAGTCCTATTCCAACCGCTCCCAGAAGAAATCCTGCACGAGCCCAGTGTAGCTGAGCCTCGTGCACAGACCGCGCGTCGCGCCCGTCAAT
>DAFD01000094.1:0-8943 GCA_002497895.1 Euryarchaeota archaeon UBA175
TTGGTTTGATTTAGAAGACCTGAAAGAGGTTAGTTCCCTCCCCCCGACAATGGTCGAGGAAATTGTCCTTGGTGGGGGTTGCTTTTGGTGTGTCGAAGGAGCCATTCTGGGCCTTCGCGGAGTAAGCGAAGTAATCCCTGGATATTCCGGTGGTCATGTGGAAAACCCAACCTACGAGCAAGTTTGTGGAAAGCGCACAGGCCATGCTGAGGTTGTCAAGGTAGCATTCGACCCCGAGGTCATCCCACGCCGCATCCTTCTCGAGGTATTCTTCACCGTGCACGACCCGACCCAATTGAATCGACAAGGCAACGACATAGGGCCACATTACCGCAGTTGTGTATTCTACTCAAGTCCAGAGCAGAAACAAGACATTGAGCATGTGATCGGGTATTTGCAGCAGAACTTTGTCGATGACATTGTCACTGAAGTGAGTCCGTTGAACAGCTTTTTCGAGGCTGAGGATTACCACCACAACTACTTCGCTAACAATCCTCAAAATCCCTACTGCCAAATGGTAGTCTCGCCGAAAATTGCTAAGACAAGAGCCAAACACGCACATTTGTATGAGTGAGTCAGAACTCTCCCCGGAACCTTGGCCCGTCCACCTTCTTGGACTTGTGAATCCGATGATTGTCATCACAGGCAATCTGCTCGGCGGAGCATACACGGCGATGGGAGTGGTATTTGTTTGGGGTATTGGACCAATCCTAGACATCGTCATGGGTGAGTCGAAGCAGGCCCGGCCCCCAAGGGAGTCTGGTCTCCCCTTCGAGACTCTTCTCTGGGTACACGGCATCGTCCACTTTGTGGTACTAGCCTCTTTCTTCAGGTTCGCCTACCTAGAAGAATCGATTTCACTCTGGTTAGTCGCTGCTGCCCTATCAACTGGATTGTCTGCAGCAACTTCTGCAATAGTCACTGCACATGAACTCGGGCATAAGAAGCCAAAGAGTCCGGGCTGGCGACTAGCAAGACTTCTGCTGTTCAGCATCCACTACACTCACTTCACCACCGAGCATAATCACAATCACCACAAATGGGTCGCTACGGATCGCGACCCAGCAAGCGCTCACGAGGAAGAGGGATTGTGGTCGTTCTGGCTCAGGACCATTCCAGGCCAGTACCTATCTTCAGTTAGGGTTCACAACGGCAAGGGGCGAACTGGATTGAGTAACCCTTCATACCGGGGACTTCTCTTACAGATTGCCGCATTCGGAGTTATTCTCATGCTGCCTCAAGGCCAAACTATGGCGGTAGGTTGGCTAATTCTGTCAACCATCGCAATACTCACTCTCGAGTATGTGAATTACATTCGTCACTGGGGTCTCAGGAGGGGAGAGGATGAGCGTCAGACTGAGATGCAGTCATGGAACACGGAGGCTCGCTGGTCGCGATGGTCACTAATCGAACTGACCCGTCACTCAGATCACCACATGCGCGCCAGCGTAGCGTTCTGGCAGCTACGCCCCCACCCGGGTGCCCCAGAACTTCCTGCCGGTTACTACGCATGTTGGTGGCCCTGCCTGATACCACCGATATGGAAGCGCTGGGTGGGTAAGCGCATACCTCAGAACGCTGCTTGAGGCCACTAGTCGCGGCGCAATTCTCAAGAGCAACACGAATCGGATGCCGACGATGGTCCCGGACACGGTGGAATCCTCGGCAGTCTCCACTACCTCTGCTCTCATCCACACGGGTCTGCTGAGTGTGGGGTTGAGTAATCTCTTTTGGAAGGGCAGCGAACTCAATTTAGATGACGACCCAGAAAGCCTGCTTCTTCTGGCGATGGCGCTATTCTGCATCGCCATTCCTTTCCAAGGATTGTACATCCTTCTGAGTCGGATGATTCGAGAATATTCCAATCCGGTGCTAGTCCCAGCTTCAATTCTGATGCTCGCCTCTCGCTGTGAATTGGTGAGTTATGCTTGTGGAATAACTGGCTTCTGCTTGATGATGCTTCGAACCTCGACCGTGCTTGCTGCGACTCTAATCGTCTCGACAATCCTAGTCATTCTGATGGCGAGGTCGGCTCTCACAACCACTGTTAGGTAGCCGTATTCGGTGGAGTGAAGTTGATGGGGGCCGATGCCTCGAGGGTAGAGTATGGTTGAGGCCTACGCGATGCCTTCATGGCCCCCAAGTTCGCCATGGGAAGCTTACATCATCGCTTTGGCCATACCTCTAGTGCTTCGAATCTGGTTACTTCGTCGCCCTCTGCTGGACCTCATAGAGATCTATGCCCCACCAGGTGAGAGGAGACTTCATCTGAATTGGTTTCGCGAGAACTTGGGGCGGCTTCCAATCGAAGGTTTTGGAGGATTACTACGGCAGGAAGTGATGGCTTTTTTGCTGCCGAGTATCGCCGCGGGAATCACCCGTGTTGGAATCGGAGAAATCGGCTGGCAGTCGTGGGATGATGTTCCCGATTTTGGTGCAAAATTGCTGATTCTTTCGATTGTTGTTTGGACCTTGTGGGATTTTTCGCGTGTGATGCGAACTCGGCGTAGTTTGAAGCGACTTTCTAGGTTGAATTTGGAGCGGTTGAAGCGCGGGATTGAGCGCGCTTTACGTGGGCGTGAATTTCTGCGAGGTTTCGAGGATATGCGGATCCCTCGTCCGTGGAATCGGGTAATCGATGTTGCTCACGAAGTGGATGGTGAGATGACCGAGGCCAATGAACCGAATCTGGTTTTACGATTGGTCTTCGGTTTGCTTGACCGCGGTGCCGATGCGATTGATGCTGGGCTCGGCGTTGCTAAGATGCCGGCCGTCGGAATTGCAGATGCAATCGAGAGTCGAATGCAGGCTGTATTGGACGGTCACATGCGGAAAACACGTGATGCGATGTTCCGCAACGTGATGTTCGCTGTGTTACCTCTCGCTGTTCTGAAGTTCCTTCCTGAAATTATTGGTTAAGCCTGCAGCATTCGCTTTTCAGGCCCTGAGACGAGAGCAATCCAGAGTATACAGAGAGTGATTTGAACAAGACCAGTCACTGCGATTAACTCTCGCAGATCGAGGATATTCTCTGTTAGAATATAACCGCCAGCGACCGCTGATATTCCCATCATCAGGGTGATTACAAAGTGGTCGGTACCGGCGACGCGACCTCGCCACTCATCCGCTGAGCGTTCTTGGAGAAGGGTCGTCGAGAGGACCCAGTTGAGGCCGCTAGCAGCGTGGGCTAGGAAGATTAGAACGAGCATGAATCCGCCATATTCGGCCAGTGATACTCCAACGTAGAAGGCGCCGCAAGTTCCAACAGCCAAGCCGAGGAGATAGGGTCGCAGTCTCATGTTTGCCATCAGAGGACGACCTGCAATTGGTCCGAAACCTGAACCAAATCCTCGGACCATGAAAAGAACACCAATTGCGCCAGCAGCAATTTCTCCGAATCCTGCTTCTGCGCTAATGAGTATCAGTATCAGAATCTGTGCTCCTCCACCCGATGCCCAAAGCCCCTTTGCGAAGACCACGCGACGTAATGGTGGCGATCTTAGGATGTACTTCCATCCCCCAACCATTTCATGGAATACCACTCGAGGCGTGGTAGCCCCTCGCTCGGACGCATCGGGCCCACCGTGTGGTAGCATTGAGAGCATCAGCGCCGCAACGAGAAAGGTCGTCGTGTCAATCCATAGAGCCGTCGTGATTCCGTAAGCCGCTATCGTCAGACCGCCTATTGCAGCGCCAACCCCGAGCGCTACCGACCAACCTCCAGAAGCGAGTGCATTCGCAGTCAACAACTCATTCTCATCGCAAATATTCGGTAGATAGGCATACTCAGCCGGGTCGTGAACGGCTCGCGCTGCAACGATGACAACTGCGAGCGCATAGACCGATACCAATCCTGTTTTGTGAACACCAGTCAGCAGAACGACAATGAGGATTCCAAATGAGAGGACGTTGGCGAGCACCATCAATCCGCGGCGAGAGAATCTGTCTGCGAGCATTCCAGTAAAAGGGGTGAAAAGCGCCAATGAGAAGCTGCGCGATGCGAGCACGCCAGCGATCGCCAAAGGCGAATCATCGCTCGCGTCACCAGCCAGTATGAAGAGGGCGATAACGGTGAACCAATCTCCAATGAAAGAAATCTCGTTGGCGATGAAAAGGCGACGGAACTCTTTGTTCTGCCGAAGCAGTTGCGTGTAGCCAATCTGCTTCCCCATCCCTCGCAGCGGGTCGGACTCCGCACTTGATTCTCACCTTCAATCAGGGCTCTGCTCAGGGGGTGGCTCGGGTAATCGCTATGGCCGAGTGGCAGGAGCGGGGGGGTGAGAGAGTATGGTCAAGGATAGACTAGTCTGGATTGATTTGGAAATGACTGGCCTCTATCCAGAGGAGAATACGATCATTGAGATTGCGACAATCGTCACCGAATCAGACCTCTCAATAGTCGCCGAAGGTCCGAGCTTTGCGATTGATGTTGGTGAGGCGGAATTGGCAAAAATGGATGATTGGAATGTCGAGCATCACACCGAAAATGGCTTGATCGCGCGCATCGAATCAGATGGGGTTTCGATGAGCGAGGCAGAGCGGGCTACCTTGACATTTCTAGAGGAGCATTGTATTGCCGGAGCTTCGCCACTGTGCGGGAACACGATTGGTCAAGACAGGCGCTTCCTACGCCGTTACATGCCTGAATTACACGACTTCTTCCACTACCGCTCTGTTGATGTGACGAGTGTCAAGATCCTTGCGCGCGCATGGTATCCAAATGTTCCAAAGTGGCGTAAAAACTCTGGACACCGAGCCCTCGATGATATCCGTGGAAGTATCGAGGAACTCGTATATTATCGCGAGCATCTGTTTCGTGACGAGTGAATTCGCAGAGTAATCAATACTGAATTTTTCAGTCGATTGCATTGCCGCGGGCATCGGTGATGACGAGATTCACTCCGAGGCCCGTTCGATGAAAGCAGATCAGGTCGAGACCATGGATGAGGTGACCTGTTCGGGCTCGGCCGAGCGCTGTTGAATCGTCAAGATCGGTCAGCGGTCGGCGTACTCCATCGACATCGTCGAACCAGGGCAAGTATCCCTCGGGGGTAAAGCGGACACCGAGAATCATGTCGGTGCCTTCGGTCCACTGAGCGGCATCGGCGTCGGCTCCACTGGGAATTGCCGGAGCGTTGGGGTGGGTGTGGAGCCAATGTGTGAAGCGGCCGCCGCGAGAGCCGCGGTCGACCGAGAATAGTCCGTCCATCCATTCCTCAGGCACATGATGAACCTCGAAAGAATTTCCACGATTCACGAGGTGAGGCTCGCCGAGGAGATATCCTTGGCCAGCAAAAAGACCGGAATTTTGGTCAGCCCCCGCGAAAGCCTCCTCCACCTCTCGGGGGTTGGCTAGCTCATGGTCGACGTCCATCCCAACGAGTATTTCGTCAGGTAGAGATTGGAAAGTCCAGTCGAGAATTGTTACAAGATTTTGGATAGGCATTAGCAGAACCGCGGCGTAAGCGTCGCGATTCTCACGCGAATGTGCATTGTATTCACTCGCGGCATCGTGTAACCACTGGGGAATCACTCTCATCACTGCCACACCTTGTGTTCGCCTAATTTGAATTTCACAATCGATGCATCGGCTCCGGCATACTCCATTGCATCATTTGCTTCGTCGGAGCTACTGATCCCCAATATCAATCTCGGCCGGTCAATCTGACCGGCCGCAACCAATTCAAGCAATCCGCGAAGCACATCTAACCCCTTGGTGGGGGGGATGTAGTGGTCGAGCAGGAGAACATCCGGTGCGAATTCGCGGATTCGCTCGAAGCACTCCATTGTGTTCCAGTGCTGTCGCAGCTCAACACTAGAGAGATCGACACCACCCTCGGTCAAAATGGCTGTAATATCGTAGGAATCCTCGAACGCCAGCACTCGCATCCTTAGCCCTCCGTCTTCTCTGGTCGGAGTTCGAGGTCAAGAACCAGATGGTCCCAGTGTGGGGCATAGGATTTGACGCGTGTCCGTTGAACTTCTCCAACCATCTGCCCTTGCGCTAATTCTTCGATTTGACGAATGGTTTCATCAACCCAAGATTGGTGATTTTTGGCAGGTGCAACACCGTGAATATGTAGTTCCCCTCCTGCTTCTTTTAGGCAGTTGACTGCCAATTCATAGCCGTTTTCGGCCGTCGGTAGCAGACCGAGAATAACTCGGTCTGCAATACCCTTCAATGCGATCGCAGTGACACGATTATCACCTTCATGAACGGTACATCGATCGCTCACTCCATTATTCTGGAGACTCCATTTGAGGGCCTCAACAGCTCTCGAATTCCATTCACAGCAATGGATCTGTGCAACCTCGGAATGAACTAGCATTGGTAGGGTGTAGTAGCCGATACCACAGAAGAGATCGATCACAGTCTCGCCGGCGAGTCCGACTTCCCCCATCCGCCGGCGCTCATTCACATTTCCAGCCGAGAACATGCACTCGGTGAAGTGGTAGCCGTAATTCACACCGCTTTCACGGCGCACAACCCAATCTTCCTCACCAAGAAGCAGTTCAACTGACGATTCACGCTGCTCACCGACGATCTCGCCTATACGCCCGACTCGCTCGACTTCCAAAGCCTCAGCCACAGCTCTCCAAAGCGCCTCTCCGGACACATCACTCCATTCATCTTGTGTGAAGGCAGATTGAGGAAGAAGGGCGACGTCTGCGAACCTCTCCCAGCGCTTCGGTAACTTGTCGAGGAGATGAACGGGAGCCCGGTGCTGCTCAAGTAGAATGGAGACCGCATCTTGCAGTCGGCGATGAGGACCCTGCCCGTGCATCGGCCTCGTGACGATGCGTGCCGGATTCAGACTTATTGCTGGTGGCTTCCCATCCGCGCGGCATGCGCCGCGCGGCAGTCGCCCTCGTTCTGCTCCTTCTGTGTCAGAGCGTAGCCGCCGCGCCGCCTCCTGGCGACCCGGAAGTCGTCAACGATATCTGCTCCACATGGCAGACTACCGATGGCATCTGTGATGATTATGATTCGGCCCTCGATACGACGACTTCGGACACTTGGGTAGAGGGCAGCGTCGAGATGGAAATGGAAGGCGCTACGACCATCGAGATGACTGTAGAATTAGCTATCCATGAGCTTCCAAGAGAAGACCTCGATTTACTCGACCTCAATCTCGAAGGTGACAGCAATCCGTCAGATGGCATCCCTGCTGATTTCATCCGCAATTATCGCGACCTGATTCGCGATGGTTCGTCCGTTGAGGATAGAATGGTGGAGAAAGTCGAGGAGATAGTTCAACAAATCGTCGAGGAAAACTTCCCTGACGCGATCATCGGGCCTGTACAACCGACCACTGAAATTTCCTTTTTCGGACGCGAGCGCGCACAATGTACTTACGACCCAGGGATTGATTCAATCGACGAGGAAAGTAGTCGTTCAAATGACCCATTTTTCCCTCCGATTTGCATGCGCTCGTCATTGAGTCTGACCATCAATCCTGCCAACCTTGGGATGGATCCACAAACTGGTGATGTGGACCGAATGATGGAAGGTCTGATGGTTATGGGAGGAGAGGTTCAATCTAATTTCACTATAATCGCAACAGCCGGGCAATACCTCGAATACACGATGATTCCTCCAGATTATGCCAGCGTTTCCGAAGTCACTCAGCCAGGAGAGAGATTTCGTGTTGGATTGAATTCTTGGGGCTCACGAATTGCCGTTGACAACCTCGCAGGTTCGCCCCTTTCACTACCGGCTTCTCTAGACTTGGTTACCACTCTCGATGACGGTCGCGGACCACCTACATACCCAGCTCCTGAATTGAGTTTAGATCTGGTGGTCGATGCGCGGGATCGGATGAATAGCCGCATCGACCTTGACATCGATATCCATTATCTGGATGCTGAGACCATCGCCGAATGGGGACTTGATCTCGAGACTTCGACGATTGATTTGGGCGTTGTAACCGCAGACGGGATTCGTATGTTCGATTCTGAGTTGAATACCGATGTAGGTGCCCTTCTCAGGACACTCCCCATCGACTCTCTCTCAGACACTTTTGCCCAGGCTTTGGGTGTAGATCTGATGTTTCAACCTCCTTCGTTTGCTCCCGCTGATGATGATGGTGGCCTGATGTTCCAGCATCGCCCATCGGAGACTTGCCGTGAGAAACTCGCTTACCGATATTGTTTGGATGCAGGAGGGGGTTCTGGGATGACGAGTGAATATCCTATTGTTTTACAGACGACTTCAATGCCTTCAGAGATGCAGGTTTCAAACATTGTTAGTCGTTTGATTCAGCAGGCTGAGGGAGATATCGCAACGATTGATCTCTCAATTCTCAACGATGAGGACTTAGCCGCGATGATGAGCGTGCTGGAAATGGAATTGGAGGTCGATGTGAGTTATTTGCAAGATCTCCTGCCGGCAGATTTCCCAAGTGCTGATATCACCATGACCGTGCACTTGCCGGAATGGCTGGATTCGACACACGGCGACCCTGATACACTTGTTTTCAGCGCCCCGCACGAGGGGGGTTCTTCGGAGTCAGTAGGGATTGAAGGGGCGCGCCCATTCGACTGGCAACACGCTATCTGTCTGGAGAGTGGGCGAGGTGGTCCTGGTGATCCGAGCGAATGTACCGATTCGAGTGAGGATTTGATTTGTGGGTCAAATCAGAAGACCTGTGTATCTCTTGATGTGGCTGTTCATATTGAGAAGTTGACTTTCCGCGAGACTCGAGCGGCAGTAGAGTTTGAATTCTCAGCCGAGGTAATCCTCGAAGTGTATCGACTCGGCCTCAAATTAGAGGAGGATAATATGGAGGTCTCACCGATTCCCGCCGACCTAATCCGTCGGATGGTAGCAGTCGGGGATCGTCGACCAGGAGGTTTACTCGCTGGCTCTGAACAGACAGCGACTATTCCGTTTAGCAGCGGGGATTACGATTTAGAGATCTCAAACGATGGCCTGCTTAATCT
>DAFD01000094.1:9324-30624 GCA_002497895.1 Euryarchaeota archaeon UBA175
CTCAAGACATCATCATTGGCGAACGTACCTACGGCTCTGACCTTGAGATCATCAGCGTTCCATTCGTAATTGACATCGAGCCAATGGACATGCCTCTGGATATGGAACCGAGCGACACCGAGCCAGTCAAGGTCGGTGTCAGTATAGACTCTGCCTCGCTGACCATCGCACTGGTAGGAAATGAGGTCAGGGTCAGCGTGGCTCCCGCGGCCATCGAAGCGAACCCATTTGTGGCAGCGCTGAGCGACCTCGGTTTCATCTTCTCAGACTTCGGTGTCGGCATAGAAGGGGCGGTCTTCCATTCGATCATCCCCCCAATCATGGAGAATACGTTGTGGGGGACGATTCGCAGTTCTGCACGCTTGCAGATTACCATGCCTGATACCGTGCGATTGACCTCCTTCGAGAGCGAGAAGGGTCTGGGGGAGATTCAGGAACATGGAGACTTCCAAATCATAGTCTATCGAACTCCGGTCTGTCCCACAGCCGATTCTTGGAATCAATGCTATCGTGAACACGATACGATTCAATGGAGCGCCGAGGTGAGTTACGTTTTGATTCTCGGCGAGGTGGCTCCGTACATTTTCACCATCGTAGTTTTCTTGGGACTTGCAGTTAGTAGATGGAAGCGTCGCCGCGACGAACGCAAGAGCGCGCAGAAGGATGCTCAGGACGTCGTAGAAGAGCAGATGCTCGAGATGGAATTCGCCGCGCAGATGGGCGAATTAGAGGAGAAAATTGTCATCGAGCAGCCGCCCCAGCCTGAGGATGGTAAGGAAGAGGGCTGGTGGTCCGACCAAAGCGACCTAGTCTGACATTGCTAAGTCAGCCGTGCAGGTGAGAATGTATACGTCGGGCTAGAGCACGCCCAATTCCTGTAGCGGCTGACAATTCAGCCTCGGTCGCATGCTCGACTCCCTTCATTCCTCCAAAGTGGCGCAACAACCCCTGAATCTTCTTCGCGCCCAATCCATCCACCTCTTCTAACGGACTCTTCAAACCGCCCTTTGAGCGGCGCTTCCGGTGGTAGGTATTGACGAATCTATGAGCCTCATCACGTGCGTGGACAAGTACTCTCGATCGCCGGTCTAGTACTACTGAATCGACCTGCGGTCGCCACAGAGTTTCCTCCTTCTTGGCTAGTGCAGCGACCGGAAATCTATCCGATAAACCGTGCACTGCGAGCATATCCATCACGTGCTTGAGGTGTGTCTCACCGCCATCGAGTAGTAATAGGTCAGGCCATTCTTGTTGACGCTTCAACCATCGTTCAACGACTTCTTGCATCATCGCCAAATCATCCTGAACGTCGGTCTTCACTCGATAGGTTCGGTACTCCTTCTTACTCGGTCGTCCATTGCGGAAAACCACTGCAGCCCCTACCCTCTCCTTGCCTTGGATTTGAGCCATATCGAAGCAGACGATGTGATCGAGTGAGTCGAAGCCGTGCACTCGCACGGCTTCGTCAGCAGCAGCCTGTTCAAGGCTGCCCGAACGCCGAGTCGATTGACGAGAGGCTTGAATCTCGGCGTTCGCATCAGCCATCCTCCGTAGCTTGGCCAATTCGCCGCGCTGCGGATTGCGAACAGTCACTTTCGTTCCTCGCCGCTCGTCCAACCAATCCCCCAGCGAGTCAGTCAGTGGCGCAGGCACGAGCAGAGTCTTCGGAGGCCGACGGTTTGAGTAATGCTCTGAAAGCACTAGAGACACCGAAGCGACCACATCTCCCCGGTGAATCACCGGATAACTGACCTGTCCTTGGATGACGCCTTCCTGCGTGTGGAGAATCAACACTACCGCCACGTCTCCGACGGCTGCGAAGCCGACCGCGTCACAGTCCTGATAGAATCGTGAGTGGATAACTTGCTGCGACACGGTCGAATTGACCACCGCGATCAAATCACGCTTGTAAGCGGCGGTCTCGTAATCAAGTTCTGCAGAGGCCGCATCCATCTCAACTTGCAAGGCCTCGATTAGCACGCCCGCATCGCCATTGAGGACACCGCGGGCGGCCCTAATCTGCTCATCATAACCCTCCGGGTCGATGCACGGACCATGACACAGCCCAATGTGCATCGCCAGGCATCCCTTCGGCAGCAATTCAGGACAGTCACGGATGCCGAATTGAGACCTCAGCAATCGAATAACCCGTTTCGCAGCCCCCGCATCGGGGAAGGGTCCCCAGCGTTGTGCGTCAGTGGGGGGGTTTCGGGTGTACATAACCCGAGGATGTTCGTGAGAAGTGAGCGCGATGAATGGATACGATTTGTCATCCATCAACATCGAGTTGTATCGAGGTTTGTGCTTACGAATCAACTGTCGCTCAAGGATCAACGCTTCGGAAGGAGTTTGGGTGACAATATATTCGACGTCATCCGATTCTGCGACCAATTTCGGGACCTTATCTCGATCTTGCTTGGCTGCAAAATAGGATCTCACTCGGGCGCGCAGATTCGTTGCTTTGCCAACGTATTGCACTCGCCCGTCGGCCCGTTTGAAAAGGTAGACTCCGGGCTTGCGGGGGAGGTCGAGCGAGGCTGAATCGACTGCCATGGGGGAGACTCGGTGGAGGTCAACGCCCATGAACTGATGGCCTCGCTCAAGGTATATGCTGAGCGAGACGCAGCGACGCTTATTGTTGCGTTTGGCTGATTTTGGTACCGAGGTAGAGACCGCTTGGGATGTGCCTCGAACGCTGTCTTTACCCGGTTTAGCCGAGCATTTGGGAGTGGTTCGCTCGGCGATTCATACTCCGTTGAAAGAATTGGAAACGTCTGGATTGGTTTGGACTCGTTCGGCTCATGTAATCGGTGGTGGTTCACGGCGACGAAGCGTCATCCATCTTACTCCCGAGGGTCGTGAGCGAGCGGAGGCGTTGGCGGCTGAGGGTAGTCCGCCAGAAGCCACTGGTCGCGCACTTGGGCCGATGCCAGATCCGATTCATCTTCATGGGCGCGATGCCGTTGTTGATTCATTGGTCGGGCAGTTACTTGCTGGCAGTAATTTGCAGTTGAGCGGCTTGCCCGGCATCGGCAAAACCAGCCTTGCCCGCGCAGTAGCCGGAGCGCTGCTTGAGAGAGGCTTCCGCGTGCGCTGGGCAACTTGTGATTCAGATTCTGACGCTGCTACCATAGGTTCGCAGTGGCTCGATGGTGGAGGGCCGCGCGATCCTTCCGCAATCGCTAGCGCGGCCACCGGCCAAAAGACCGTTATCATTCTCGACGAGGTACAGGAATTGCACGAGCGTCATCTCGAGGGAGTGACTTCCCTGCTCGCCGCTTGTACTGAGTATTCGACAGGTGTGTTAGTTTCTGTTAGGGCTCCTAGCCCATTTGGGACCCTAGGTGGATTTGAGGAAGTCAGAATCGATGGACTGGAGAGCGATGCGGCGGTTGAACTGCTCGCTGATGGAGTAGATGCAGAGATTGCCGAGCAGGTCGTCGAAGCTCTCGGCGGCCACCCTTTGGCACTTCATCTGTGGTCGCCAGAGGAGGATGTTCCCGGTGAAGGACAGGAAGTTCAGGAATTTGTTCAGAGTACTGTGCTTCGCCGATTAAGCGAGGCTGGACTTGCATCCTTGGACGAACTCAGCCTCGCACCGGTGCCTCTCTCCATAGCGGAATTATCTCAGGGAGACGGCACCGTCGAACTCGATGAGTCGGCGGTTCTTCGCTGGATGGACCAACTGGTCGAACCTCATCATCTGATTCGAAACGTCAGACGAGCCACAATCGCGACCGATGTGGCTCAGGATATTCACTCGCGCGGCGCTGAATTCTGGTCCCAGCGAGATGGCACTCGAGCCCGAAGAATGGAAGCTCATCATCGACTCAATTCCGGTGAGGAACTTGATTCTGAGTGGCTCGCGGAGAGCGTCGCTACGATATCAAGAGAGGATAGTGCAGCGGCGGCAGTACTGATTGAGGACGCGGTAGAGGCGAGCGGAGAAAATTCTCTGAGAATCGCTGCAATAGATCTCGCCTTTGAGCGAGGTGAGTCAGTAATCGCCTCGCAGCACATCGAATTGACTGAAGATAGCCCTCAGAAGCGCATGCGTGAGGCTCGACTCGCGAGGTTGCGTGGAGATACTGCAGCAGCAGATTCCCTCGAACAGGAAGCGCTTGCAGACCTCTCTCCTTCAGAAGCCGTCCGCGCAGAGATTGCATCTCTGGTCCGAAGTCATGACGACCGCCTACCTGGACAACCAACGAAGCTTAACCAAGCAGCCATCGATACCGTCGACATTACCCGACTTCCCGAGTCTGCCCGTGCCTCAGCAAGTCTAGCCCTCGATCTCCTTCGCCACGCGGTCGCCATCGAGTCTGGTAGCGTCGAAATCGCGGCCAATGTCCGCTCCTCCCTCGTCGCTCAGATGGGTGAAGAACATCCGCGACTAGCTCTCATCGATCTGCGCGCACGCATCTCGGCAAATGCGGAAGGAGCCCTCGATGCGGCGCGTGAATTCATCGAATCATCAGAGGATGATATCGAGCGCATACGAGCGATTCACGCTGCGCTCGAAGCAACCTCACCTAACCCTCCGGAGTGGCTGACCCGTTCCCACGGCACAGTCGCTACCTCGCCACTACGCGCCGATATCGCCTCCCATCGTCGTATCGTCGCCCAGCGGTGGTACTGGAGAGGAGTCCTCGAACCGACGATGCGACTCTCTCATTGGCGGGAAGCCATCAGTCGATTCAAGTCGGCAGAATGTCCCGCTGCCGCAGCCGAATTGCTGCTTCGACTAACGCGTTCACTCTGAACAAAGAGTAAGATGCAATTCAGTGAAGCGGCACCAGCCGATCTTCATATCTGTGCGCCAATCAATGTGCGAGTCTCAGAGATTCCATCGATTGACCTGATGTCTTTGACGATGCAGCGAGTAAGTTCAGCCTCGTCTTCGGCTTCTACCTTGACAAATAGGTCGTGAACTCCGAAAACGATCCACTGCCCGCTTACACAGGACACATTAGAGACTGCGTCACGCACTTCTACTTCGCGACCAGGATCGGTGCTGATGAGTACGAATCCGACTGACATCTTTCACACCTCCACCGCGATTAGAGTCTCGGTTTGCTCGACTCCTGGAATCTTTCGAAATTCACCAATGAGCATCTTTGACATCTCCTTATCATCGCTGAAATCGATACGCGCCGCAAGGTCGTACTCACCGTAAACGACATGAGTTTCGACGACATTGTCGAGCGCCAGAAGCGCTTGGTAGACCTGCGATTCCATCATCGGTTTTGTCTTGATGAGAACGAAGGCGGTGCTCACGGTAATGACCTCTGTGTCCAGCCGCTCGACTGACCGTTTATGACTCCTACGCAGATGTTGTTCGATTCTGCATGACATGGTGTTTCCAATCATTTACGACGATGCTCTAACCTACCAACTGGGGGGAAACAATACAACGAATGGGACGAGCCGATAGAGTCATGCGCGCGAGGCTCGACAACAACCGCCGCCTCGCATTCAGTATCATCACAGTGCTTCTGCTGTCTACCACACTTCCACTTGCAGCCAATGCTGCGACTGGCAAGACGACGACGGTTTGGTCGGGAACGGTCATCCTGCAGGATGGCTACACAGTCGGGGCTCAGGATGTATTGGTAGTACAGGCTGGGACGACGATTCGCCTCGGTGCTGACGAGGACATCACAGTAGATGGGAGAATTACGATTCAAGGAACTCAGACAAGTCCCGTCGTGCTGGAGTCGATTGTTGGAAATCACGACGGGTTCGTGTTCAATCAATCGAGTCAAGGTCTCGGTTCCTCGATTGATAATTTGACTATTATTGATGCTGAGTATGGAATTACGATTTACGGCTCGAATCCTGTTCTAAGCAATGTCAGAGTCGAGAATGCCGACCGCGTGGCGGTGGATCTCTTCGATAGCGCCACGCCACGTATCTACGACCTTGTCATCGAGGGGGGAGGTCAAGATGTACACGGCTTTTCGAATAGTTGGAGATACGGTATCGGACTCTCAGTTGGCGCCTATTCAGCGCCTATAGTCGATGGACTGACCGTCAATGGACTCATCAGTCGGGGTATCAATTACTGGGGAAATTCTGGTGGAATGGTATCGAATGTTGAAATCACCAATGTCTCGGGTGCGACCCTCGCTGTAGGGGCTGCTATGTGGATCGAAGATTCGCGCCCGCTGATCACCGATGTCAATATCGAAAGGAATGACAACGGAATCTACGTTCGACACATCACCTCAGGATGGATTACCCGTCCTACTTTCCATAGGACGGTCATTGAGGACAGCATGTACCGAGGTGTAATGATTGAGCAATACAATCACAGTCAATTTTCCAACTTACCCGCGCACGCGGTCTTCGTTGACCTCGAAGTGCGCGGAACAGGCGGCCCGAACGCCAAGACGCCCGGGCTCGGAATGGCCGCGTTCGAAATCAATACCAGCGGTGTCATAGTCGAGAACGCACTCATCGAGGACAATCCTGTTGTCGGATTCAAAGCATATCTGATTGGCTCTTCTACCATCATCAATGGACTCGAGTTGGACAATAACGGCAAACCTCTAGCAAACGTGCCGATCAATGACAAAGCTGGCCTATTCATGCGCAGTATCAATTGGGCGCCAGTAATCAACGACCTCGTAGTCACTAATTCGTCAGGTCCAGGAATTTTGCTTTGGAAGGGTGGAGCGCAAGGTCAAGATTGGTGGTCTTCAGACAACGGAGCCAGTGGAGTCGATTTCCGTGAGTTCCACCCCGAAGTCACAATTCTGCGAAGTCACAACAATGCTGGCCACGGGGTCGCCGTCAGAGATTCGAGCAATGTCGAGCTGGCTTACGTCGTTACCTCGGGTAATGGGCTGGGCGCGGCGACTCCTGAAGAGGGAGCCGGATTATACTTCGATGAGGCCAATGATGTGATGAGTGGTGGTAAGAATGTCTCATGCTTCACTTGCATCTCGTCCGGCGACCAGCACGGTATCGTCGCACGTGATAGTATCGATTTGCAATTGTTATCTGTCGAGGTCCACGATCCGCTCAGCGGACCTGGACTCGACATTGACAATAGTGGATTACCTCGAGATGGAGAGATTCTCATTGACGATATGCGAATTGACCTCAATAGCAGCGGTTACGCGATCGAACTCAAAGATGTCAACGCGATGATTGGAGGCCTTGACCTCTCTGGAAACAATGGAGGAGTATACTGGAGCGCTGGAGATGATTACACCTCAAGCCTCTCATCAAGCACGATTTCGGGAATTGGGGGAACTTGCTTCGACCTCGTCGATCACACTGAATTACTTGTTCACAACCTCGGTCTTGCTTGCTCGACAGGTTCGCGACCGAGCATCGAATCCAGCTTCGTCAATCTCACAGATTCGGGCTTCATATCAGGAAGTGCGCACGAGACTACATTCCATCTCGAAGCCTCGAGCCATGTGAGGTGGATTTCATCTGGCTCAATCTCCGAACCTTCGTTTGGAGAATCAGATAGCATACTCGACATCATGTGGTTTATCGAGGCTCACGCGGTCAATCAGTTGTCCCGACACATCCCTTTAGCGGAGGTGAATATCTCATTCGAATCTTGGGAGTCTGAGGAATCGACAAGCCTTCCGTATCGCGGTTTCGAAACACTTGGTCCCTTCGTAGGGGCACGCTGGATACCCTCACAAGGTTGGTCTCAGGACAATATCGCTTACGTTGGCTGTGATTATGATGGGATTCACAATGACACGGCGGCTGTGACTCTAGATGCCGACCTGGTTGTCTATTGTCGACTTGATTTGTCTAACCAGCCGCCGTTCATCATTTGGACGACCCCTGAGGATGAAGCGGAGTTCCCCAGTGGGTCTTCAGTGATTCTAGATGCGGCAGCTTCCTGGGATTTGGATGATGACCCGCTGACCTTCACTTGGACCAGTGGCCTCGACGGAGACCTGCACACCTCCTGCTTTGGAACTCTTCCCGCAGGCGATAATGGCTCATACTTCGTGACGAATAATCCACCCGAGACTGCCGATGGCTGCCTCTCGGATGGTGAGCAAGAGATTACCCTCGAGGTCTGCGACAGTGAGAATCACTGTGTAAGCGAGACGCGTACAATTGAGTTGTTCAATCGGCCACCTTCCCTGTCGGTTTCGACCTCACCTGGTATCTCATCTTGGGGAATCATGCACCTAGGTCGAACTGCCAACGCGACAATTTCACTAGATGGTAGCAGCGATCCGGAGAATGATCCGCTGACTTGTTGGATCGAGACGAATTATGGTTTCTCGACACCAACCGATGAGGGATGTCCGATGTTATTCGACCTCGCCTTCCCCGGCGCACCGACACAATTCACGCTGACAATTCATCTCTCGGATGGAAATAATCCCGATGTGACTTGGAGCTTCGATGTGAGGTTGTTTAACGAGATTCCGGTGGCAGAATTCGATGTGCTGAGAGCCGGTGAGACCTCTGCCCATGTGGTTTATCTCGACGGAACGATGGTCAGTGACCCTGAGGGCGATGAGGTCAGATTCGAGTTTTGGAGTGACCTTGACGGGCTACTAGCCGAAGGCACGACGCCGGACTTTACCATCGAATGGCAAGGCTGGCTCACAAAGGGATTCCACACCATCACGATGTACACCAGCGATGACCGTTCGGCTCACAGTAATACCTGGAATTCCGCTTCCACTCAAGTCAGAGTCAACAACTCAGCGCCTGCCGCTGTCATAGCCCAACCGGCTGACCAAATACTCACAGATTCAGGTGAAATCATTCGCTTCGATTCAACTGGATCGGGTGATTGGGACCTTGCCTGTGGCGACTTGCCTGACAATGGCTCCGGCTTCGTCTGTAGTCCAACAGCGGCATCGAGCAACGACCTCGTCAGTGTCGTTTGGACATCTGACAGATTGCTCGAGCCGATCGGTAGCGGTTGGGTCCTTGATGCTCGGCTGCCGAAAGGATACCACACTGTTACACTCACAGTCGACGATGGATCGGGTAATGCTGACAGCACATCCATCGTCGTCAGAGTCGAGGAATCAGCGCCAATCCTCGTCCTCGACTCACCGATACCAGACGCCGAAGTCTACTCGAATGGACCTGTTCTCTTCGACTTCCGTCGGTCCTTCGACCCCGATGGCGATGATTTCACCGTCACCGTCACATCAAATCTGCTTCTCGAACCAATCCTCGAAGACAAGACCACCGAGTATTGGTACAACGATTACTTACCTGCTGGCGAGCACGAATTAACCTTCGAACTCAGAGACTCAACCAACCGAGTAAGAACTCACACTCAGACCCTTATCGTGATGGAGACTGGACCAGTCGCAGTAATCGATGGATTGCTCGATGGACAATACATATCTCCTGGAACGGAACTCACACTCGATGGCACGCAGTCCTACGATTATGACGACGACATCGTACTCTACCAATGGACTACCAATGATGGTACGATGCTCGGTGACCGCGACATCATCGAGGTCACCTTCAATCCTGGTCTAATTCGCATCGACTTACTGGTCAAGGATTCTCGAGGGATCACCTCGACCACCTCAGTCAACCTGACCATTGGATCCTCGTCTCCAAGCCTCTCTAACATGCAAATCGACCCCATGGAAATCGATTTGGACGAATCAACCCTAGTCACAATCACAGTGAGGCTGGAAGATCCAGACGGAACCACTCAAGTTGTGCTCGGTGTGATGAAAGAGGGTGGCGACGAGCTTCCTCTGACCTTCCAAGACGACGGTATGCGTGGAGACGAAACCGCCGATGATGGAATCTGGACCTACGTTGGTACTTGGCGTATCGAGGACCCTGGCTGGGTCAAGATCGAGGTCTGGGCAATAGATGGCGAATTCTCTAGCCCTGCCCTCGTTGAAGTTCTAACAGTTGAAGAGCCCCAATCGACCAATCTCCTGACTTGGTTGATGGGAAGTGGATTACCATACTTCATCGGCGTTTTGGTTATCTTAATCCTCGCTGGTATGGCCTATCAAAAGAAGCGCAGTGAGGCGATTCAACGTGATCTTGACATGATTGAATCGTGGTCAACCTTCAATCCAAGAGAACTCGATGACGAGTTTGATGAGGACTGATTCAACGTCTGCTGTCGACGAATGATTACTCAGGACCCCATTGCGTGACCTGACGAGTCAAGCCGAGGCGATGAGTGAAGAGGAAGCGCAAGTTGAGTAGACCATCGCCCCATGTGTTGATTTCGGCCTCGCCGACGCGAGGCCGGTAAGGAACGCTGACCTCTGCAGTCTTCTTCTTGCCGAGGTAACGTCGAGCACGTATCTTGAACTCTTGAGAAAGTGGCATGCCATCGTGCTTTGGGCGAACTCGCTCGTCCTCGAAAATCGACTTGCGGAAAACCCACATTCCACTCTGGGAATCGTGTACACCATACCAGTAGAGCAGCGTTGCAGTAGTCGAGAGAACCCAGTTACCGAAGCCGTGTAGGCCAGGCATTGCTCCTTCCTCAGCGCGTCGTAGACGGTCGCAGGTAATCCACTGAAGGTCCTCGTCGATGAGTTTCTTGACTAGCGCAGGAACTTCTTCTCCAGGATAAGTGCAGTCAGCATCCATGGTGATGATGATCTGGCCGGGGGCCATCGCAAATCCTGTCTTGTAGGCGCGCCCGTAACCCTTGCGTGGCTCCAGATACACAGTCGCTCCCTCTTGCTCGGCCAACTCTCGCGTACGGTCGCTCGAGTTCCCATCAATGATGAGGAAGTCGAGCTTTTCGCACCAGCCATCGTTCGGGACCGAGCGGATGGTATCGACGATGGCCGCCTCCTCGTTTCGAGTTGGGATGACCACAGTGACGTGAACAGGTAGCGTTTCTGACATCTGAATCGAATTCGGCGACCTAACGGACCGCTATGAATGATACTGGCGCTCGGACTCGGGCGGTTCGAGACACTTCGAATGGGAGATTGGCGAGGAAGTGGCACTGCTCAAGACGGATTGTGCGCGACGCGAAGCCCATTCGATTGAAATGAGCGTTCGGAGAGCGCGACTCGGTTGGAATGGGTCTGCACATCGCTATGCTGTCTGCCGAGTACCCTCCTAGGTGGGGGGGAATGGGCTCGACTGTATTCCATCTCTCAGCCGCTTTGGTCGAACTGGGTCACCGCATTACCGTCATCACTCGCAAAGGCGGCGGTCAGTCTCCGGTTCAAGCCGGAGTCTCGGTGCGAGAGGTCAATTGGCTGTATGCACCGATGGCTTTCACCAAATCCTACGGCAAGCATGCTCTTGCCGACCTCAAGACATTGCATTCGACCGATGTGGTCGATATTGTCCACCTTCACTGTCCCATGATATCGTGGACAGCGGCACAGTTCGCTGATTGCCGCGAAAATGTTGCGCCGATTGTCTCCTCCCTCCACGGCTCCTGGTTGGGCGAGCGAGACGGCTTGAGAACCGCCGCCGCCCAGAAGGAGGCCGCTGTTTGGGCAAATCCGAATGATCTAGCAATTCTTCTCAGCGCTGGTCATTACGCCAAGTACGAGAGGGCTGCGCTGGCGGGCTCGGACATCTGTGTCGCCAATTCCGAGGCCACAAAGTCTGACTTTCTCGATCGTTACTCACCCTCATCAGATTGGAATTGCGAAGTCATCCATTGGGGTGTCGACACCGAGATGTTCTATCCATCCGACGAAGCACGCGAGACCGAGACACGGCTCCTGCTCGCAGTCGGGCGACTCGCCGCGCGCAAGGGATACGGCTCTCTGCTGCGCGCCTTCGCCGAAGTAAAGAAGCGGCAGCCGAACACAGAATTACTCATCGTCGGCCGCGGCGATTTGCGCCGTAGGCTTGAGAAACAGGCGAAAAAACTCGGTATCGCTGAGTCGGTTCGAATAGACTCTGGGATGCCATTCGACGAGCTCGCAGCAGAATTCCGCCGAGCTGACCTCGTCGTCTATCCCTCTTACTATGAAGGTCAAGGCCTCATCCCACTCGAAGCAATGGCCTCAGGAACTCCTGTCGCAACAGTGGACCACGGCCCACTTCCAGAAATGGTCGACGAGTCGGTGGGTACCCTCTTCACAATGGCCAACACCGACTCGATGTCAAGCGCTATCCTCGCCCTCCTCGCTGACCCCGAAGGCCTCGCAGCCCGCGGACGCGCAGGGCGGGAACGTGTGGTCGAGCGATTCACTTACGGCCACAATGCTGAGCGATTCAACACGATTTATCGTCGACTTTCAGATTAATGAACGGCGAGAAGTTGATGTGGGCTGACCTCACCGTGCCTCTCGTGAGCACTTCTCAGACACGTGGATTTCGCGGAGTTGAACTTAGCACTTTGAGCAATATCGCGATACTACTTTTGATCAGTATACTGGCCATTATTCACCTGAAAGCGATACTCCAACCACTGGTTGTCGCAATCCTTCTCTTCTTCCTGATTCGCCCTCCTGCGCAATGGCTGGAGGAAAGGTATGGGCATCCATTGGCTGCCTATGGGACTCTCATGACCGGCGTTGTGATAGCGATTTTGATCGGCGCCGACATCCTCTATCAGAGCTTACAGGACTTCAGTTCTGAGGCAGACACTCTCTCAAGACAGATGGACGATAAGATATCTTGGTTCTCGTCATTGACGATTTACGGTTATTCGTTTGATACAAGCGCGCTGACCGAGTTGATTACAGTCGATAGAATCAATGAGATCGCGACTGGATTCGTCGGAACTCTTGTTGGCTTCACAGGTAGCGCGGTTACAGTGTTCATCTTCCTGATTTTCATTATCGTTGAGGCCGAGACTCTGCCACGCAGGCTCGAGGCCGCATATCCTGAGGAAATCGCTCGCTTCACTGACATCGTCTCAAATGCTGGAGATGGCATCAACACCTATGTCATCACAAAGGCCACGGTGGCTTTCGGTCAAGCGATTCTCGTCGCTTTATTACTGTGGTACATGAACATCCCCGGATGGTTCATGTGGGCTTCGATTACCTTCATGCTCGACTTCGTCCCTTACGTCGGCGCGCCGCTTTCATTCATTCCGCCGGCGATTCTCTCATTCATTCTGCACGACCCTCTGACTGCCCTGCTAATCCTTGGCGCGCTATTCGGTAACCAAGTCGCTTGGGGGCAATTTGTCGAGCCTCAACTCGCTGGACAACGGCTCGACATGTCTCCAATCGTTTTACTGGTCCTCGTTGCTTTCTGGGGATGGGCGTGGGGAATCATGGGAATGATTCTCGGAGTGCCTCTTGCGGTGATCATGAAGTTGGTCTTGGAGAGCGATCCGAGGACGCGCCCAATCGCTATGCTGCTCTCACTGAACCCTCGTGTGGATGCGGCTGCGGCTGCACCGGCTGAGAGCGAGTGACTCCTCTACCGATGATTTCCACGAGATATCTCTCAGGTGTGAATAATCACAGCGAGAATGCCGTCTGCGCTGATACTGATTGGCTCTCCGAGAGATTCGTTGTGCAAGCCCCTTGTAGAGAATGAGAGTGGTTCATCCTTGAGCTCCCATCGGGCACCCTCAATGGTCACGGTATGGCATGATTCAAGGGCGAAGATAGAGAATTCATCCCCTTTGGGGATGAGTAGCTCGAGTGCACCGTCTTCGGGGTGCGCTCTGATGGTAATTCCGCCTGCGTGGTGCAGGCGGATATCGAGACCCACAGGGGCCTCGGTAAGGGCAGCCCATGTTCCAAGAATATGGTCGGGGCTGCCTCCATCGATTCCGACTACATCGACCTCGGTGAAGCCCCGCGTCTGCAGAAGGCCGAGGGACTTGGCGAGGTCGCTGGAAGAATCATCTGAGAGATGGGTCGATTTGCCATCCCACTCGGAAGGGTCGATCGAATCGAGGTCACCGAGTACCTCGGAGACCTCGTAGCCAGCGGCGACGGCTTTTGCCGCGCCGCCGTCAACCCCGTAGAGTACAGTGTCTTCTAGCAACGGAGTGACCAATTCTTCGGTAGGAGTTTCTCCGTTGCACCAAAGGACTGCTCTCATCATCTCGCTCTCCCAGTCACTTTTCCTTCGACCAAAAGGTCGACATCCTCGAGGGCAACACTAGCCTTCCGGCAAACTCCTCGCACATGCAGAGGCACGTTTACAGTGCCTCCCAGGGCCTTGTTATTGCCGAATCCAAAGTATGCTCCACCACGGAAGACGATATCCTCGAGCGCATTTCCAATCAATTTGGCTCGAGGGTTCATCCCGAAGCCGAATTCCGCCAGATTTCCGACCAAAGCCGCCTTCGACGGCCTCAAGCCGGTGCGAGCCACATCCATCTTGCGATTGATTTCCTCGGCAACCTCGCCGCCGCTGACATCAGTGACGATTCCTTCGTCGACAAGAATCGAGAGTGGTGTTTCCAATTTTTGCCCCTCCCACGAGCCATCGATGACGATCCGCCCGTTCGCAGTGCCCTCTTTAGGTAGGACGAAGACTTTGCCAGCGGGAAGATTAGTTATCGCTCCCGGGCGGTTACAAATTCCATTATCTTCGAGGATCCATCGACCTCCGGTAGTGAATTTCAGATCAGTTCCCGCCTCACTGGTCACATGCACCTCGCGCCTACGTCTCAGTAGCGGATTGAGGCTAGAAATCTCCTTTTGCAGAGCGTTGTAATCTGCGGTCATACCGCCACTAGCAAATGTCTCAGAATCGATGCCGGGGAGGGATGCGATGCGGACGTTCTCGCGCGAGGCCGTTGCACGAGCCCGGGTATGTGTTAGCGAATACTTCGTCGCCATCAGAACCACGTCCTGGCGACGCATCAAATCAGCCACTGGATTAGGCGGTTCGGAGCCCTCTCGATGACCTGGAGGCATCATCATCAGCAAAACTCGTTCAGTCACCTCAGACGCAGCTTCGTAGAGCGCTCTGCCAACTTCAGAAGATTCTGGGTCCGTAATCACCAGAACCGCCTCGACCGATCGCACTTGCATGCAGGTCATAACGACAGAGCGAGCTGCGGTGAGCATGGCTTTTTCCAGCTCCTCCTCGCGATCTGCAGTTGTGTCCTCAGTTTCGCTCATCGTAACACCCTCCTGAGAGTGCTCCCCTTATTCAAAGCCGCTCCAGATTGTCAAATCATCTCACCACGCGCCTCTTATTCGACACCTCACACGGGTACTCATGGATGGAGTATCCGCTGTCCGTGCTTACACCCTGCTCGCTGTCGTTGCGTTGCTCGCTGGTGGTTGGATGCTGAATGAAGCTCCCTCGGCTGAATTTGATGAAGACGAGTCGTCCATGCTACCTCTATCCGACTTTGCCGCAGAGGGTGCCGCTGAAGGAGATGAAGATACTCAGGGTGACGATCAAGACGATAGACAGGGAGAGGATGAAGGAGAACCAGTTTTGGAAAGTGATTTTGATTCTGAGGAAAAATCCGATTCAGGTTATGATCTTCCGACCAGTTTGGTAGTTGGTGGAGGTACTGCTCTGGGCTCGTTGGCCGTTGGGTCTGTGCTGTTTGAAGCGATGCGAGTCACAGTATTGATCGCGCTGGCAACTCCTTTGGTCGCGCGAATGAAGGCGAACCGCGATGATATGCTCACCCGCGGTCGATTGCTGGGTTATCTTGAGGCGAATGCTGGAATCCATTTCTCTGCTTTGCGTGATGCTCTCGGTTTGGCGAATGGGGTGACTGCGTATCATTTACACACTCTGGAGAATAATGGCGAGATCATCTCTTGGCGAGATGGGAAACTTCGTCGGTATGCGGTTGCGACACTTTCGAAGGAGGAATTGAGCCGAATCCGCAATCCAATCGCGGGGACGCGCTTGGCGATTCTCGAAGTTCTTGCCGCATCGGGCCAAATCGGATTACAAGGCGCCGAAATTCGCACGAAGTTGGAGATCTCGAGACAATTGCTGAGTCATCATCTTGCCGAATTGCGAGCGGCTGAACTCGTCATCGCTGCGAGCGAGGCGAGGCGCCCTAACTGGAGACTGTCAGATGTCGGAATCGATGTCCTGACTACCAGCCGCGAGGTCGCAAGAGCCGAGGCGGCTGGCTGATTCGTCCGCGCCAAGATTCTTCGCTTTGGTAAATCGAAATCCGGAATCCACGCGACGACAGGCTCGCAGCACAGCGATTTACCCTGAAGCACTAGTGAAGCAGGAATGGAAGTTGCTTAAGGCTCAGATGACGATGATTCCCAATTGATGACCCACAACGCGGACATGCATTTTGCTGCGCTGATCTTCATGGTCGGCGCCGGCGGGCTCGCCTCCGTTTTGGAGGTGGGTGTAGCTGAACAGACGAAAGCCCAGAGTATTGAGGAGGACGACACAGATGAGCCGGCACCAAAGCCCTGGCTGAATGATCTGAATCCAGAGCCGATGGCTACTCGATTGTCGGAATGATTGACACTTCCAACGTCAAATCATCATACCAACCGCTTGATATCACGGACTCCATTCCGTCAACACATGCCTCAACGCAGAACAGCCCTTCTGGTACTGGTGATGATGATGACTTCAGGTTGCCTTGGGGCAATCGATGATATCGAGGATGAGTTCGACAGAACCGTCGACATAATCTCTGCTGATTACCCGAAGTTGGATCTTCCAGACCGAACGAGAACACAGCCGACGCTCCAATCCTACGACGAGTGCGACGCACTATTGTTAGACCTCAAGAACGCTCTATACGACGAAATGCTCGTCCGCTTAGACCAGGAATCCTACTACCACTGGGTCGGCTGGAACTGGGGCTGGATAGCCGAGGGCGACGATGTTGCTTTGATGGACGGAGCTCCTGAGTCTGCAGCCGACGACTCAGGTTCAGCTGCATCTTCAACTCGTGAAGGCGAATTTTCTGAGACCAATAATCAGGAAGCCGGTGTAGACGAAGCAGATTTCCTCAAGACCGATGGTTACCACATCTACATGCTAAATGGACAGAGTCTTGTCATCATGGATGTTCCAGAGTTTGGGCAAGTAGGCCTCATTTCTGAGACGGAGATTGAGGGCACTCCGCTGCAAATGATGATCGATGGCGACAGGATGGTCATTGCTTCGATGATTTATGCTTGGAATCTACCCGTGGACCACCCACTGCGAGAGTTGCTAATAGAGGAGGTTCAGTGGGGCGAGGGCAAGGATGTTTACACCTATTACCGCGTCCAGAATCTCGTCAAATATACCGTTGTAGATATCACTGACAGGGCTGCTCCTGAGGTTGAGCGAGAACTATTCATCGAGGGCAATTATCACACTGCTCGAATGATTGACGGTACAGTTCGTTCGGTCACTCACAACTACGCAAACTTCGAGGGACTGCGCTACTGGGTCGACCTCCCTAGTGATTACTGGCAACTAGAAAATGAGGACGATAGGAAGAGTGCTTGGGAGTACCATCTATCGGATACAATTCAGAATAACGAGGATGTCATCAACGACCTAACGCTCGACGATTTCGCTCCACACATGTATGAAATGACGAACTCGGGCCTAATTTCACTACCCACAACTTCGGAGGACTGCTCAGAATTCGCTGCAAGCACTGACAGTGTCTCAAAGGGCTTCACGACGATTATGACATTCCAATTGCTCGAATCTGATGTAGAGGTCGAAGTCGATCACATCGCTTCCTCATGGGCTCACGTTTACGCCTCGCAGGACATGCTTATCCTAGCAGAACCTGCGAACGATTGGTGGTGGTTCTGGCGCAACACAGATTTTGAGGATGCAACAAACATCCACGTCTTCGACATCAGTGGCTCTTCTGAGACCACCTATGTAGCATCAGGAAGAGTTGCTGGGACAGTTCAGGACCAGTTTTCTATCTCAGAGTACAACGGAGTGATCCGTGTAGCCACTACTGAGGACGCTTGGGGACGCTGGTGGATGGAAGAGACTGAGGAGTGGACTGGACCGACTAACAACGTGTTCACACTAGAAGTATCGGAGAGTTGTACCTGCACTTCCTACTTTACCTACGCCGGTGAAACCATGTGCTCAGTCAGTGAATGCACTGTTGACTCATCCGAATTAATTCATCTCGGCCATGTTGGAGATATTGCCCCCAATGAGCGCATTTGGAGCGCTCGCTTCGTCGGTGATCGTGGATATCTTGTGACATTCCGCAACATTGACCCTCTATGGGTTATCGACCTTTCAGATCCAACTAACCCAACTATCCTTGGAGAGTTGGAAGTTCCTGGAGTCTCTACCTACATCCACCCAGTGGATGAAGACACCTTACTTACAATCGGAATTGGACCTGGTGAGGATGGACTAGGCTTGGATTGGTCAATGACACAGATATCGCTCTTCGATGTTAGTGATCCAACCAATCCTACCCTAGCTGATTCCCTTCCACTATCTCCTGCTTACACCGATGAGAATTGCGAGGATGTTCGCTCCTGTGGCTGGTCATGGTCATGGTCAGAAGCCACATACGAGCACAAGGCATTCACCTACTGGGCTCCAGAGAATCTACTCGCAGTACCACTTTCCACATACCGATACGTGTATGATGAGGTCAATCATTACTACAACTACGAGTATGTCTCAATGCTCAAACTGATCAATGTCGACGCCGAGAATCTAACTCTCTCCGAGCACGGTGAGGTCGACCACTCGCCGTTCTACAACAATGAGGATAGCGAGATGAATTGGTGGTACTCTTACTCGACCAACATCCGCCGCTCGATCTTTATGGGTGACTATGTCTACGCCTTCTCTGCGCTCGGTGTAACGGTTCACAGGACCACTGACCTTGTGCAAATGGAGAACATTGAGATTCCTGGTCACGAGATGCCTTCGTGGTATGTTGAAGAAGAGGAGTGCGATGATTGCGAGGATTCTGACTCTCAGGAAGTTGACTCTGAAGAGGAGGGAGACTCCGATGGCGAGGGCTCCGATAGTGATACTTCAACGGGTTCTGCTGGCGATTCTTCCGAATCTTGAGTTAGTTCAGGAGAACTTGAGCGGACGGCCAGCACTTCCCGGTGCTGCTACTGCAGTGCCTCTGAGTGGTCCGCCTGCCACGCGCTTGTGGACCACTTGCCCATCGACAATAGTGTACATGGGCCAGCCGGTGAGCTCGCGTCCTGCAAATGGTGTCCAGCCGACGCGAGTCCATGTGTCTGAATCTTGGACGACTCTTCGAGCTTCCATATCAACCAGCACGAGATCTGCATCGTAACCCTCGACGAGTCGTCCCTTGTTCTGCATCCCGTAGACGCGCGCGGGCGCTTCGCACATCCAGCGCGCGACATCAACGACTGAACACATCCCATCTGCCGCGTGAGTCAACATGCAAGGAAGTGAAGTTTCAACTCCGGGCATTCCTGAGTGAGCGGTGGGGAAGCCGAGGGCCTTGTTCTCAAGGGTATGAGGTGCGTGATCGGTCGCTATGCACTCGATTGTTCCGTCCTTCAGTCGCTTCCACAGCGTCTCGCGATCTGTTGCGTAGCGAATCGGTGGATTCATCTTCAGACGTGTACCGATTCGCTCAACATCATTCTCGTCAAAAGTGAGGTGCTGCGGGCAAGTTTCAGTAGTGATTAGGTCACCTTTGTTGGCTGCTAACCAGTCGGCTTCGATCCCGGTTGTCAGGTGAAGAACGTGGAGTCGGTGATCGTGGTCCTTTGCTAGGGCAGAGGCTCTTTGGGTGGCTAGAAGCGCTGTTGCCTCGTCGCGCCATTCTGCATGGGCTGCGATATCGGTGCGATGTTCGAATTCAGGCCAGCGTACGTTCAGTCGGTCCTCATCCTCGGCGTGAGTGGCGATGATGCCACCTGTATTTGCAAAAATGTTCTCAAGATGCTTTTGTTGATGCACGAGAAGGTCGCCTGTACTACTTCCCATGAAGACCTTGATTCCACAGATTCCGTCTGTTGGCGATGGAGCGTCCGGAGTACCTACTGCATCTTGTAAGTCAGAGACGTTGTCGGGAGTTGCTCCGATGAAGAAGCCGTGATGGTTCACTCCATTGCGTCCAGCTGAGTCAATTTTCGATTGTATAGAGGCGAGAGTCGTAGCGGCAGGGACGTTATTCGGCATATCGAGGAAGGCGGTTACACCACCCGCTGCTGCAGCCCTACTACCACTTCCAATGTCTTCTTTATCGGGCTGTCCAGGTTCACGGAAATGCACCTGTGGATCGATTGCACCTGGAAGAAGATGAAGGCCAGTGGCGTCAAGAATTGATTCTGATTCTTCTGGCTCGAGGCCACCACCAGGGGCGACCTTGAGAATTTGAGCATCAGCGACTCGCAGGTCGCCCTCTACAATCCGATCCGAGAGAACAAGTGATGCATTCTGAATCAGCAATCGTCCACTCATGTCTTGCCCCTTCCATTCGGGGAGGCTGACATCTCAAGACTGTTCGCCTCGGAGGGTGGTGATTCTGCACCCCGCTCGCTTCAAATAAGCGAGGCCGCAGCGGTGGGGCAGCGAGTTGGAGTAGCCAGGTTATCTCGTCGGGCTCATAACCCGGAGACCGGTGGTTCAAATCCACCACTCGCTACCATTTCCTTTACACGTAGCGCGCGCACGATATTACAAAAGTGAATGAAAACTGAAAGTGAACAATCAAGTGACTGAGCGGCTGTTAGCGGTGTAATTCACTTTCAAAATAAGTTCAGGGGTCCTTCTTTTCTTCATATACCGTCGAATCCAGACCATTGCTATACAACAGGTGAGATGATGACGAAGAAGACAGCAAGTGAGAAGTTAGAAGATGATAATGGGTCGTTAGTGATTGATGTGGATGAGGAGCAGGCAACGATCGAAGATCTGCCGGGCGTAGGTCCAGCGACTGCAGAGAAGTTGCGGGAAGCGGGATTCGAAGAATTACTAGCAATCGCAGTGATGAGCCCGAATGAATTGGCAGAACAGGCCGAGCTGGGCGAGGCCGTAGCGTCGAAAATCATCCAGGGCGCCAAGAAGATGGCTAACATCGGCGGCTTCATTTCAGGAAACAAATTACTCGAGCGCCGCCGTGAGGTACAGAAGCTGACCTCGGGAGCATCGGCTCTCGACGAGTTGCTGGGTGGAGGATTCGAGACTCAAGCTATCGTCGAAGTCTACGGCGAGTTCGGCAGTGGAAAGACGCAGATTGGTCACCAACTTGCTGTCAATACGATTCTACCTCTTGAGCAAGGTGGGTTTGATGGTGAAGTATTCTACATCGATACCGAAGACACCTTCCGACCCGAGAGGATTGCACAGATGTGCGAGGGTGTCGGGCTAGACTCGGACGCTGTCCTCGATCGCATCCACGTCGCACGAGCATACAACTCAGCCCACCAGATGCTGCTCGTTGACGAGATCAAGAAACTCTCGAAGAATCTCGATGTGAAA
>DAFD01000095.1:0-758 GCA_002497895.1 Euryarchaeota archaeon UBA175
GAAAGAACTAGACCTCGATCGTTCGTTCCTCGGTCGCTATGTCAACGATGGATTCAGCGGAGGTGAGAAAAAGCGCTTCGAGATTCTCCAATTGATGCTGTTGCGGCCGACGTTAGCCATACTCGACGAGACTGATTCGGGACTCGACATCGATGGAATCCGCACTGTCGCGAAGGGAATCAATACGGCAATTCGCGGTAGCGAATCTGGAGCGTTGATCATCACTCACTACTCCAGAATCCTCGAACATGTCCAGCCCGACAAGGTGCACGTACTGATCAAGGGACGAATCGTCAAGACCGGGGGTCCAGAACTCGCCCTCGAGCTCGAAGAGCGCGGTTATGATTGGCTCGATGAAGACCATACTGACGAATCGGTGGACGAAGCCGAGACCTCTGCGTGAGTGATTAAAGAAAAAACAAGGAAGGGAGAAAATGGCAGCAAAAGAAGCACGTGACGCAGTCGGCGAGTATAAGGCCGGCTGGCATGACCCTGAAAATGCCACAATTCGATTCGATTTCGGCCTCTCCGAGCAGGTCGTCCGCGATATCTCAGCTATCAAGAACGAGCCTGAGTGGATGACTGAAATCCGCGTCAAGGCCTACCATCACTTTGAGAACCGGCCGATGCCGACTTGGGGAAATATGTCGTTGCTCAAAAATATCGATTTCGACAAGGTCTGCTACTTTCTACGCTCGGGCGAAGGTACGGAGGATGACTGGGATGATGTTCCCGAAGACATTCGAAACACCTTCGAC
>DAFD01000095.1:1039-13499 GCA_002497895.1 Euryarchaeota archaeon UBA175
GGATGACTGGGATGATGTTCCCGAGGCCATCCGGAACACCTTCGACAAACTCGGTATTCCCGAGGCTGAGCAGAAATGGCTCTCAGGAGTCACCGCGCAGTACGAATCCGAAGCGGTTTACCACTCGATTCGAGAAGACCTCGAACAGCAAGGAGTCATCTTCCTAGACATGGATTCAGGACTGCGAGAATACCCTGAAATCGTCAAGAAATGGTTTTGTTCAGTCGTTCCTTACCAAGACAATAAATTCAGCGCTTTGAATACCGCTGTTTGGTCTGGTGGCTCATTCATCTACGTCCCAAAGGGCGTCCACGTCGAGATGCCCGTTCAGGCATATTTCCGTATCAATGCGAAGAATATGGGTCAGTTTGAGCGTACTCTAATCATCGCTGACGAAGGTAGTAGTATCCACTACGTCGAAGGCTGCACAGCCCCAACCTACTCTACCGATTCACTCCACTCCGCTGTCGTCGAACTCATTGCCCTCCCCGGCTCTCACATCCGCTACAGCACGGTGCAAAATTGGAGCACTAATGTCTACAATTTGGTGACTAAGCGCGGCATCGCCCACAAGAACGCCAAAATCGAATGGGTCGATGGCAACATCGGCAGCAGGCTGACGATGAAATATCCAGCTGTTATTCTCAAAGGAGAAGGTAGTCACGCTGAGGTGATTTCAGTCGCATATTCAGGAAAGGGTCAACACCAAGATGCTGGAGCCAAGATCCATCACCTCGCGAGTAACACAACTTCGAAGATTCTCTCGAAGTCGATTTCAAAGGACGGAGGACGCGGTTCGTATCGCGGACTAGTTTCAGTCTCACCAAAAGCAGAAAATTGCAAACTCAATGTTGTTTGTGACGCGCTCATTCTCGACGAAAATTCACGTTCGGACACCTATCCTACCATGGAAGTAGCCAACCCGACTGCGCGTTGTGAGCACGAGGCGAGTGTGTCGAAGGTGAGCGATGATCAGTTGTTCTATCTGATGAGCCGAGGGCACGCAGAAGAGGAGGCTCTGGCGATGATTGTCAACGGATTCTTTGAGCCTTTTACCCGTGAACTCCCAATGGAATACGCAGTTGAACTCAACAAATTGATGGCCCTCGAAATGGAAGGAAGCATCGGCTGAATTTCTGCTACTGGAAATTCGACCATAGAGGTAAGAGAACACAGATAATTAGCAGGCTGGTGAATTTACATGGATGCTGCGAGTCTGTACAAGTCTCTCGATGAGCCTGACAAGGCGGACCATCTGTGGCGTTACACCCCTTGGAAGAGAGTTCATCCAAGCGGCGATTTGAGCGAAATTCCAGCTACTGTAGCACCGAAACTTACTCTCTCCTGTCTAGATGATAATGTGGCTTTAGTTGGTATATCGGTAGAAGAAGGAATTGTTGGTGCAGAAGTTCTGCCGGAATCCGATGAGGTGACTTCTTCATTCATCCGCGCCGCTGCTGGCGACTCGGTTTACACACTTCGCACAGAGAATAATTTTGTTGCCAGTTCACCAATCGTTCTCGACATCGACACAGGCGATTCTCCATGTGCTCTGCACCTTGCCCTCGATATTGGTCGTCATTGTGAATTCGAATTGATTACACAGATTAGTGGCGCTGCTCCTTGGACAGGAGTCCTGCGCAGTGGTCGAATTGGTGATGGCTCTATTCTGAACGATGTGGTCATCGGCCACACCGATTCGGGAACTCTTCTACGCGTCGACAGTATTGCGATTGGACGCGACGCGCAGGTCAAGGCTGGAACAGTCAGCTCAGGAAGCGAGCGTACCAAGGCAGACCTTCGCTACAAAATGGGTGAGACTGGCGGCCATCTGAATGTCCTCGGCTCGATCCTATCGGCAAGTAAGATGCACCTCGACCATCACGTCGAGATTCATCACGACGCTCCCGAGACATTCAGTCGCCTCGATTGGCACTCGGCTTGCGGCGGTAACTCGCGCACGGTTGGAACCGGAATGCTCCGGGTCGCCAAGGGCGCGAGAGGTGCTGATGCGGGCCAACTCTTCCACAATCTGCTATTATCTGAGAAGGCTGAAGCCGATTCGATTCCTGAACTTGAAGTCAGTGAGCATGATGTCGTCGGCTGCGGCCACGGTACTGCCAACGGGCCTGTCGATGAAGAGCAGATGTTCTACCTGGAGTCGCGAGGCTTCGATACCTCTGAGGCTCGCGATGCACTCATCGCCGCATTCCTTAATTCAACTCTCATCGAAATGGGCAGCGATACTCTGCATCATTGGTTGACCGAGCATCTGCAAGACGAACTGAATGACCTCAAAGCCTGAGGAAGCCATTTGGGCTGCGTGAGGGTGAAGCGCTTCGTGGACCACGATCACTGCGCTGCGATTCTGTGCGAATGTGGATTCCGTGGCGCTGCCATCCCGATGCGACAACACATGGAATGCCCGCGCTGCCGCAGAGTCGTAGAGGCCTGTTGCGAGGGTGTCCCTGATTACTCCTGAGAGACTACAGAATAGCAGAACTGTCAGCCAGAACGATCGCGATAACTCGAGAGCAAGGCAGTCAGCAGGACACCTGCAGCAATTCCGAAAGCAAGCCCCTGATCATCCATCGTCGTGCCGGCTAAATCTCTGAAAGTGAATCCCATTACTGTACACATTGGCACTACGAATATCGCAAAGCGCCGAGCTCGCTGAGCCTTAGATGGAGCGATTCCCATCGGTCGCAGCGTGATTGAGCCCGCCTTCACCAAGACCTGCCAATCGACACCCTCCGCCCCGATCCGTAAACGCTGAAGAACTGCGGGGCGGATGCCCGGATTGGCTGATTTTTCGTGTAAAATCTCTCCTCGTCCAGTTACCAATCGTACACGCTGTAAACTCTCACGAATCCCTAGTAATCTCTCGGTTGCACCAGCCGCCGAAGCAGCATCCAATCCATGCATGTCGAAGGTCAAAATTCCTCGCTCGCGGCGCACCCGCTCTTCGACATCCCAAGCTCCATCGCTCGCATCGGTCAGATAGGCCATCTCAGCGCGCAAAGCATCGACTTCAGCAGCACGCACCGCAGCGCGTACATCGCCTTTCTCAGCACGGTCGCGCACGCGCGCGAGAGTGAACATCAGAAGCACCGCACCGACCGCAGTACCCAAAACCGCCCCAGTGCGGAGAGCCGGAGAAATCGCATTCTCATCCATCCCGCCGGCAAAGAAAGCCATCATAGAACCCATCACGAAGACCATGACAGAGATTACCGCCGAGATAGCGAAGGCATCACGCACACCTACCTCGACCATGAGTCGCGGATAGACTGATAGCGATAGAACCCACCGACAAAGACGTGACGGAAACAGAGACTCCCCTTCTGAAGAACGGTCGGCCAGACCGAATTCGGGAATCTACGGTCGGCCGAAATCTCGCAGCGATAGCAGGAGTCTATCTCATCCTAGTGTTCCTAATCCCGCTGGCATTGCCCACCGACACAATTCCTGATCTCTCGGCTCGCGCCAATCGAATGGATTACGCAACCTACGATGGCACCTGGTCGTGGGGCAATGGAAACAACGGAGAGGATGGAGAAATGGGCCACAATCAATTCGAAAATGGAGGCCTATTTGCTTGGATGGAACTCAACCCAATAGCAGCAACTGTTTACGCCATCGGGGACCTCAATTGCCATCAGAAATTCGAACGTTCCTGGGAAATCAACGGCAACCAACTCGCCGTCTGTACACGCGATATTGGCATCTTATTCGGATTCGTCGCTTGCAGTCTATTGTGGCAGAGACGTGGCCTGAATCGTTGGACTATACGCGATACATTCCTATCGATTTTTAGCGATGATTTGATCGAAGAATTCTACTACGACGATCGTCGCATGCTCGTCATGACTGGCATACTGGCTATCGGACTCGGACCTATGGCAATTGATGGTTTCACACAATTATTGTCATCGTATGAGTCAACGAACCTTTTGCGGATCATTACAGGAGTCCCAGCCGGGTTCGTCGGGGCCTGGATTTTCTCAGCAATGTTCTCAGCTCGGCCGCATGAGTTTGACGATTCAGATTCGGTGCGTCTGCCTGCTAATGCTATACTCAGGATGATAGAAGAGGAAGAGGAGTGAAGATTTGAGCCAGCGAGCTCGGAATCACTGACCCTGCCACCAAGAAACCAAACCGCTGGCGCCGGCTGGCAGAGTCGAATCAGATTTACCATTACCAAGAATCGCCAGCCGCTCAATCGTATCTCGAACCGCGCGAGGATATTCACCAGAACGAACAATCTGTCCGAGAGCGAAGCGAGGGTGCGTGTCAGGGTTTGCAGCCAGCCAGCGAGCCAAAGCGCGGCGCAGCGGCCATAGAACCAGAATTGCAGTGCCAAAAGCATGAGATTCGGCACGCAATTGGTTGCGAGAAGCGTCGCGCCCGAGCAAAGATTTGTGCTGATTGACCCACTTTGAGCGGTCAGCCATGAAACGCAGAACTTTGTGAGAGTGTGAGTCGGATACAGCCCGAACAGGTCCCTGAGCATTACGCAACTCTTTGACATCCGCCGAAGGCAGTAAAGCGAGAGTTCCACAAATCGAACTCACCGAGCGTGCCAGCACCGACTTTGGGACATCGACACGCTCGTCCTCAGGAACCCCATCAAGCGCCGCAGAATGATCAGTTTGAGCCTCGCGGAGCACCCGCCAAGGAGCCTTGCCATCCAACCAATCAGACCGCGTACGAGCCGGTTCAACCCCCAGCCCATCGAGTACCGTTTGACCCTTCGTTGATTTGATCAAACGCTTCAGCATAAACCGCTCAACAGACTCAGTATCGACATTCAAGGGTTCAGGCCGAGAATGTACGAACTTGCGTATATGCAAAGTCAATTTCCGCTTGAACTCCCGCTCAGTAGTCTCATTCGAGACTGGGCCAATGATTGCGCCCATATCAAACGGAGTCGGCATCTCAACCTCTCCTGAAAGCAAAGAAGCATAACCCGCACGAATCTCCTTCTGCAACTCAGTCGTCTCGAAATACTCAGTTTTGTCGGACATCATTCGCAGAGTCCCGGACTGGATTCTTTTCATCGCAACATCGGGGTCGCAATCCACCCAGATGCACAAATCAGGAACGAGAGCAGCTGAATTGACCTGAGCCACGCGCTCGACCCCAAGACCGCCGACCACTCCTTGATAGACAAGTGAAGAATGCACATTCCGCTCACTAACGACGATTCGCCCCTCCTCCAATCGAGGCAAAATCCAGCCGTGAGAATGGTCGACTCGGTCAGCGGCGAACAAACCAGCCTCCTGTTCAGGAGTGTGCGTCTGTTGTCGTACCGAGTCGATAGCGAGCCGTCCAAGAGGATGATCCCGCCGTGGCTCGCCAGTAACCTCTACCGAGGTAAAGCAAAATTCGCGTTCCAGAACTTCGGCGACGACCTTTGTGGCCAAGCCTTTGCCGGAGCCGTCCCCACCTTCGATAGTGATGAGGTACACGTTAAGCCTCCACGAAGCCAAATTGGCCACGGGTCAGATACGTCAGCCCCATCCCCATCAGAATGAACAGCGGACCGATGAACATCAATCCCTGACTCCAGAGTCCGAGATATGCCAAAAACTGTGTACGGAAGTGTTTTTTGCCATTATATGCCTCGATGCCTCCGAGGATTCCTGCGAGTCCTGCAGCGAGTGTTAGAGCACCAATTATCGATGTGATGAGGACTGATTCAGCCAGATAACTATCACCTCGCATGTCGATTTCGTTCTCACCGTCTCCCTCGCTCAAGGTCACAGTAATCTGAGCATGGTCTCCTGGGATTAGCAAAACCCGTTCTGTGATATTGTTTGGGTGGTCGACGACGAGAGTTGCTGAACGCCGAGGTACGTCGTCGATCGAGAATCGCCCGCCAGAGTCGGTTACATCACGATCAATCTCGAGAAATTCCTCGTCGTAAAGAATCACTGTTACGCCTTCGATTGCTTCGCCGCCAGTGGTATTGTCGACGAGGGCTAAATAGACACCTCCGTGGACATCGGCCAGCCCCCCAGAATCGTCGAGCTGGCCGGTCAGAACGTCGCCGACGTCGGCTGTGATATGCAGGCTGCCGGTGACGACACCGAGGATACTTCCGAGGATTATGAGGATCGCTCCTGCCACACGAGTAGCCGGGTCGACGGAGAGATCCTCAAGCCACCATTGAAGGCGAGTTCGTTTGGATTCGTCATCATAAGACATGCTGCCCGCCCTCCTGCTTGTCCTCGCTGGTGAGTGGCGGCTTCTCAGTTTGACGCTTCCATATGTACAACGGTGGAAGTATGATTAGTAGGAAAAAGAAGGCGTAAACTGAAACGAATTCAAGGTCTTGTGCGAATCCATCAGTAGCCTTCCAATAAGATACTCCACATTGTAATACTAAGGCTTCGCATTGAATGGAAGATTCTTCTTCACAGGAAGAGGGATCAAAATCCCCCCATGGAATATTCACTTGATAGTAATTCGACCAATTCTTGCCAGTGACCCACCAGCCACCGCCTGCGTAATCACGAGCGATGCCGTTCAACACTCCCGAATCCTCGGTCTCAAATTGCTCGCGGATGGCTGAGAAATCCACTTTCTGACAGACTATTCCAGTTTCAGTATTAATTCTGTATACATTATCATCATACCATCTATTGGCTAAAAATGGGTCATTACTTGGGCATTCCAATTCATTCCATTTGTCAGTCACAAGCCCATCGACTCGAACCTCAACTTCTTCCTCAAAGGAAGTAAGGTCATGTGAAAATCGCTTGATTGTCGATCCGCCATCGGCGATCCACAAATTGTCCTCCCCGTCACTGCACAACCCCCAGCCTTCCCCAATGTAGGTGAATTCGCCTCTCGGTTCAAGAGTCTCGAGGTCGTAGATGAAACCGGTATTTTCTCGCCAAGTGAGTTGTACAACGGAATCATTCCAGATGGTCAGACCCTCGCCGAAATACTCGTCGGGCAGGTCGCGCTGGAGCTCAACCTCGCCAGTTGTCATGTTGACGATTCTTACGCTGGATTCGCCGTATAGTCCGGTGCTTTCGTAGAATTTGCCGTTGTGGATTTCAAGCCCTTGAGTGAATGCCGTTGGGTCGTGTGGGACTATGCTAACAACCTCTGGAACAATCACCTCCGCTCCGCGCACAGGCTCATCAGCTAGAGCAGGGGCAATCAGCGCTCCAGTCATCATCAGTGCTGCAAGAGCCAGAGAAATTCTACGTGAGCCCAGGTTGGCAACCATCTCTCGTTGATGATTGCTGAGCGGGATGGTTGTGCGGCTACGAGTGCTGTTGGATGTCACAGGAGCGGGCTTTGAGACTCGGCCCTTCGGGCCGGGCGCGTCCGAACGATGCTCCATCGATGTTATAGCGGGTTGAAGTGGGGCTTGAACCTGTCTTATTGCTGGGGTGAGTGCAAGTGAGGACTTCAAGTGGTTCAGGACGTTCAACAACTACGTTGTTGTTGGTTTGGCTCATGCTTGCCTCTGTTTTGGTGCCTATGGTTAGTGCCAGCGACGAGGCTGGAGAGGAGGAAAGCGCAATCGTCGCTGGTGACCTCTCTGATTTTGATCCAGACACTGATGGCCACGCTTACATCTACAACGATGAAGACCGACCCGTCTATTCGGCATTCGGATATCTGAAGAAGCAGTGGATTGAGGATGGATTTCCGAATCTAGTTCTGCCATTTTCTCCATCCTATCAGAACACGAGATCGACCGCGAGGTCCTGCGAGAATGCTTGGGCTGTCGATGATACTGACACTTTCACAACCTCAAGCGGTTTGGTCTCTGCTACAGTCGAGAAGATTTCAACCAATTCCGCTATCTTCGTCGAAGATGGAGTTGTGATTTCTTCGACGGCACTCAATGACATTGCGTCCACTTGGGAGTCGACAATCTACCCAACTAACACGAACTACTTTGGCGATTCACCGGACGTCGACAATAATTGCCAAATCGAGATAATACTCTTCCAAATCGATGGTGGTGGCGGCATTGGAGGATACTTCGACCCAAACATTGCAAGTTCTCGGGAGATTCTTTACGTTGATTCTGGTGATCTGAGCTGGCGCAATACCATCCTTGCTCACGAATTCGAGCATCTGCTGCATAATGCTCGCGACCCTTACGAGTATATCTGGATAGACGAGGGAGCGGCAGACATGGCCGCATACCTTTGCTTCGGTGTAACCGATACGCTGTCGCAGCACGCCAACGAGTGGTCTCAGAATTCCAACATGAGCGTGCGCTGGTGGAATCAGAGAATCGCCGATTACGGTGGAGGATTCATGTTCCTGATGTATCTCGCTGACAAACTCGGCGGTGGTGCAGCAATTTCCAGTCTCGTCTCCGACACCGCAACAGGTGGAGTCGGAATCGAAAACCTCGCTCGCAACCCTCAGGCTGGCTCTACCGCAATCGGTGAGACGATGTCTGATATTTTCGCCAATTTCACTGCAGCTGTCGCACTCGACAGTGCCCAAGGTGCCTTCGGATTCTCCAATATCGCAATGACTGCTGGTTGCGTTACAGGCTTCATTTGCAGAACGCAGATGAGTGGTTATCGTGATGAATGGCAGAACACTTGGACGAGCCCTGCGCAAGAACTCGAGGGTTGGGGAATGCGTGCCTACAAGTTCGCAGGTGGCACTGGCGCTCCCCTCAATCTCATGGTTCAACCAACTCAGTTTGGAGTCGCTGGAACCGTGCTAGCAAAGGATTCCTCGACTGGAACGTGGTCAATGAATAGCTTGAGAATCGACTCAGGGACAGGCGCAGGTACTGGCCTCGTTCACGGCTTCGGAAACACTACCGACGAAGTCTGGGTCATCGCCTGGTACGAATCACAAGTCACCGATTGCGATTACAACTTCGCAAGTTGTGGAATCACTACCGGCTCATATCCTACGACCGATATTGTCGTGCAAGCGGGTATCATCACCGACCCCGCTGAAGTTGACATCATGGGAATCACTCCGTTCGATCGTGACAGCGATAATCTCGACGACAGTGTCGAGATCGAGCTCGAAGTGACCTCGAATGCGTTCTTTGAAATTATTGAGGTCACCTTCGAAGCATTCCTCAATAATACTCTGAGAGACTCTATCACTTTCGCAGTAACCGCAGGAAACAGTATTCCAACTGAAGAGTCAATCTGGTTCACACCACCGGAGACAGGTGACTGGACCTTCGGTGTCGATATTCGCGACATTACCGGAGCAGTCATCGACACCGCCTTCACTCTACCCATTGAATTGGGTAATATGGAACCTGTAGCCACCGGCTCTACTTCGACTGCCATCACCCAAACTTGGCTTCCGGTGAGTATGTTCGGCGGTGGCTTTGACGTTTGGGGATTCGGCCAACTGAACCAAAGTTACAGCCACAACGAGACTCCTGTCGCTTACAATTGGGATCTCGGCGACAACTCGAGTTCAGGTCTGAAGAACCCTGTTCACATCTACACCGAAGCGGGGAATTACACGATCACCCTCACCGTAGAAGATATTGGTGGATTCTACTCTGAAACTCAATCTTGGACCCTCACGGTTGCGGACACGACTGAACCAATTCCCGAAATCCGAGTCGATGGAGTGACCATTACTGACGAAGTCGTACTGCTCACAAATCAGCGAGTTCTTTTCTCAGCTCGTAGCACGGTCGACAATGTACCACACGAGCAGATGGAGTTCACTTGGAATTGGGGTGATGGGAGTGACGAAGGTGGACAAGGTTTAGTCGAAACCAGCCACTCATACGTCGACGGTAGCGCCGATGGAATCGTCTATACTCTGACTCTGACCGTCAATGATGGAACCTTCGTTGTCGAGCATCAAGTCTACGTGCGAGTGCTGAACAGAGTCCCTCGTCAAATCTTCGCTGAAGAACTCCAGACTTACACCTTAACTCCTCTCGAGATGCCCGATGTATTCACCGACGACGATGGCCACATAGTCGAATACCTCTGGACATTCGATTCCGGAGTCAATCTATCAGGTCGCGGTATGACTCTAACCTCCGACTTCTCCGCCAGCAGTTCAGTCAGTCGAAATCCCACTGTAGGATGGATGACCCCTGGCCTCAAGTCAGTCACGCTAGAAGTGACTGATGATGACGGTAATATGTCGAGTATGACTCTAATGGTTCGTGTTCTCAATCAACGCCCAGTAGCTGTCTTCGACAGACCATCTGACGGTTCCGTCGATACGGACTATTTCTTCGAGAGTATGTCCTTTGATCCCGACGGCGACACATCACTTCTCCAAACCCGTTGGAACATCACCGGAGCAGATTCTGAGATTGAGAATGTCTCAGGTGTCCATTACTCATTCACCGAGCCAGGACTCTACACAGTCTCGTTGACCGTTATCGATGATCGCGGGGCCGAATCGGCGACTAAATCGTATCAGATTAGAATCGCCAATCCACTACCCGTTCCAATGGTGGAATTCATGCAGCCAAGTGCTAACGGCAGCGCTCTTCACACAATTCCAAACGATGGTGACGAGGTGACTTGGTGGGTACCGTTCGTAGAAGACGGCGGCGCTTTCATCGCTCCAAACTGCCCCCTCAAACTTGACGGATCTGCAAGTTACGACGCCGCCCCGCGCTTCGTCGGCCGCCACTCAACCGATCCTGACGACGCCGAATGGAACGGAATTACACGCTGGATTTGGGACTTCGGCGACGCCACACCTCAGGTCGAGGGACCGATGGTGTGGCACTCATGGGAGCGGCCTGGGACTTACGTCGTCACTCTAACTGTGGTCGATGGATTTGAGGGTGGAGACACGAATACTACCTCGATAACAGTCCATATCTCACGCGCACCCGAGATTGAACAAATCGACCCTATAGACTCCGATTATGTCACACAAGGAGACCTAGTTCTGCTGAATCACAGTGCCTACGACATCGATCTAATCGAAGGATTGGAAGCTTGGCTCGATTCCGATGCCTCAGATGATAGCGATGGAGATGGCATCACCACCAACGACCGAGACCTCAGTTTGACCTCGGACCTCACAATCTATTGGGACCTCAACGCAATGGTCGATTCTGACCAAGATGGAGACCCCCGGAATGACTTCCTATGGGGTAATATGACGTGGTATCAGACTGGAGAGATTCGCATCGTTTTGCAAGTTTGTGACGGAGTTGGAGTCTGTGCAAGTGAGGATTACATCGTCACGGTCCTCTCCGCTGAAGAAGAGAACAGACAGAAATCCTGGGATGAGCTGACATGGAAGGATTTCATCCCGAATAAAGAGAGTGCAGGCCTACTTTCGCTAGTTGCTCTTGTCCTAGTTCTGGGTTGGCTCGTGATGCGACAGAAGGACGAGGATGAAATCGATGCCGAGGAAATGCTTGAGACATATGACGTTCAGGAAGTCGAAGCAGAAGGCGGTCTTCCAGGCATGGATCAGCACACTCCACCACCACAACCGAAGTATCTGACGGTGGACGAGCGAAGGAACAAGGAGTCCGGATACGTCCGCCCAATCAGAACTCGGAGGCGCTGAGGGTGCACAAAACCGCAAAACGACTCGCAGCTGGTGCATTCAGCATCGGGCTTCTCGCACCAATACTGGCAATTCTCCTCGCAACCGCACCCCCTGTCATGGCCGCTTCCAACGATTGCACGGTTGCACCGGGAATTGGTCTTAATTCCAATCACGGCGAAGTAATAGGTGTCGATGAGGGTGATTGGTGGGATTGGGGATGGGATGGCTCATCCAATGATGATGACCTTCTATCTCTTCGATCTGATCTTTACGTTGAAGTCGAATTACAAGAAAATTATGCACAAGCTCTTCGAATGGAGTTAGTTCCAGGTTATTCATACACTTTTTGTATTGAATTTCACGCAGACCCGAACAACCCTCCAACCGATGAAACAACCGGTGACGTATACCTCCTAAGTAGTGCAAATTGGGACGCATATCAAAGAAATTACGAGGAAGTAACTGGAGGCTGGGGCATGACGGCAGAGGATATCGAATGGATTCCTGTTGAATGGCGAGACATGGCTATATTCATCCCATTCCGAGACTCTCATGCATACGAAGGGAAGCGCAGCACTACCTTCTCAACAGCGCTTGATAATGACAATCGAGGATTCATATCTTGGTTCGGTGATGGAGGGGATGCAGAGTATTTCCTTGTAGTCGATAATTGGAACAATACCCGTCAAAACGATGCACTGTCCGTCGACGGGGATATGATTGTCCAAATTTGGGTAGATGTTGAGGATAGACTGACCCTTCCGAAATTCACCGCTTACCTCATCGTTGGCCTGTTACCAATGAGTTGCGTCATCGTTCCAATAATTCTCCATACACGATACCACGCGGCAGGGTTGGAAGAAAACAGCGAGCAGCCAGAGATGGTTCCGTTGCTCGAACAATAAGGCACTCAGCCTCAATCGTACTGCAGCATTTCCCAGGCGATTAGCAA
>DAFD01000095.1:13879-19434 GCA_002497895.1 Euryarchaeota archaeon UBA175
GTAGAATAGACGAGGTCTTGATGCAGAAGTGGGCCATGTATCCGGGTCCAGTCTCCACCAGCACCCATTCCCATGATTGAGGTCTTGAGTTGTGAATCCTTCAGATTCCAAGCCGCTTCAAAGAGTTTCAAACCAGAGTTACGGCCAGATGTATTGTAACAGACCTTGATGATTTCACCACTGGCTTCCATTCCCTCGATATCTGAAATAATTTCAGAAGCGTTTGGGGGTTCATTAGTTGAGTGAGACGAAGCGATGACTTGCGTCTTGCCCTCGGCCATCGACATCAATTCCTTACGAGTAGCCGCCTTGATGTCGATTTCTAGATCAACCCAACTTACTCCACTCTCAATCGCTGCACGAAGTACTCCGATTCTCTGTTCTTCAGTTCCAGAGAAGTAGCCTCCTTGGCGCTCCGGGCGACAAGTGAGGACGACTGGAAGGTCGATTCCACCCTTGAAAGCATCTAGAGCGGCTGCGAGATCGACTGAATCGAATGATTGAGGGGTGAACTCAGGAGGATTGTAGGCTGGTCTTCGACGTCGCCCATCGCTTGGAGGATCTTCAACCTTAACTGGTTCAGGAGGCTTCTCGACAACCCATAGTTTGTCGAGGCGAACCTCGCAAAGATCCGCTCCGACTGCGGTGGCGCGAGCTGCATCGGCGAGCATTTCCTCTACCGAGCACCCAGAGAGCGTCACACAGATGGTGGGTCTCCTCATCGGGTCGCGCCACCGACGAGTTCTGTTTAACCGTATTGTGAGTCAAAACCCCTCCTACGGAGGGGTACGAGGTACTGTTTACTTTCTCTTTCAGCACCCCAGACGCCCCCACTCAGGAGTATTGATTAACCCCCCAAGGGCACACTTTAACGAAGAACGCTGAGGGTTCCCTAAGGAACCCTCAGAAAAACGGAGTTGAGATGTATGTCAGATGATTATGGAGTTGATAGCATCCAAGTCTTGGAAGGGCTGGAAGCAGTTCGAAAGCGCCCTGGAATGTACTTGGGAGACCCACATGATGGTTCGGCACTCCACCATTGCATTTGGGAAGTCGTGGACAATGCGGTTGACGAGCACCTTGCAGGTCACAATCCTACGGTCGAAGTCGATCTGAATGCAGACGGTTCGGTCAGTGTGACCGATCACGGCCGAGGAATTCCGGTGGGAATTCACGCTGAGGAAGGAGTGAGTGCGGCTCAAGTCATCATGACTAAGCTTCACGCCGGTGGTAAATTCGACAATGAGGCCTACAAGGTCGCTGGAGGACTACATGGTGTCGGCGTGAGTGCTGTCAACGCCGTTTCGGAGTGGCTTCACCTTGAGATTCACCGAGAAGGCAAGGTTTGGGAGCAAAGATATGAACAAGGCACTCCAAAAGCCAAGTTGAAGTCAACGGGGAAGTCAGATACGACAAGTACGAAGGTTTCTTTCAAGCCAGATCTTACTATCTTCAGCGATGTGATTGAATTTGACTTTCAACAAATCAACACCCGACTACAACGCACCGCCTTCCTCAACGCCGGATTACAAATTATCCTACGGGATTTTCGCACTGATGATTCGGTTGAAATCGATCATACCTACGATGGCGGCCTTAGCGAATACGTCACTCTGATGAACGCGAAGAAGAATAAAATCCACGAAGAAGTGGTCCACGTAATCGGTTCTAAGGATGGCGACAAAGGAGAAGTCCATGTCGAAATAGCCATGCAGTGGACCGATTCTTATTCAGAAAGCATTGATTGCTTCACCAACATCATCCACAATACCGACGGTGGAACTCACCTCTCAGGACTACGAAGTTCTCTGACTCGAACTGTAAATTCCTACGCTCAGTCGCGTAAGCTTCTGAAGAATCTTAGCAGCCTATCAGGCGACGATGTTCGCGAAGGCCTTTCGGCAGTTGTCTCGATTAAGCACCCCGACCCCTCATTCAACGCTCAAACTAAGGCGAAGCTCGTAACCAGTGAAGTCGCCGGAATAGTTGAACAAATTGTCAATGACAAACTCGGAGAATACTTCGAAGAGAACCCCTCAGTTGCCCGGTCCATCGTCGACAAGGCGGTGCTCGCTAGCAAGGCACGGGAAGCAGCCCGCAAGGCTCGTGACCTAACTCGCCGAAAGGGAGTTCTCGAAGGAGGTGGCCTCCCTGGTCAATTGGCAGATTGTCAATCTCGCGACCCAAACGAGTGCGAGATCTACATCGTCGAAGGCGAGTCTGCTGGAGGATCGGCCAAGACTGCTCGTGATCGCCGCACGCAAGCAGTCCTGCCACTAAGAGGTAAGATTCTGAACGTCGAGAGACAGCGTCGCAACATCGCCAAGGTGTTCACCAATGAACAGATTCAGCGTATGATCAGGGCACTGGGAGCCGGTGTCGGCAACGAGGAGGATGACGAAGGCGCATTCAACCCTGAGAAACTAAGGTATGGAAAAATCATCATCATGTGTGACGCGGATATTGACGGAGCACATATTAGAACACTAATTTTGACATTTATGTGGAGATTTATGCGCCGAGCCATAGAAAATGGCAATGTCTACATTGCAATGCCTCCGTTATTTTCAGTGGGCAGAGGGAACCACGTTGAATGGGTGCATAGTGAGGAAGATCTAGATGCTACAATCAAGCGATTCAAGAAAGAGGCTCCGTCAGCAAAAATTTCTGTTCAAAGATACAAAGGTCTCGGTGAAATGAATCCCGAGCAACTATGGGAGACTACTATGGATCCAGAAGTTAGGCGAATGATGCGCGTTGATATCAACGATGTAGAGGCTGCTGACAAATTGTTCTCGGTGCTAATGGGTGAAGATGTCCCTGAAAGACGAGAATTCATCGAAACGCATGCGTCAGAGGTGACGTCGCTCGACATCTGAGGTGATTATGTGGCAGAGGAATTAGAACGAAGATACGTCTCTGAAGAGATGAAAGAGAGTTACATCAATTACGCCATGAGTGTCATCATCGGAAGAGCTCTTCCAGATGTCCGAGACGGCTTGAAACCCGTCCATAGGAGGATACTATGGGGTATGCATCAAGCAGGACATACACACGAGAAAAGTTACAGTAAATCAGCTCGTTCTGTTGGAGAAGTCATGGGTAAATATCACCCTCACGGAGACCAGGCGCTATACCAAACAATGGTAAGAATGGCACAGGACTTCTCTCTGCGTTACCCACTTATCGATGGACAAGGAAACTTTGGTTCCATAGATGGAGACCCTCCGGCGGCGATGCGTTACACCGAGAGTCGCCTCGACCGGATGTCCTCTCACATGTTGGATGACATCAACAAGGATACAATCGACATGGTGGCTAACTTCGACGACAGTGAGACTGAACCTACTGTCTTGCCATCTCGTCTTCCAAATCTGCTACTGAACGGTAGCGACGGCATCGCTGTTGGGATGGCCACCAAGATCCCTCCACACAACCTCAACGAGGTCGCAGCAGCGATTCGATTCCACACTGAGAAAGTAATCGAAGAAGACCGTAAAAGATCTCTCGATAAGGCCCCGAAGATTGACGCCTTGGAGTACATGGAATACCTGAAGGGGCCTGATTTCCCCACTGGTGCAACGATTTACGGCATCGATGGAATACTCGACATGTACCGCACCGGTCAAGGTCGATTTCACATTCGTTCAGATGCAGAAGTTCGCGACGATTCATCGAGCAAGCGAATCATCATCACCTCGATTCCCTATCAAGTCCGTAAAGCCGGCATGCTCCGAGGGATTGCCGATCTCGTCACTAAGGAGACAATCAAGGGAATCCGCGACATTAGAGACGAATCCAGCAAGGAAGGTATTCGAGTCGTCATCGAAGTGAAGAATAACGCTGACCCGCACGCAATTCTCAACCAATTATACCAATCGAGCAGGTTGCAGGAATCATACTCAGCCAACATGATGGGGATTCTGAATGGCAAGCCGGTTCAGCTTGACCTGTCGACGATTCTACACACCTACATGCGCCACAGAGAATCGGTCATCGAGCGTAGAACCCAATTCGAACTCGATAAGGCTGAGGCTCGCGCACACATTCTCGAAGGCTTGATGCGCGCGCAAAAACGCATGGCAGAAATCATCGAAGTTGGCCGTAATTCAGACTCTCGAGACCAATTCGAAGGATACTTGCGCGGAGATGAGAAGTATCCGAAGATCAAGCGCTTCGACTTCTCCCAAAGGCAAGCTAAGGCTATCGCTGAACGCCGACTTTACCAACTCACAAAGTTGAATGTTAAGGAAGTCGAAGATGAACTGAATAAACTCAAGGAAGCCATCAAAGAGTTCACAGCCATTCTCGATAGTCGAAAGCGCCGTCTAGAAATTCTCCTCGAAGAGCTTGAGAATCTAGTCGAAAAACACGGCGATGAACGCCGAACTCACATTGACCCTACACCACTCTCAATGGATCGTGAAGACCTCGTCGCTGAGCGCGCTCTGGTCATCTCATTGACCCAAGATGGTTACATTCGCCACCTTCCAGTCGAAGCATTCCGCCTACAGAACCGTGGCGGAAAGGGGCTCAAGGGAGTCGCTACGAAGGACGAGGACGCGCCTGCAGCAATCGTCACCTGCTTCTCCAAAGACAGATTGCTGATCTTTACCGACCAAGGTCGAGTCTACGGGCTACGAGCTTGGGAGACTCCTTTGGCGAGCAGATATGGACGCGGAACTCACATGCGTAACCTGCTAAAGGGAATCCGCGAAGATGAGAAGGTCATCTCAATCCTTCCAATGGCTCGCGAACTCATCGAAAATCCCGAAGGTAACTACCTCATCTTCGCTACCAGCCAAGGGCGAATCAAGCGTAGCAAACTTGCCGATTACGTCAGAATCAATCGTAACGGTAAGTATGCCCTGAAGTTCGCTACCGAATCCGACACTCTTGTGCAAGTCAGGTCGGCAACAGATGCCGACCACGTGGTTCTAGTATCATCAGGAGGTTATGCTTGCCGCTTCCTCCCAGCCGACGTTAAAACGCGAACTGATCCGAATACTGGTGAGGTCCAGACTACTCACACCGTGCGCGTGCAAGGAAGAGTCAGTCAGGGAGTCACTGGAATGAAACTCGCCGGTGGAGACAATGTCATCGGAATGATTGTGACTGACGATGCCGACACTAGCGTCCTAACCATCTCGAAGTATGGAATGGCTAAGCGAAGTCGTCTCGGCTCGGGTCAAATGATTCCACTTCTCGACGAAAATGGCTCGCAGTTACTCGATGATGAAGGAGAGGCAGTTATGATTCGCGATGGATATCGAAAGACCAATCGCGGCACGAAGGGCGTGCGAACGATGGCACTTTCAGATGAGGATGTCATCGTCGGAGTTCGCCAAATCCCCGACCTCTCCGACCAACTCTTCATGCTCACCGGAAGTGGAATGATGATTCGAATGCCGGCGACCCAGACTAAGGAGACTCTCGGAAAGGTCACCAAAGGAACTCGTATCATGGAGCTGCGTGACTCAGAAAAGAAATCCCATGTCGACGAGATCATCTTCGTCGCCAGACTCCCAGCCGACCTCATCGACAGTGAAGACGAC
>DAFD01000095.1:19763-21263 GCA_002497895.1 Euryarchaeota archaeon UBA175
GACGACGTCGAAGCGACGAGTGAGGAAGAGTGAGCCCAACCGCTCGCCTTAAGCCGAAAACTCAGGTCGCCCGAACACTGCGGCAGTCGCATAGCCTGGCCATTGCGCTGGATTGCTAATCCAGTGGTGTTTCACCTCGGGAGTTCAAATCTCCCCTGCCGCGCCACCTCACACAAAGCCTAGACGAGCGTGCTAGAGAGTAGCACCCTACCCAAGAGCAGCATTCATGCTTGATGTGACCTCCCAGCAAGCGTGGGTGCGACGGCTACACTGACCGCAGTTCTGACTGTCTTCACTGCTCTGGCATTTCTATTCCTCGCCGCAGTGTGGATCAGAGTTCACAAACTCCGACCATCTAATGACCGTTCTTGGGTGAATGATAACGAGCGTAACGCAACTATCGAATTTGATGGAGATATTGCGAAAATAACCAATTTAAGGGACTTTAACTGGCGCTCATCCAAAGATTTCGATGAGCGATGGATCAACGAAGATTACGACCTCAGAGAGGTCGAGAGCATCTGGCTAACTCTCGAATATTTCGACCAAAAACTTCGGCAGATGGCCCACACCATCCTTTCATTCGAGTTCAAGGACGGGCGACGATTAGCCTGTTCTATCGAAGTACGAAGAGAGAAGGGGGAGCGTTACCATCCAGTGCGTGGACTGTTTCGCGAGTACGAACTAATCTACGTCTGGGCAAAGGAAAGTGACGTTATCGGAGTACGAACTCGATGCCGAAAAAACTCAGTCACTCACCTCTTCAAAGCGGTAGTTTTGGGCGAGGGGAACGAGCGGCGAATGCTTGAATCATACCTGAATCGTACCAATGACTTGGTCGCTTCACCCGAGTGGTACAACACTTTGACCAATACCTGCACTACCAATATCGTCCGCCACGTCAACGAAGTCTACCCTGGTCGGGTGCCTCGCGCGATATCGATATTGATGCCAGGATTGAGTCCGAAGTTGCTTGAGCGTGCCAATCTGATCAAAATGTCTGGCACGCTCGACGAAACTCTTGCTGCAAGTGTCATCGATGCAAAGGCTAAGGCTTGGGATGGCGAGTCTGATTTTGGCGATGCTATTCGAGCCTGAGTGAGTTCGATTCGGCTCCTCTGCGCGGCGTTGGGTTGAATTGGTTGGCCTCGATGAGGAGTCGTGCTTAACATCCCAGAGTTGGCCCTGACCGGCTCTCACGATTGGGCTCTACCGCCCTCAAAGAGCCATATGATACGTTGGTTGGCTCTTACTTCGCAGGGGCGCAGTGAATGCCTTTTGCGCTTTGAGGGCAAGGCGGGTGCTGATGTTGAATCAATGGCTCTCTGCCTCGAAGCGATGGGTGTACAAGTGCATCGAGGTGCCGATGGATGGTTGGTTGAGCCACCCAATGGTGGTCTGCAGGCTCCACTGAGTTTTCTCGATTGTGGCAACTCTGGGACAGCAGCTCGAGTGTTGACAGCGATGGCTGCGACAATGGGTGTCGCGGTCAGATTGGAT
>DAFD01000091.1 GCA_002497895.1 Euryarchaeota archaeon UBA175
ATAAGAGATCTAGTTCAAGGTCATGATATAGAAGTCCCTAACCACTCTCTTTTGGCTAACCGTACTGATTTCTACAAACTAAATCACGGGGGTCCTTTCAAAGATTTTATTGATTTTAACATTGGATATGAAACCAATACAGAGATAGTAAATAATTATCTTCGAGCAGTTTATGAATCCGCTAAAGTGAATATCGATGGGTTAAACGAAGAAAGGGAACCACAGATTTCATTGAAGAAAAATGGCAATAACGCAGTGCAATGGAGGCTGACATACTACGTTTCAAGACCTTATCGAATATTGAAAATAAGAGATGCTATCAACTTGGCCGCCTTTGATCTACAAGAGGAACATGGAGTCGACCTAAGCACTCCTCAACTAGAGTTCTCAGTCGGTAGGAATTAATTTTCTGGTTGGTATTCAGTAACTCGTATACCTAGGTTCCCTCTACGGGCCTTTCTTTCCATAATACGATCCATTTTTCGATGGAACTCAGCTTCGAGGTCGATATTCATCGCCAGTGAGTGGCCGAGAATGAGAATAAGTAAGTCAGCCAATTCCTCAGCAGCTTCTTCCTTCGGTTTTCCTTTGGTTATCGCCGCAGCGAATTCTCCAAGTTCCTCTACAGTCAAAGCTACTCGATAACCCATATCATGGCCATTATTCTCTACGCTGGCAAAATCGTGTTTGTGATGGAATGCAGCTACGCGAGCCATCATCGTAGTCCAAGCTCCATCTGGCTCGTTGGCTCCATCGATCTCAATCCAATCAGTTACAGACATCGGCCTAGTCATGTGACGATGTTGACCCACGGCGGGCCATCAAATTAGCCGAGCCAAGTTCTGAGTTAGAATCGCCCGCCAGGTGGGCTGCGAATCCCTTCATCACCAACAGGCAGAAGATTGACCAGACCGATGACACCACTCAAAACGAATGAGAGAACTGTGAGACCGAATATGGTCATACGATAGTCAGCTTCCGCAGATAATTCGTTGCAATATTCCATATTTGGTTGGTGGTTCAGCAAAGGATTGCACTCCAAATCGTGTTCCATTCGAGCCTCGTCCCACCAAGCCATGGTTTTCATCGAGGCAGGAACTAAGAAAATGGCAATGATCGTCAATACTGCGCCGATCTTCAGATTGTCCATCTCTATCCCTCACAGATTAGAAAGCAGTCCCTCAATACACGAACGGACGTGAGTCCGCAGTGTGGCCGCCATCGCATCGACGGCGTGATGGTCAATTTCTGCAGATGGGTCACCGGGAGTTCGGCCGGCGGCCCAATTTGATGAGCATGAAATTGCAGCATGAGGAATTCCGGTCTCAGCTACTAATCTGCTCTCAGGGCCAAGTGTCATTCCAACGACATCCGCTCCGAGCCTGACCAATCCATCAATCTCAGCAGGAGATTCAAATTGTGGACCGACGCACTGGGCGACGACTAACTTCGGAGTTTCTCCCTGCCCAGCATTTAACGCTTCCAGGCAGATTTTACTGCCCTTATCATCGAAAATCGAAGTTCGGTCGGCGTGAATCGCATCATCATCGTGAAAGGTCCACGGTCGAACCGCAAGATCGAGAACATCCGAAGCAACCCCAATCATTCCAGGCGGTAGATCCTCACGCATCGTCCCGACCGAGTTGACACTCAGTATGAGGTCTGGGCGGAAGGAAGCAGCTGCGTGGACATTTGCTCGATATTCAATCTCATGAGGAGGAGTTCTCGAATCATCATCTCGATGGTGACGATCGATGAAGAGTACCTCTCCATCGCCAGTATCAACCAAGATTGCTGGAACTTGCCCCCACTGTGAATCGATACGAATTTCTGAGGACTCAGTACCATCAGCGACCATATCGGAAGCAAGAGCGTCCATTCCAGTTCCACTTAGCACAACGAGTCGTGTCACGTAGCCCACCTCGGGTATCCATTCATGGGCTTGACGGCCCACTGGAACCTCACTCTTGTAGGCGAGAGATGAGATCTGCCTTCTTTCCAGAGACCGGCTTGCCGGCCTCCTTCAGGAGTCCCTTGAGCTCTGCCACTGTCATCGAAGTGTAATCAGGTGAGTCGCCGTCATCTGCTTCTGGAGTTTCATCGGCTTCGTCAGCAGGTTCCTCAACAACCTCTTCGACAACAGTATCTTCTGTTGATTCCTCAGAAGATTCTTCGTCGGATTCTACAGCACCAGAGGTATCTCCATCGACCTCAGCCAATTCTGCAGATGCTTCAGCCGCAGCGAGAACGTCGACCTCCTCGACTAAAGAGGCAGCCGCAGCAGCCTTCTCTTCAGCGTGAATTTCATCAAGAGTAGGTCCGTCTTCACCAGTGACTCCGCTCTGCAAAAGTTGGCTGCGACGAATCATCGCAGTTCGAACTGGACTAATGGTAGAGACCGCTTCCTTAATCGCGGTCTCCATGGTTCCATCGAGAACAGCCTTCTGGAGTTGAATCCAGGTTGATGATGCACCCATAGTAAGAATCGCATCGCGCGCTTTCGCTCGCATTGCTGACTTCTGACTCGACTTGACGCGACCACGTGAAATCAATAGCGGCTTGAATCGAACATAGTATCCATCCTCAGTAACAACGTCGACCGTGTCGTCAACCTTACCGCGGTAGCGACGAATCTGACGGCGAATGTGATCCTTCTGGACATTGTGACCGGAAAACTCGGTGAGAGCATCGCCGCCAACAACATCGGTGATTCGGAAGACGACTTGGACGTGCATCTTGGAAAAGTCGCCATCAAGTTCATTTTGCATAATATCGAAAGTACGTCCGACCAATTGTTCGGGCTCTTCCGCGATAGTCTCGCCGATGATTCGGAATGACCATGGATTACGAGGTGCTCGAATCGTGAACCAGCGCTTTGCCTTCCACTTGTCTCTCTGCTTGCGTGCCGCTGCCCTTGCCTTTGCGCCTTTTGCCATCAGAGACACCTCTTATCGGGGGCTACCCCGTATGCGGGCCGAGCGACCTACCTCCAGTATATGAATGAAAGCCTCAGAACGTCCACCTCAGACAGAGGCGCAGCGTCGCCTTCAAGGGCAGCACACTAGTGCAATCGAATATGAGTTTACACAGCGCCTCGTGGAGAGTGCATTGCAGTGCTGTGGATGATCTCTCAGTGATAGAGGATTCAATGCAATGGCTCGCAGGTGAGGGTGCTGAAATATCCCGTGAGCGCTCAAAATCGCATCATGGCGCACCTCAGATGATGATTGAAGCTAGTATCGATCGGAAGAAAGGCGCGAAACAGGCTTTCCTGCGTATGGGAGTTGCCGCACTAAGCGATTTACGTTCTGCAGGAATTGCTGACCTAATCGACGAGGATAAGGCCCTGCACGTAAGAATTGACATCGATGAATTGGTGCAGGGCAGAATTTCTTTAGCAACCGGAAAAAGTCGTAAATTCGCAGTAAAAGGTCGATTCAAGATAGAATCTTACCCGGGACAAGAGCCGGTTGAAATCCTCAATCAGCTAATCGATGATATCGTGTAGTCCGACCAAACTCCCCTCAAACCAATCTAGCATTATGGGCCATGAAGCGGTACGAGCCTTGATATGGATGCGTAGCACGCGTCTTGATGAGGGATGAGATGACCCACGTAGTGACCAGCGCATGTATTGACCACAAGTACCAAGATTGTGTAGCAGTCTGTCCAGTCGAGGCATTCAAGGAAGCCGAAAACTACCTCGTTATTGACCCGGATGAATGTATCGATTGTGCAGCATGTGTCGCTGAGTGCCCAGTAGAGGCTATCTTCGCTGACACCGATGTTCCAGATGAGGAGTTGGAATGGATTGAGCGTAATGAGAACGAATCCCCGGATCTCGAAATCGCCACAGGCGACTCACCAGTCCTTGCAGATTGATGCGAGCCTGGCGTCTAACCTGCCTCAAACATAGATTGATGAGTGGATGCCGTGAGGCTCGGGTATGACTCAGCGAGTGGACCTGAATCAGATGCGTCACGGCACCGAGTTGCTCAAGCGTGGCTTCGCCAAGATGCAAGAAGGTGGAGTCATCATGGACGTCGTTACAGCCGAAGAGGCTCATATCGCTGAGGATTCTGGGGCCACATCTGTCATGGCGCTCGAGCGTGTTCCAGCAGATATCCGCTCAAGCGGAGGCGTGGCTCGAATGAGTCACCCTGATTTAATCAAGGAAATCATCGAGACGACTTCAATTCCAGTGATGGCTAAGGCCAGAATCGGTCACAATGAGGAAGCGAGGGTCCTCGAAAGTCTCGGCGTCGATATGGTAGATGAATCAGAGGTTCTAACTCCTGCTGATCCATTCTTCCACATCGCGAAGAACGATTTCAACATCCCATTCGTTTGCGGCTGTACGAGTCTCGGCGAGGCGGTTCGACGCATCGCAGAGGGAGCTGCGATGATGAGAACCAAGGGCGAGGCGGGGACTGGTAATGTTGTCAGCGCAATTCAACACGCCCGTTTGGTGGCCTCAGAAATCACTCATGCTCAGTCCTCTGGTGACGAGGGGCGCAATGCTATGGTGGATGTGATAATGGAGGGATTTCATCGCATTGAGAGAGTATCGGCATTCGATATATCACCAAACACTACTCCCTTCGGTAGCATGGAAGATCTACGAACCGAAGTTGCTTCCGTCCTCGACGACGTTGCACGCCTCGGACGTCTTCCTGTCGTCACTTTCTCTGCAGGAGGGATCTCCACTCCAGCCGATGCTGCTTTGATGATGAACCAAGGGATGGACGGCATCTTCGTCGGCTCTGGTATCTTCAAAAGTTCAGATCCGGTTCAAACTGCCGAAGCAATTGTTCTCGCTACTCATCATTTCGAAGATCCAGCGGTTGTCACCGAGGCCAGCGCTATGATTGGTGAACCAATGCCTGGACTCGAAATCGAGACACTTGAAGTCCGCTTACAAGATCGTGGCTGGTGACTTAACTCAACAACTGCTTGAATCAAACGCGACCACGCGTTGTTCCAAGACGGCGGCGCTTACCTTTCTGTGGCTTCTTTGAGCGAACCGATTCACTTTCCTGCTCAGCACCAGTTCCACCCAATGTCAACGAACCGCTTTCTAGGAACATCTCCTCAAGTGAACCGGCCAATTCTTCATTCTCAGAAGGTGAGCGGAATGCATCGCGTACAGATTGATTGTGATCGCGAATGGTTTGTTCTCTTTCATCACGAGCAGCCTTGAGTGAATCGCGAATTTCGTTTACCTGGTCGAGCAGCCCCTTCATCTCAGAATGAACTTCGTCAGCAGCTTTGCGAGCCTCGACGAAGGCATTGTGAAGTCGATCTCCTTCTGCACGTACGAAATCGCGTTCTTCGAACATCGGTTTGATTTCCTCCCAAACTGCGTCGGCTTCCTTATGACAATCAACCATTGCTTGATGCTCGGCGTCAGCCTCCACCTTGAGTCGTGAGATAGATTCGTCCATATCACCGAGATCTATTGAAATTGTTTGATGTTCTTTGACGGCAGGAAGTAATTCGTTTCTCTTGCCGATGAGTTTCTTGAGTTCCTTCAGAAGTTTGTTCTCGTCCTCAAGTTTCAAACTTCCATCTGTTTCCAGCCTGCGCTCGATACGCTCTATTTGCCCCTCGGTTTCGGAGAGTTCGATAACAACTGATTTTGTGCCACGTTGGTCATCCCTTCGACCACGCTTCTTTGCTATGAGTTCACGTATATGGGATTGGATTTCGTCACGGCGGGCTTTGTGGACGCGGGCTCTATCGCGGATTTCCTTTTGTTGCTCTTTCATCTCATCTATCGATTCGCGCAGGCTCTTGGCCTGTTCCTGAACCGCGTTACGTGAATCTGCAGCCCTGCGAGCATTTTCGTTGTGGCTATTTCGCTGCTCACGCATTCGTCGCAGCTTGGTCTCCATCGCGTGTAGACGACTTCTCAAGTCATCGTCTGGATTGACCGGCTCCTCGGACATGGCCGGGCGACGCGGGTTTCCCTCTTGAATGGACCCGCCTTTTCATCACCGGCTAATGAGTGGCCGATTTTCTACAAATGAGCCAGATTCGGTAGGATGGGTATTTCCATCCCTTGTGCTCAAAGGCCGAGGACCGAACCAATAAATGGCAAAATCGGAGAAAGGATGGCTATCGTTGCTCCAACGATGAATAACGCACCGGTTGTCATGCGTAGACGGGAGAATAGATCATTACGAATCTGTACTGTCAAAACTCTCCCGGAAATCAGGTTTCCATCTGGATCTTCTAAGCGGACAGTCACTGTCGATTCACCTGTGCCAGAGGGGAGTAAACTCTGCCAAATTATTCGGGTTGAGGCTAGTAATCGAGGCAGAGTTTGGGTTAATTCAAGCTGACGGAGGCCATCGAATTCGAGCGCCTGATGAGGCTCTACGCGCAATCGATATTCGCACTCATTCGGCCGGAAATCAGGGGTCTGTACACGTAAAATCATATCTTGCACTTCGTCAGATTGGTTCAATATGAAAGCGAAGAGATTAGCCGGACCAACGACAAGATTCTCCATATCAACATCAAACCAAACTACACCGGTACGCCCCGTCTGTTGACGCATATGCAAGCGATCGTGCAAACGGAAGAACGGAGCGCAATCCACCATCGCTCCTGAGAGTAATCTATCCCAGGTCTCCTGACCAAGTTCAGGATGGTCGAATAGTCGGTTTATCGAATCGGAATCTATCATCGTAGCCAGAGCACTGCGGAATTGCTGCTCGTCGATTAACGAACTACGACGAAGATGCAGCAAATGTAGCAGCGTCTCCTGTATCTGGGCCATTGAATGTCCGGACTTGACTTCCTCTTCAACCGTGCGAAGATACTCCGAGATACGCACCGTCAGCAGCGGGTCAATGTGCGCCTTGATTACATCCGAAAATGGACGGCGCAACAAAGCCGGATGAATTGGGGGGGAGAAAGCGTTCAACATCCCCCACGGTTCACTGGCATTAAACCGAGACTGATTCGATACGAGGAAAGACCCATGCCCCGCTAGCAACGTCCCGGTTGAGAGAGCGACCAATCTCGGTGACAGATTTCCATCCGGAGTCAACCACAAAGCAATTCCGAGTAAAGAGGCGGCTAGGAATAGCAAGGTTATGGTCGCCCCTAATTGTCGGCGGGAACCATTGATTGTAGCCCGCATCTCAGCATATCCATGTGAGCTCTTGAAAGTCAATCCTGCCGTTGTCAATGATTCTGCCTCGTGGCGGAATATCGTGCGTGTAACGGACAGCAAACGGAACAGTAGGAGGAGGAGTGTAATGTTGGCAACGAGGATGAAAAGAGAAAGGAAATGGATGCCAAGATGCATCTCTACCGGAGCAACATCCTGCATATGCAACAACCACCATTCGGGTGTTGAATTTCGATACGAATGAGCCAATCCAAAGTTGATTACGACCAAAAGCGGGAGGAATAGAACGAAGCGAATTCCCCCACTGATTAGTAGGCGATCGATTCTGAGAAGAGTTCGCTCTTGCGCTCGTAGACCATCGATTGGGTCGACTGAAGCACTTCTTGCTGCCGCAACTGCGCCAATCGGGGGAGATCTGGGTGGTGGTGGTGGTGGTGGAGCAGCCAGAGGATGAGGGACTTGTTCAGGAGCATCCTCGAGAATCTCTTCCGCCAGTGCCGAGATGGCTTCGTCGAATTCCGAAATATCTTCATCTTCCATTCAAGACATCTCCACTCTGACTAGAATTCTTGTCGCTAACGAATCTGAAAATGAGACTGGAGCCCCATCTATAATGAGTAAATCTGAGCTTCGTTTAATCGATTGCCCGACGATTAAACCAAGGGTCTGAAGTGTGCGCGTATCCTGACCCTCGAGGGCGATGAATTCGATAGTTCCGGAACTCCCTTCAGGCATATTTGCTATGGGTAGTAAAGGTGCATTTACAGCAGGCTCGACTCGGCGTGAAACCAGAGGAATCCTTTCGCCAGAGGGAGTCCGTTCGGGATATCCGAGGAGTCGATCGATTGCTTCTTCTAATTCCGAATCGATCGCGTGTTCCATCTCACAAGCAGCGGAGTGAACATCACCATCGAACCCGATGACATCAGCGAGTAATAATTCGAGCAGCAATTGCCGACGCTTGATCTGTGCTGCTCGAGCAAATCCATCTGGAGTCAATCTCGAGCCTTTGTAAGGAATATAGGTCACGAGTTCGCGACCGGATAATCTCTGAATCATCTCGGTCGTCGATGCTGCGCTAACGCCCATCAATTCAGCGAGCATCGAAGTCTTGACAATAGCATCCGGTTGATCACTATGCATCTCGAACATACGTTTGAGATACATCTCTTCAAATTCGCTCAGTTCGGGCATCTGACCACCATTCCCTCACCATTCGAACTCATTCCTGTCCAACCTCCGCGATGAACTCAGAACGGCAGGCTGGACAACGTGCCTTGACTGGACGACGTTCAACAGGCACCTTGAGCGTTTGATCACAAGATGGGCATGAAAGGAGATCAACCATCGAACGGGCCACATCATCAAGAGGTTGTTCGGGAACCGGTTCGGGAGCAGGTACCGATTGAGGCGAAGGCATTTGGCTCATCTCCGATGATACAACTGCATCCGGGGTTGGTGTAGCACCTGCGACAGCATCGACCGAAAATCTCGTTGTACAAGCAGGACATTTGACAGCGCCCGCGTGAGTCGATGGGATACTCAGGCGCTGATCACATTCGGGACATGGGATTTCACGCTTAGTCGCAGCTGCTGCCTTCTTGCGCTCGCCGCGAGCCTCCCTCAAGCGATTGAAACGAGAGGTTCCAGTATCTGCAACGCTCTCGGAGACGGTTCGATAGAGAACGAGAATGAACATTACTAGAACAAGCCCGGAGATTGCACCATAAATCGCGGCTGAGAGATCGAATGGTAACTCAGCTCCTGAATCAGCATCGGTAAAAGATTCAATCTCAAGGAGGCGACTTTCAGTTTGACCGCTAGTGATCCAAATTATCTCGACTTCGACCACTTTAGAATCGGGCCATGAGGCAATTGACAATTGACCCGTCTGACTTTGTCCGGGGCCAACTGCGGAGGTAGGGTTAGTGTCAAGAATCATGCCGTCAGAGGTTCGCACTACCCTGATTTCACCGGCCAGAGTTGGTGTATTACCGTCGTTACTTAGGTCGTACGGAAGAATCACTTGCTCCCCTGTCCGCGGAGCAGTTGATACCCCTGATGACTCAACTTCGAGATCGAGGAGTGGAGGTGTGAGTATTGTTTGCACCTCCAAATCCTGCGAGGCGGTCCAATCGAACGCCTCGACTCTAATGATTAGCGAATCTGCAGAAGGATAGCCGAGTGTGAGAGTTAGTTCTCTCCTTCCCGGGTCGAGTGTAAGTAAAAATGTCTGAATGATTGATTCGATTGTTTGATCGAGAATTGCAACTTCAACACTAACTTCGCGAGAGCGACCTTCTGAGAGATAGAGGGATATTTCAGAGTTCAATCCATTGGTTAGATCCCATGTCGTCGAGTCAATTACGAGAGTCATGGTCTGCGAATTTAGGACCTCGACTGAGGATGTTCCGTTGAGCTCTCGGGCGACCCCGCCATTGTTTGAATGGACACGCCACTCAATGTTGAGAGGTCCAGCGATGTCGGGAGTAAAGGAGGCTGAAACTTCCCTGCTTGAGCCGGGATTGATGATGATTGGAGGGCCGAGGGTTGGCTCTGCTGTTCCAGGAGTTAGTTCGAGTTGGACGGTTTGAGGGGAGTTACCTTGGTTATGGACAAGAATCGAGGCGGTTAGGGTATCTCCAACATGGGCAGGTTCGCCGATTAATGCGATTTCTGGCGAACCTGCTGCTGTTAGATTGAGTGGATTGGGTTCAACAAGTAGGACCATTGTTTCGCTTTCACCGCTTGAATCAATGGTGAATACGAGGTGAATTTCACCAGCAGGGAGTGGCCCGAACGAGACGTTTACCATTACGGATTCCTCTGAACCGTCAAGAAATCCAGTCAGTTCAGGTGAGGAAGTCTCGTCAAGGACAATGTGGAAGGACCATTCGTCATGGCCCGCTGCTGTATCATCATTAGCAACTTCAATCGATAGGTGAATTTGGTCTCCGGAGAAAGCTGAGGAGTTGTCTGATACAGCATTGGTTGAGCCATCTATGAGGGTAACGTCCCATCCGGAAGAATCCTCGATGGTAAAGCGATCTTGAGCACTGACTGTCGAACTCAGGAGTGTGACAACGAGAAGGGCTACGGAAATCACAAGCAAGTTGCGTAGGCGCAGCCTGTGCTTCATCGTCTGCGACTCGGTGTAGTGAAGCGTATCAAGCCAACCCCATTTCAAGGTCACGTAGTGACCTTTATGGCGCGTTCCAATTTGGGCCGGCTGCACATGGATGCTGAGACTCTCCTGCGCGTCTCGCCAGAGGAATTGGCGCAAGCCTTGCTCAACCGTAGAAGGTTGCTCAAAGATCAGTTGCCTACGGTCATTCGCACTCTTGAAGCAGAGGAACAAAACCTCGCTCCAAAGGTAGATCGAGCGGTCGAAAATCACAAGCGAGCAAATGATATTGTTGCTAAATTGAAGAGTACTCGAGATTCATCACAAAAGGTTGCCCACGGACTCCTTCCAAAGGTGCGTGGGCACCGAGACTCACTCGTTGAATCCGGTGGAATGGTGAGTCTCGACCCTGATTGGAAGAAAGAAAAGTTGTTTGAAGAACTGGATGATATCGAAGATAGCATCCAGACCTCTGCTCTCGACCATAAGGCTGAGAAAAAAATGATTGATCGCCGCAAGAAACTCATCGAACAAAATGAGAAGTGGCTGAAGGAAAGGCGTCAAATGAACCCGGAAATGGTCGATTATGTCGATTCCCGAAGAGAAATGTCCCACCTCTTCAAGACCGCTGACAAGTCACATCGCGACATGATCAAGGCAGTTGAGAAAGCTCAACCGCTGCATGAAAAGAAAGTCGCGATGCAGGCTGAAATTCGTGAAATTCGTAGAGTACTAGACAGAGCGAAGGAGCTTCTTGCTCAATCCGATGATGCAATCGGTCACTGGGAACGCCGTCTGAAGGACGGCTTTGGAGAGTTGGGACTTGGTTTCACTGACCTCTTGGCCGCAAAGAAGCGGGTTGCCGAAGGAGGAGACTCAACCTTTGCTCGAAAGACGAAGCCGAATAATCAAAAGAAAGGAAAGAATAGCCCTCGCAAAGGTAAGTCAAACAAATCAAAGCAACCCGCTAAGGTAGGTTCAGGCAAGAAATCAGTAGAATCTGTCTCCGAACCTACTGCTCCGGCCGTTGAGGCGGCCGACGCACCTTCTCGTGGAGGTGAAGAAGAATGAGCGAGGGACTCTTCGACGATCTTGAGGGTCTACCTCATGACGAAATTGAGGAAAAATCAGCAGATTTGAATCGGCAATTGCGTTCACTAGAGGATGAATTCAACTCACTACGCCACGATCGACGATCACAAGTCGACCTCGTCAAATCCCTCCGTACCGCGGTCGGTGGAATCGAAGAAGCGGATTCAGAGCGTCGTGGACTACTCCGTCGCTTCCACGAGATCAAGAAAAAGGCCGACAAAGACAGAGATCTCCGCGATAAGGTGAACATATCGATTCCACCTCCAGCAACCGTTCTTGAAGAGTGGATGGATGAAACTCACACCAAACTCACCACCATCGATAACGACCTAACCTCCGTCCCAACACTCAACCGTGAACTCGACTCATTCCGTCGCTTCTTCGAATTACAAGCAGCAGTCGTTCGCAAGCGCGAAGCCGAGGAGGCTCACGCACGGTATGTTTCTCAAATCGAAGACCTGCGAAAGGTGACCACAAAACTCGACGCTACAAGAAAGACTCGGGAAGCAACTGCAGATGGCGCCACTGAAGGCACTGATATCGAATCCGATAAGGTGACTCGGGGAGAAATCCGTAAGATGAGCAGGCGAATCAATGGTATCGATAAGCGCCTTGACTCCATCAAATCACAGCGAAAAGATCTACGAAAAGAAGCCGGTCGCCTCCGTTCCTACCTCAAAATCACTGGCGGACGTGGCCGACCAATCCGACTCGCTGATGTCAAAGAGCGAGCCAGTACGGGCGGTTCTCTGAACACCAACGAACTAACCGCCCTACTCGACTCAGGCAGCCTATTGGGAATAGCCAGTGAGTCGAAGACTACAGAATCACAAGATGAACCGCAAAAGCGCGGTCGTTCTGGCAAAAAAGGGAAGCGGAGACTCGGTGTAACTCGAGGCGGACCACGACGTGGTAGCTCGGCAAGTAAGAGAGAATGAACGATTTCTGGGTCGAATGAAGAATTCCTATGCGCTTATATGGAAAACGTCGGACGCAAAGCCACAGGAGCAAGATTGTATGCAGATGGAAAGTCAGGAAATCCGCGGATTCCTGCAGCCTCGCTGCGATGATGTTCAGGAGCAGATTACCTACAATCGCGAAGAGCGTGATCAATGGAATGCGAAAGTTCGCACTCTCCTCGATGAGAGAAACGAACTGAATCGCCAAGTCAAGGAACTTATCACAGAAGTCCAAAATCAAAAAGCGATTCGGGACGAAGAAAATCAGAAGGTTCGTGACCTCAAGGACATTCGGTCCGAACGCACCGATGAACTACGAGTTATTCGAACCGATTTCCGGGAGAAAATCGCAGAGCAAGGCGAGGAAAAAATGCAAAGAGATCGTGCCGAGAAAACTCGCTCACCTAGTCGAATCCGAACAGAAATGGAACGACTAGAACGCCTATACGAACAGGGGCGCTTTCTTGGAAAGAAAGAACGTGAATACAATATGAAGATGAAACGCCTTGCCCAAGAATTTCGAGAGGCTAAGGAAAGCAAATCTGACGGTGGTATCCGCGATCTAAAGATCCAATTGCGAGATGCCGAAAAGTCTCAGGAAGATGCTCACAAGAAGGTAAAGGGCGCTGTATCCCACGCTCAAGAGGCTCACGACCTCATGGCAGAACTCTCAGAAGAGGTCGATAGGCTTCGAGAAAAAGCCAATTCCGCACAATCGGGTGTCACTCGTGCCAAGAGGGAAGCAGATTCTCTTCACAGTCGCTACATTGTCTCTCTTCGATGCATACACTCAATGCAAGACCTACTGAAGGCAATAGATGCTCGCGATAAGGGAGTTGCAGGCGAGGACGAGCAAGTTGAGGTTGCTGACCTGATGACACGCCTGATGTCTGGTGACACTCTATCGACCGACGAAATCATGGCTCTACAGCGGAATTGATTTCGTAGGTTCGACCATTTCTTGAATGCAATAATTCTCGACCACGGTCGTGGTCGACAATCCAAGCTGGAATAGCAGTAGGAATCATCTCCAACTCAGCTTCAGATGAATCGAAAGCCCAGCGTTCCAGCATGGTACTTCTAACAGTGCTACCCGTTTTGGCTTCCTCCTGTTTCTGACGACGAGTCTCAAGGATGCCAACGAGCATTACCCGTAGATCATCCTCGTCAAACCAAAGTTCAGGATTTGCATCGACGAGACGGAGTTTCGGCGCATTGCTCAGAACTTCATCCTCTTCATGTAATTCCAAACGACCTGCCCAAGGGTCCTCAAGAACGCGCCAAGAACCAGTCTCCCGCACACCTTCTGGACTGACCAATGTTCCATCGACCCTCCAAATCCTCGCCTCGATGAGAACTGGATTTGCTTCTACAAATTCCAACCCTCTCTGTATCAGCCATTCATCGAGGTCAACAATTGGTGACAGTACAACCCTGTCGATGGAATGGCTAGAGTCGGGCAATTCTTGCTCCAACTCGCTGATTGGTGAATTAGTTGGTATAATCACCTGTAAATCTCCTCGCAGAACAGCCTCCCCAATCCAGCGGCTAAGAGTCTCAGGGCCCCACAATTCGATTTTCAATCGGGAATTGAGTAATTCACTTGCAGCCGGTTCGAATTCCCTCTCACTAAGCATCCAATGTGGGCCACTTGGAGCATCGACGAGCCAGCGTTCAGCCTCAGCCACACTCAGCGGCAACAGGGTAGAAGGAACATGCCAAACGTGGACTGAGGCACTGGATTCCTCCTCAAGGTCTGGGATTCTCTCAGCAATGCCGAGACAACGGAAACCAATGGTCTCGGTGATTCCTGATGCCTCAATCAATCTGACACCGCTGAGATTCAACAGATCCCCGACGGTGTCATCCATGACTTCTGGTAGTCGTCTGCACCTTGAAGAACACCCTTGCTAGGCTGTTCACCCGCCCCGAAGAGAGGGTTGTATCAAGTCGCCAATCAGAGGTTTGAGCTGAGTGTCAACAAGTCGGACTGACCTGGGTCGATGACGCATAGTGCGCTGACCGGGAATGGTTTAGCGCAAGCAGCACCGAGTTGGCGATTGACCATGGTTACTTGATGTACTGGTACATCGGGGTGGCTCGCTGTCAGATTCGAGATGTAGTCTACTGGGCAGTTGGCTGCAACCAGCACGAGACGGGCATCACCCTTTGTACAAGCGCTGGTAGTCTGTCGCTGTCCAAAAAGAACGGTTCCGGTAATGATTCCTTGCTTCAATTGTCTTGCCAAATCCATATGAATTCCTCCTTCAAGCCTTAGCCTCTTCCGGGATATAGTACAGTTCTACGCTTCCAGTTCCGAGAGCGACTGGTTGACCCACGATGATGTTCTCTGTGACACCACGTAGTTGGTCGCGCTCGCCAATCACACCAGCACGAAGCAGGTGATTGACTGTGACTTCGAAAGCCGATCGGGCCAGAATACTGTGCTTGGTTCCGCTGACTCCGTGGCGCCCGATAGCTCGGACTTCTCCCTCACTGGTCATGACATCTGATACAGTGATGAGGTGGCGGACATCGACTTCGAGACCGGCTCCTTCCAGAGTATCCGACATCTCGTTGATGATAGCCTGTCGAGCTGCCTCGACTCCAAGATACCCGTAAATTTCGTTGACATTGTTAGTGTAGGTTCGACCGTGATCTACTCCAGCAAACATGCTGACCTTTGAAAGATTCGAGCCAATGGTTGAGATGTAGTACTCACCAGTATCGCGGTTCGGGCCTTGCACGTTTGCGCGAACGATGTCTGGAAGACCCTTCAATCGCAGCTTCTTCACCTTGTCTTCGAGTTGCAGAAGAGCAGTGTAAGTTGGTGGATCATTAGCGAGGTCAGCTAGATCTTCTTCCTTGGTAACGCCCGGGATAATCTTGAGTACCTTCGGTCGGTTATCGTCATCTGCTTGGATGAACAATCGCAGAGCACGCTGTAGCTTGTCGCGGACCTCGGCGCCGGTCATCTTCTTCAGGCGTAGATTTTTGATATTTAGCTCGAGGTTGAGGTGGCGTTGGGCCACGTCAACATCGATTGAAGCAATGTCACGAGTAGTGGTGGTTTCGAGAGCAGCAGCAATCGCCTGAACCTTCTTTTCATCAGTGCGCAAAGGCTTCTTCTTTGAGTCGTTCTCTTCAAGAAAGATCTTCATCGTAGGTGTCTTCGGAACCTTTCGAGCATCGACAATTTCGATTACACGAGGCAGTCCCTGTGTGACGTTGACTGTAGCTACACCAGCGTAGTGGAAAGTACGCATTGTCATCTGAGTTCCAGGCTCACCAATCGATTGAGCGGTGGTGATTCCAACCGCTTCGTGCGGGTCAACTCGTGATAGTTTCATGTCTGCCTCGGCGCTGTTGACAACCTTACGGGCCTCAGCTGCAGTCAGCTTCTTCTTTCCGCGAGAAAGCAGACCGTTGACGAGGTCGTTAATGGTCTTAGGTGTGATACGGATATTACCCTTAGCGGCTGCTTCGGTCAAACTGATGAACATTGGATTTTCGACATCCAAATCGCGCTGAATTTGAAGGATTTTGTCCTCAGCATCGTAAGCCTGCAGTGGTAGAACGCTCTTCTTGCGACGGCGGGAGGCCACGCGTCGACGGATCATCGTCTTCACTGCTTTCTTCTCCTTCTGAGCAGCCTTGGTCGAACCTTGGATGACTTCGGTAATTTTCTGAGCCATACCAGAGTCAGTAGCACAAATCTGAGCGATCTCTCCAGCGGACAGAACCTTGACGTCGTCCCACTTGCGATCATCAGCTAGACGATGTGCAAACTCCTCGGCAATACCGAGATCCATGAGTTTCTTCTTTGTTGCACTCTTGACTACCATCACTTACCACCCCCGAGGGCGTCATCGAGAACCTTAGTGATGTCGAATGGTAGACCCTTGCGACTACGCGCTGGGTCGATTCCATCCTCACCATACTCGAATTGGATGATTCGGTCAGCAGTGTTACGAACCGATCCAAACCCATCATTGGCGACCTTGAGGTCGTCCATTGCGTTGATCAGCCGGCGCTGCATGTAACCTGACTTTGAGGTTCGAACCGCAGTGTCGACAAGCGACTCACGTCCGGAGACTGAGAGCATGAAGAACTCTGTAGGCTCGAGTCCCTTCTTGAAGGAAGAAGCGACGAATCCCTTCTCCTCAGCACCCTTCACTCCACGAGGGAAGTGAGAGAGAACACGGTCTTGGTAACCACGCTCAAGGCGCTTTCCACGAACCTTTGGCTGACCGATAGAACCTGCCATCATAGCTAGGTTGTCCATCGAACCACGAGCTCCTGAGGTTGCCATGAGGACAGCCGAGTTATCGTCTCCAAGGTAGGTCTTCGCAACGTTACCTGATTCAGCCTTAGCAGAATCGAGAATCTGCAGGATATTCTCCTCAAGAGTCTCTATTGGTGTTCGACCAGGGCGAGTCTCATAGCGTCGACCATCTTTACCGAACTTTTCGAGTTCAGCATCAACTTCTTCGCTTGCGCGCGAATTGATTTCTACGATTTCCGCCTTTGCCACTGCAGGTAGATCTTCGTCGTCAATTCCTGTGGTAAAACCACTCGAGGTGCAAATCGCGATGGTCATCTTTGTCATGCGGTTGATGAACTCTGCACCGCTGTTGGTACCATGAGTCTGTACAACCGCATCAAGTAGACGTCCATCTTCTGCACCGATTCCGCGCTTGTCGATAGTGCCACTGACGCTTCCGTCTGAGGTGACCTTGACTTGGTCGCCGCTTCGGCTTGTGTACTCTAGTTTGAAGCCAGCTGGAACAATAAGACCCAGAAGATCGGAGCCGAGATATCCAACGACTCCACTCTTACTGGTGGTTTCAGCAGGAAGTTCTCCATCCCAAGCGACTGATCCTAGAATTTCCATGGCGAGAACCTTCGGGATGATTCTCTCGCCGTGAGTCAGCAGGTATGCACCAGAAATGTGATCGTGGATTCCACCGATGACTGCACCTCCGTATCGAGGTGTGATGATATGCTCCTGTACACGCATCAGAATCTTGGCCTCAGCGCGTGCCTCTTCGGACTGGATGACGTGGAGGTTCATCTCGTCACCGTCGAAGTCAGCGTTGTATGGAGTACAATCGGCGAGGTTGAAGCGGAACGTCTTCCCAGCCATTACACGGACTTCGTGGACAAGCATCGACATTCTGTGCAACGATGGCTGCCGGTTGAAGATCGCGACATCGCCATCGATTAGGTGGCGCTCGACAATTACTCCAGGGCGAGGGTTTCCATCCCTATCGTAAGTTGACAGACGGTCTTCGACCTCAGTGCGGTAGACTTCCTCGCTCTGTTCATCTGCGATAGACGGACTGCCACAGTGAGGGCAGTTCACTTCGAGGTGATCTGGCAAGTATTCGTCAGGGTGGTTCTGCTCCCAGACCCAACGCTGGTGGATAGTTGCAGCTGGGTCGTCTTCAGCGAGAGGTCGACCGTTAGCATCCTCTCCTCGTAGATTCGAGATGGTAGATTCAAGGTCGACCGACCAAATTTCTTCCAATTCTCCGAGTTCTGTTCGGCGCATCTGCTTCATCAGCTCGAGGCCTGGAAGGAAGTTTGGTGCTGGAAGCACAGTATTCAGATCTGGTCGGTATCCTACGTATGGCTCGTCCTCGCTGCCTGAGTGGCAGTCTGGGTTGAGGCATCGGAATCCAGCCCAAATGTACTTCGTTCGGTCGGTAATTCGAACGCGGAAGTTGTCACCACGGATGATGTAATTCACACCAGGGTGAACATCAGGTCCGCGCAGAATCATTCGGCGAAGTTGTTCGCGATTTCTGCTTGTAGCACGGATTGGAACTGTGAGTTCCTTCGCCGTGTGTACTGGTACACCAACCTCGTTGATTCCGAGGTTAGGATCTGGGCTGATGACTGTTCGAGCGCAGAAGTTCACGCGCTTTCCAGAAAGGTTGCTACGGAAGCGACCTTCCTTGCCCTTCAAGCGCTGTGAAAGTGTCTTGAGAGGACGACCGGAGCGGTGTCGAGCGGGTGGAATTCCACTAGTCTGGTTATCGAAGTAAGTAGTGACGTGGTACTGAAGCAATTCCCACAAGTCCTCGACAATCAGTTGTGGTGCACCAGCGTCACGGTTCTCACGTAGACGCTGATTGATTCGCAGGACGTCGACCAACTTGTGAGTCAAGTCATCCTCGGAACGATCGCCGCTATCGAGTGTAATCGAAGGACGGACGGTAATCGGAGGAACTGGTAGAACCTTCATGATTGACCATTCTGGACGGCTTGATTCACTGTCCATTCCTAGGAATATCAGGTGCTGGTCAGGAATCTTCTCGAGCCACTCACGGATATCACGAGCGTTCAACTTGTGCTCACCCTTGTCGGACTTCTTCTCCTTGAAGGTGGTAGGCTTGTCGAGCATGATCTTGCCTTGCTCAGACCCACAGTGCATGCATATAGCGCGCTTGGCGCTTGAGCACTCCTTCTCAATTTCCTTGATGATCTTCTTGAATTCAGTCGAGCCAACTCCGTGCTTGCGCATTACGTCGTATACTCGGTCTCGGTAGTAGTCCTGCTCGGACTTTTCTGGGTCGAGGGGGTGAGTGTCGGTTGCGCTGTGTAGCAGAATGTGGCTGCACTCATTGCAGGTAGACTTCAGTGAGGTCTTGATTAGCATCGTGAATCCGATGTGCATCACTGGAAGCTCAAGTGCGATGTGACCGAAGTGACTCGGGCACTCGTCGTGCTTATTCCCGCAGGTCTCACAACGGATTCCAGGGTCGATAACACCCATCTTAGGGTCCATCAGACCTTGCTTGTATGCGTGACCGTCGTCCTTGTAGGTATCAGCAGTCTTCACCTCGACGGCCGACATCTTGCGGATCTCATTTGGATCCATCAAGCTGAATTTTATCGAATCGATCCTCTTAGGGATTTGGGCTACTCCACGGGCGCTCATCTTTGGTCCTCCAGTTCAAGTCGCATAGCAACTCCAAGACTTTTCATTTCGTCCAGAAGTAGCTTGAATGCGTAGGAAGTCTGTACCGAATGCACATCTGCTCGGTCACCACATACAGGGCACACTGGAGTGCGCCTCTTCCAATCATAGTAAGCGATGTGACCACAACCACTGTTGTTACACACCATCAGTGGCCAGCCGTCAGACTCGTCAAGTAGTCTGTCCTTGATGACCATCGAGGCTCCGTGCGCAATCAGACAATCGCGCTCCATTTCTCCGAATCGTAGACCACCCTGTCGTGCACGACCCTCGGTTGGTTGACGGGTGAGAATCTGCACACGACCGCGACTGCGGGCGTGCAACTTACTGCTCACCAAGTGATGCAATCGCTGGTAGAAGATGACTCCAGTGAAGATGTCAGCAGTGAATGCCTCTCCAGTCTCCCCACTGACCATCGGTTCACGACCAGTGTGCGCGAGACCATTTCGCAGCAAGCCTGAGCGGAGTGACTCTTCCTTCTCTCCACTAAAGGCAGTACCATCGATTTTGCGTCCTTCCATTGCTCCGACCTTGCCGCCGATCATCTCAAGGACGTGGGCGACGGTCATTCGCGATGGAATCGCGTGAGGATTGATGATGAGATCAGGGACGATTCCATCGGTGGTGAATGGCATATCCTTCTCGTCGACAAGGCGACCAATGATACCCTTCTGTCCGTGACGACTGGCGAATTTGTCACCAAGTTCAGGGATCTTTTCAGTTCGCAGAGAAATGCGGCAAAGAAGACCAGAATCGAGCGACTCGGTGACAAACACATTGTCGACCCAGCCAGACTCCCCGTTTCTGACCATCATAGAGGACTCACGGCGTTCCTGAGCTTGCAGGAAGTGACCATGTGACTCCTCAAGGAATCGAGGAGGACTGGTCTTACCAACAAGCACGCTAGTCTCTCCGCCTACGCTTGAGAGGTGAGTCTCAGGAGTAGGGAGACCGTCACGCTCGAGGTGAGTATATTTCTCCCATGACTTCATTCCCTTGACCTCGTCAAGTCCTGTTCCTGGAATCTCGATTTGCTCCTTTTGGCCGCCTGGGAATTGCTTGTTTTCAGCATTATATGTGCGGATGAAGGATGAGCGGGCGAGCGAACGCTCAACTGCAGCTCGGTTAATGACCACGGCGTCTTGCATGTTGTAGCCGTGGTGGCTGAGAATCGCGACCACGAAATTCTGGCCACCAGGGCGCTGAGCGAAGTTCGTTGTCTTCATCGAACGAGTACCGACAATCGACTGCTGAGGATAATGCATTACGTGCATACGTGTGTCAGGGCGCAAACGGTAATTGGCGCTCGGTAGGCCAAGGCTCTGCTTGACCATCGCAGTACCACCGGTAACTCTCGGCGTGGAATTGTGTTCCGGATATGGAACAAGGGATGCACAAACTCCGAGAATGAGTTGCGGATCAATCTCCACGTGCGTGTAGACGAGGACAGTATTGTTCCTCTTCTGCTTTCGGCGGAGAGTATCAACATCCTCTTGGTAGTACTTTAGAGGAACACTGAACTCTTCGAAAACCGCGTCACCATTAGGCAACTTGACCTCGACGCGGAGTTCAGCCTCAGTGATTTGTTCTTGTCCAAGGTTAACCCATTCCACTGCTGCTGGATTGATTGGTCGACCGTGTTCTGGCGATTCCATAGGTAGATCGAATGGACGAGGAGCGACAAGAAGGTCTTCTTCCTCTTCAGCGTCGACCCACTCAACGACTCCGTTTGCGACGAGATCGTTGAAGGTCCATTCGCCGGAGCGAATGAACTCTAGGTGTTCCTTTGAGAGTGTCAGATCACCATCGTCAAGGACGAGGAGAGGGCGCAGGATTCGCCCTCGATCGGTGTTGATGAAAATGTCACGGTTCGCACCATCGTGACGGATACTGACCTCTGATCGGATCCTTCCTTGTCGGCGTCGGCGCTTGAATTGGTTAACCAACTTCGCCGCATTCTTGTGCAGACCGAAGATGTCTCCGTTTACGTGGACACGAGATCCCTCGGCCCAGCCAGATGGAGATGAGTCAACACCAGCTTCTCGAAGGAGTTCCTTGACGTCGTCTTCGCGGACTTCTTCGGAGACGTCGATCATCTGAGCAGCGTTCTTCACAAGACCGCAGTTCTGACCCTCAGGAGTCTCGTTTGGACAGAGTCGGCCCCAATGTGTAGGGTGCAGGTCACGAGCCTCGAAGTGAGGTTGGCTGCGGACCAGTGGGCTGGTCACGCGACGCATATGTGATAGTGCTGCGAGGTAAGTAGTACGGTCGAGTAGTTGACTGACACCCGATCGGCCACCAACCCAGTTGCCAGTTGCAAGCGCGTGCATGATCTTCTGTGTCAGCACGTCAGGTCGTAGGCAGGCGTTGATTCGCAACTCGCGCTTGCGGTTGTGATGACGCTCTAGTTGGTACTTGAGGTCACGAGCGAGTTGTTGTAGACTGACGCGGAAAAGGTCCTCGACTAGATCTCCAGCAAGACGAACACGCTTGTTTGCGTAGTGGTCCTTGTCGTTAGGATCACGGTTAGTGATAGCCATCTCAAGGACTTGGCGGACGATGCGTCCGAGGAAAACTGCCTTCTTCTCGCGATACTCGGGTCCAGAACCGAGGTGAGGAAGAAGTTCCTTGTCGAGGAGGTTCTGGATTCGAGCCTCACGGTATTCCTTCTGCTGACCAGCAGCGAACTTCTTCTCGAGCCACTGTAGAGCCTCTTCAGAGGTCTCGACATTGTATTCTTCGTTGTCCTTGACCTCATTGAGGTTGGCAACTGTGTACTTCATCGCCTCTGCAGGACCTGCAATCGCGGTGAAAATCTCCTTGTCGTTCTCCATACCTAGAGAACGCATTAGTAGAACGACTGGGATTGGCGTAGTTCCCGCACTTGGGATCTTAACCATCAGCATTCCATCGCGGCGCTTCTCAATATTGAGAGGCTTGCGAACACCGTCTTTCTGCGAGAAGATTTTGGCGACTTCAGTCTCGTGAGCGTACTTCTTGTTCTTCTCAACAGTAACTCGGTTAGGTGCTAGATCTTCCATCGAGATGAGGACACGCTCGGTTCCGTTAATGATGAAATAGCCGCCTGGATCCAAAGGGTCCTCACCGGCTCGGCGCAAGAGTTCAGTCAAACGGTCTGCGTCCTCAGCCGAAGTCTGAGGCGAGAGTTTGCGGTCTGCATCTCCACAGAGATGAGAGATGTGGTCGGAGTGCAGGTTGCACTGACCAGAGCGAACCATGATCGGCAGGTTACCGACGTGGACGCGATCTTCGATATCCGGGACTGGCTTGTCGTCACGGATTATCTGGAAATCAAGGTAGACTGGGGAATAGTAAGTCAACTTACGAAGACGACACTCCAGCGGAGTTGCTGGATGCTCGGCTCCATTGGCCTCACGAATGGTTGGGCGGCCAAGATGAATATTCTTCATTCGGATGACAATCTCATGGTCTAGAACGTCGAGTTTGATGATTCCACCATCATCATCCTCGACGGGTTCGTCGGTTCCGATGCGAATGTTACGGACGATTTTCTCCATCCGGCTTAGTTTTCCATCGGTGGATGGAATACAGTCGTTATACGATGCGAGCTGGTGATTGACCAGACTTCTTTGCTGAAAGTAACTCTCTACAATTTCCTTCATTTTCTCAACTCCTTCAAGCGCTCTCCACGATTAGTCGGTAAGCAGTGCTTGAGCCAGCTGCTCGGCTATATCGCACCACTCTGACAATTCTATTTGTCAGCCAGCCAGCAGGAAGATCGTCGGCTTCTGCCTCGATATGTTCCTTGATGGCTTGGACTGCTGGGTCAGTGATGAGGATCTTGGGGAGTAATTCCTTGGCGATACGAGTGCCTCCCTCGTTATCTGGGACTTCAAGTCCCCAAGGAGCGAGAGATTCTGCTTCTTTGTCGGAATCCACCAATTCATGGTGAGGGACAAGGAAGTGGTTGAGGACGTTGAACCGGGCATCACCCTGAGGGATGTCCATGAGTTCGAGTGCCTTGCGAGAAATTGTAATTCGGCCGGAACGGCTTCGGCGACGGGAAGTGTTGTGTTCCCTGATGATGGACATGATATTCTCGAGTGTCGCATCACTCGTTGAGAGGCCGGTTTTCTCTGCGACCTCCTCAACTGTCATTCGCTTGATTGCATCCATGTTTGCGTCGTCGGCGAGTTTGTGAGCATGATCGGTATCAATACCCAACTCGACTAGACGCTTCTTTGTTGAACTCTTTACTGCCATTCGCGCCGCCCCCGGACCCAGAAAAACCGCTAGCCTGAGGCTTTGTCAGGCGGGCCTGGGGGGATTCGAACCCCCGGCCACCGGGTTAAAAGCCCGGCGCTCTACCTGACTAAGCTACAGGCCCATGGCTAATGCTGGGCTCTCCGCCGACCGAGGGGGTGTTTAAGAAAGTGACGGTCTATGCATAGCATAGGCACGGCTGGACCGTTAGCCCCCCTCGGGGACGGGGAGGGCGAATCCCAAGTCTGGGCTGGTATGAATAAAGGTTTGCGAATTAGGGGTGATTACGCTGGGATTCGATAAAATTGAACGGGAGATTGAGATTTCATCTACCGGTCGAAGTATGGCTGTAGGATTCAAAATTCCGTCCGGTGAGGTGATCGAACTCACGATTCCTCCGACTGTTTACCCCCCTCGCCGAGACACTCGCTTGATGTTAGATGGTCTGGCCCGTTTGACGTGCCCTCCAGGGCATCTCGTCGAAGTTGGTTGCGGCTCAGGAGCAATCTCAATCGCTATGGCTCTCGTTGGATGGAAAGTATCTGCTTTCGACATCAATCCTATCGCGGTTGCAGCGACCCGAGGTAACGCTATCGAGGCCGGAGTTACCGAATCTATTCGCGTTGAGGAGAGCGGTGTCGGAGAAGAAGGTTGGAAGATCCCTTCCGACGCCGACGTCATAGTTTGGAATTTACCATATCTCGACCCTGCCGTTGAGGAAGGGGTGAGTCTTGGCCCTTTGGAGGAAGCTGCTCTGGGCGACGAAGGAGAACTAGGTTGGTCTCATATTCTACTGGAGTCATTGAGTGAGGGCGAATCTCGAAACAAGACTTTCATTCTACTTTTCCGAACAGACCCCGAATCACTGAGTTCGCCGATTGATTGGAGTCTCAAAGGATGGTCCTCTCGTCGTCTAGCAATAGAGAGAGTCGGTGATGAGACACTTGAGACTGTGGCCTTTTGGAGACCAGGGGATACTGCAGAAGCACATTATCTCGAAGAGTCTGATTCAACAATGGATGATGCACGCGCGTTACCCAATGAAGGATGGCAAAGAATCAGAGCAGGAATTCAACAATCGGGACGGGGGCGAAGGGGCTCACAATGGCAATCCAAAGAAGGTGATTTGACTGCAACTTGGAGTCTTAATCAATCGGTATTGAACGATCGATCTCCTGGCCTATTGCAGGTCGCTGTTGGTGCGTGCGTGGCCGATGCTCTCTCAATGGATTTGAAGTGGCCGAATGATCTATTGATTGACGGCCGGAAGGCTGGCGGGATTCTCGTCGAATCAAGTTCACTAGACGGCCGTGTAAGAATTGGAATTGGACTGAATCAAAATCCCTCAAATGTCGAAGGTCGAGATGTAGCAGGTTGGACTGAATCCATTGGAGATATTGATGACGTAAGTGCTTTCGAAATCGTTGACGCGGCAATCGCTTCCATCCTCGATGATTCAGTTCCTATCGCAACCCCTGAATCTTCTCAATTGCAAAGAGGCTCCTGGACTGCGATGTCAAGAGCCCTGTCTAGGGGGGCAGAAGCCACCCGTACAGACGTACCTGTGAGAATAGCAGGGCTCAAGGAATCGGGTGCACTTGTCGCGATAGCAGGTTCAGAATTACTTGTAATCGACGATGTCGGAGAATTAGTCATCTCTTTCTGACCGGACGAGGCAGTCCCAGTCGCTCGCGTACAAGCCTAATCTTACCCGAGGAAGTTTTGGTGCAGACACCTTCGGTAGCTTCCATAATTTCTCTAGTAGAATCGTAATCATCAAGCCCGACCTTGAGAATGAGTAGAGCAGATTCAGAATCGCTACGCATGTCAAACATTCTGAAACTAATTGGACTCAGAATCTCTCCTATTCTCGACTCGCACTCAGCACGACTCAGTCCCGCACCATTTACCTCTACTCCGACCCATCGGTGCTTCCCGCGAGCAGCCTTGCTGGGTTTGGGCATACATCGGCGAAGAGGTCCTCGCTTAACGAATTCTCGCCTACTTAGTAGCCGACGAGGTCAAAGTCCGCTGACAACAGCGACTATCCGAAGACGTCCGACCATCTCGTCGCTCGCACGCGCTCCAAGAATTACCTGACAATCTGGGTGGAGGCTACTGACGAGAGATTCACTCAATAGATTGAGATGGGCGAGAGTCATATCAGGTCCTCCTTCGACCTGAATCATACATCCTTTCGCCCCAGAAACATCCACCTCAGTAAGCGGCGAACGGCGCGCGACATCGACCACTCCAGAGGGGTCAACAACAGTCCCGGAGCCTACAATCAATGTTGCTTCACCGTGATGTTCAACAACGGTTCTCAGATCCATCAAATCAAGATTCATCTTGCCTACCTTAGCAAGAGTCGTTACTAGACCCTCTACCAGATCCTGTATCCATCCCGAGCCCTGTTGCCAATCTGCACCTCGAGCTCGGGCATACCATGCCAATCTCTCCATGCTTACGCGTATGCATACGTGGGATTGTTTTTCCAGCGCGGGAAGAGCTGCGTTCGCGATAGCGCTTCGCAGTGGTTGTTCGGCGAAAGGCAATCCAGCTACACTCAGAACCAAGCAGTTTCTTGCTCGAGCAAGACGTGCCAACTCATTCGCTGCCCCTGATCCAGTACCTCCACCAAGTCCCGTCATAATGAAGACCAGTTCTGCCTTTTCGAGGAGTGGGTCAAGGGCATCGAGTCCCTCAGTTAATCTGTGAGCTGCGAGGTTAGGTAGAGCAGCCGCGCCACTTCCATCCCCTACCGCATCAAGGTGCAGACAATGCGCTTGTCCAGAACCTCGGAAAGAGGACTCGTCAGCATCTATCAAGAGTAGGTCAGCGAGGCCATCGCACTCGCTATGGGCAGCATCCGCCCAGGTACATCCTAGCCCACCGACTCCTGCGATGAGTATCGCCCCCTCGTGCACGACATGATGTGGCCCGCAGGCGCGCCTTGAAATTGCGGGTCAATACAACCGATATACACGCTTCATTAAGGGGCCAATCAAGTCACGGCATTCTCAAAAAAACCAAGAGCAGAAAAACCTCAATCATAGGTGAGATAGCGCTGATAGCGACGTCTTTCATCGCGTGCCCAAGCATTGTCGGGCTCAATCTCAAGCACCTTCTCATAATACTCTACAGCCTTCTCGAAATCCGACAGATATCTGCCATTCATATGAGCTAGATTATTCAGCACCGGAACACACTTCGAATCTTCCTCAAGTAAACGAAGAAGAATCTCCTCAGCCCCCGTGATATCCATCTTCTCCATTTTCTCTTCCGCCTCGTCCAAACTCGAAATCTGCGAGTCGCTAAGACGGTAGACATTCTTCCAACTCGGACCGGCCATAGAACCATCGAGAGCGTTGATTCGTTTGAGGTTTCGCAGGTTCCGAACGAGGCGGTGGAAGGAGGTCACAGAGAGGGACCCCGTAGGGGTCAAACTGAAACCTTGATATCCCGAAGACGGCTGGATTGCTTCGTAATAGAGGTCATAGGATGAAGGCACATCAAATGTCCTCCCACCGACTGCTGGTTCTTGCCTGCTTCGCGCTTCTTCTAGCGGGTTCAACTCAAGGTTATTCCAATGGCATCGGTGGCGACGAGGATGGCGAGGGAGACGTCGCCCTAGCAGGTTGCACATGCCACGCTGAACTCCCTGATAATTCAGTCACCGTAATCCTCGACGGATTACCTTACCATTATTCTGCAGGAACAACCTACACTCTCAAGATTCAATTGATTGGAGGGCCAGCTATTGACACTGAATCTAACACCGGCGGCTTCTCCATGCGCGTTAGTTCAGGTTCGCTCGCCGGAGCAGAAGGATACGAGAACCTGGTCCAAAATTGGGAAGATGACTCTACTAGCCTAACTCACACAGGCTCCGGTAGCGAGACTGCAGATCGCAGTTGGATGATTGTCTGGACCGCTCCTGAAACTGGTAGCGGAGTAATCACTATCTGGCTTGCTGGCAACTCCGTTAATGGCGACGGGATCCCATCTGAACTCGACCGCTGGAATCGTCTGACAGTCTCGGTTGATGAAGGCGAAGACTCTGGCCAAACTCGGACTGTATTCAGCGGAAATGGTGAGATCGAACCGCCGGCACCATCCGAGGCTCACGTCGACCTGCACGAGATGGGAGCTGCACTCCGAGCCCACTGGCTTGGCCTGCTCGGCTTTGGAGCGGTGATTCTTGTGATTCTATTCTGCGGACTCTTCTTGAGATACGGATTCTCTCGCCATTACGTGGGTCGAAGCAACCTACTCAAACTACGCATCAAGCATCTTCGAAGGGGTGACCAACTGTGAAAGACGATATCGTCATGAAGCTTCTCCGCGAAGTCAAGTCGGGTAAGGTCAGTATCGATGATGCACGCGATGCATTGTCCGGCGTAGACCTAAGCGAGGAAACCTACGAGGCAGCGGTCGACCATGGCGTGTTCAACGACCCAGAGCCGGGTACAATCATCAGAGCTAGTATATCTCCATCCGGCGAATCTTGGTTGGTAATCGTATTCGCACTTTGGGGAATTCTATGGACTCTGTTTTGGGCTGGAACTCTCTCTTACGGCCTGTTCAAAAACTGGGACCAGCAGCTTCTTTCCTTCCATCTAGCAATGACTCTACTAACCGTAATTTTGATGGGAATCGTCTATCTGCGATTTGTCATGCCTGACGTAATTGTTGTCAAGCATAGGCGAAACAAGTTCATCCCACCCAATGACACAGAAGGATGGAAACAATACGAGGTGTGATTCATGGCGAGAAGGTTCAGGCTGCGTTCACTTCCGGGTGCCGATGATGAGGTTTCCGAATCTAATCCCGTCATCGATCGTCGCGAATTCATGCGTTATTCGTTCAACACCGCCGCCGGTGTCATCACCATGGCTAGCCTCGGTAGCATCGGCTTCGCATCCTTATTGATGGGGGCTTCAGAATCGTCCGGCGGCGACACTGCCGTTCGCTTCTGGGTGCCTTCAGGTGCTGAAGACTCTGTTTGGTATGGTGATCGGCACCTCGAGTCTATGTCATACTCCGCATTCGTCAATGCCGCCGCTGACAGCCCGACCGGAATGGTCGGCGCTCAGGGTGTCTGGTCCGGTCTTCCAGTCAATGTGATGTACGTACCTCACTCCGAGAACTCGTCGACTCCAATCGCTACGGATAAGCCTCGCTTCCAATTCATGGACGGATATACCGAGAGCGGGAAATACGTTGGTAGTGGCTACGAACTTGAGGAAGATCCCGCACTCGCTCCACTATCAATTCACGACAATCTTGTTGTCATCTTCTCGCGCTGTACTCACCTATGTTGTATTCCGGGCTGGCAATTGGTCCAGAATGATTTCACAAATAATCAATGGACGCCCGGCGCGGTCGATGCTGGTGGCAACAAATTGTTCTGTATCTGCCACTCTAGTCGCTTTGACCCGACGGCGATTGAAAAGAATCGAAGTCGAAACCGTTCGACTGGAGCGGAGTTCGATTTTATCGGCATCCGCCGAACAGGTGGCCCAGCTCCTGTCGGCCTCCCTCTCATCCCGTGGGTTATTACGGGTGATACGATTGAAGCCCTCCCGGACTTCAAAGACTGGTACACATATTGCGACTGAGGTGAGATGATGCTACAATTCTGGTTCCTTTGGCTCTTCATCGCCCTCATCGTTGTGCTGGTAGCATTCACTCTGCGTAAAGAGCGCGATGATATGCCCCGCAAGGACATCCTTCGTGCTGTTGAGACCAGCGCGGGAAGTATGGGGTTGGCGGAGAAATCCTTCCTCTGGGCATTCTCCTGGCTTGATACTCGCTTCCGCATCCAAGATTACTGGGGAATGAGTCGGGATGCGTATTACAGCGTGCACCGTCAGATGCCTCTGACGCACGCTGAGAAATACAAACTTCGAATCATTTGGTATTGGTACCCTCTATACTGTCTCGGAGGGATCTCCTTCCTCGCCTTCGTTATCCTAGTCATTACCGGGACGGTTCTCGGACTCTATTACGTGCCGGGAGGAGAAGGCGACCCGACCCCTGCTTACTCATCGATGGAATTCATCATGGTTCAGCTTCCATTCGGCTACATCATCCGCTCAATCCATCATTGGACGACGCACTTCATGGTGGCTGCTGTGTTCCTGCATATGTGTCGCGTTTATTTCACGGGAGCATACAGAAACCCACGTGAACTCAACTGGCTTATCGGAGTCGCCTTGATGTTCTTCACAATCTTCTTCGGCTACTCGGGCTACCTCCTTCCTTGGGATAGCCTGGCTTTCGGCGCTGCAACAATCGGAATCAACATGGCAAACTCGACCCCTCTCATCGGAGGGTGGGTTGCAACCGCCATGTTCGCAGGAACATCGCTTTCGGGCCAAACGGTCACGCGCATGTATTTCCTACACGTGTTCATCTTACCTGTCGTTGTCACTGCGCTCATTCTGGCACATTTGTTCATCGTCTGGGTTCAGGGTATTGCGGAGCCGCATTGATAGAGAGTGTTTGACATGGGTATGATCGATAGATTCGGACGCATCGCGGACACATATGTTCGTGAGAAAAGCAGTCTCCTCGAAGGTGAGAAAGAGCGCAGGCGAGTTCACATGGGTCACGCTTTCTGGCCTACTGAGGTCCTGCGCGATTCGATTATTCTCGCAGCGATGATGATGGTTCTGGCATTTTATTGCTGGTTGATTCCACCGCCATTGCACAGTGCAGCGGATCCATTTGCTCAGGCTGGCTTCGTATTCCCTGACTGGTATGTTCTGTTCTCCTATGGATATCTAAGATGGGGTGAATATCTACCACAATTTGTTATTCCAGCCGGTCCAATCGGTGAGTTCCTTGGATCCCCTGTGATTTCATGGAACGCTGCTTGGTGGGGCGCCTTCCTGACAGGTATTCCAGTTGGTATCCTCGCTCTTCCACCTTTCCTTGGAGGCCGTGAGAAGCGCCCAGCCGAAGACCCTTGGTTTGCGACCGCTGGTGCAGTCTATCTCGCACACGTGTGGTTCATCTCAGTCTTCTCAATCAATATCTTCCTCGAATTATATTCCAAAGACCGTACGGATTATTGCTGGGCGAATTCGCATCATATCTTTGATTGTGGAAGGCAGGCGCCTTGGACGGCTGAGGTATTCAATGCGGTGCCGTGGATTCTCACTGGAATTTTCATCTTCACTGTATTGTTTTTCAGCGTCAGATGGTTCCTCGTCAATTCAATCGGTGCTAGATTGACGCCGAATATGGGCAAGCAAGTAGCAATTGGTTCCATTATCCTAGCCGTACTTATCTCTGCAGTTACCTGGCCGATTTACGAAGGCGGCTTCTGGGATTACGGCGGACTTGGTGCAATGGACGATGTAGAGGAGTTGGAGACAATGCGTGGCCAGCCCGCAGACACACTCGTCTATTATGGCAAAGGGGACGATTGGGATAATTGGGGCGATGAGTGTCTTACTTTCTCCGATTCTTCTGAACTTGGAGTTTGGTCAAGTTTAGACGAAGGTGAAGACCATACCAAATGGTGCGTCATCCCAGCCGAACATTGGACGAATTGGGGTATTTTCCAACCAACTCAGAGCACCATCATCGACTTCGAAGGTGTCAATGGACATGGCGATATCGAAAGTGGCCGCAACGTTGCTGGTAGTAGTTCATACGAATACGACGGTAATGTGGATTCGACAATTATCGAACATTCGTGGACTGATGTCATACACGTCGAAGACATTGGACTATCAAGCGTCTTCGTCGATGTCGGTTGTAACTTCCGTACGACTGTGCGCAACGCTGGCAGCCACACTCAGGACCTCAGTATCAGTAATGATGCAGGAAAGGTGCTTTGGTCAACAGATGGCGAGTGTGGTAGCACCACCCTAAAACTCGCACCGGGTAATTACAATCTCGAATATAGCATCTCTTCGAGCGAGGTCAATGAGACCGTGACAATGATCACCGACTTCTCGGCTAAAGCCTTCCAACCCCTCCTACTTGACGCGAACGGAGCAGCTGCAAACCGCGCCGACTTACCTGCTGGAACTGATCTTGAGGCGATGAGCCTTGAGAATCCAACCTTCCAGAAGAATCCGAAGAGCCTTGATGCCAAGTTGATCTATTCGATGTTCATCCCATGCCTTGGAATTGGTGCAGTCGTCTTCATGCTGATGCGCAGTATGGCACGCGGCTACGAATGGGAAATGAACAAGTGCTACGGCTGCGACCTTTGTGATGACGCTTGTCCAGTTCGCCTCTTCAACGCTGGAGACAAACTCAACATCATCTACAATACATGGAATAACGAAGATGACGGCGTTCCATTGTACTCATGTCTGACATGTACCGCTTGCACCAACGCCTGCCCGCAATTGGTCGATTATGACTCCTACGTCGACATTCGCCGTAACCTGATTGTCGGCGGCCCACCTGCTGCCGAAATCCCCCACTCTATACTCCAGGCAGTATTGGCTGCAGAGGCGGAGGAAGATGCAAACTCAGCATTCATTCCAATTGATGAGTATCCAATCGATTCAAACATCGGATATTATCCTGGATGTGTGGACTACCTAGATCAAGAGATGATTTTCAGTCATGTGAATGAAGGATCGATGAACCTAGGCGATGCGACTACATCCGCATTCACACTGTTTGAAGAAATGGGAGAAGACGTCACCTACCTTGGCCGGGACTTCTTGAAATGCTGTGGCCACGATCAGAAATGGCAAGGAATGACAGAGGTCTTCGAGAAGCTAAAGACATACAATCAGAAGAAGCTTGGAGAAAGTGGGATTGATACGCTAGTAACCTCTTGCGCTGAATGCTTTAGGACATTCGCATTAGACTATGAATTAGAAGACATGAAGGTCATGCACACTACAGAATTCCTAGTTGAAAATGGGTTTGACATGAATCTGCAATCGGATGATGACGTTACAGTCACTTTTCACGATCCTTGCAGGCTAGGCAGGCAGATGAATATCTATGACCAGCCTAGGGACCTAATATCGAGTGTCGAAGGGGTGAACCTAGTGGAGATGGAACATCATGGTGAGGATGCCCTTTGTTGCGGTGTTTCCAGTATGATGAGCTGTAATGAGAACAGCAGGGCATTGAGAGTTCAGAGGTTCGAAGAAGTTAATGCGACGGGGGCTGATATCATGCTAACCTCCTGTCCGAAATGTGTTTCTCACTTCGAATGTCTCAAATTCGAAGGGGATCCTCGGCATGACTTTGAAATATTAGACGTCGTTAGCTTCCTAGCCAGACAAGTAGAAGCAGGTAAGAATCAGTAAGCTCTAACCAAAGGCTAACCATCCAGAGAATATAGCCAGTAAAGCATTCAGAGCTATCCCATACAAAGTGAATTTTGCTACTTGTGACTTACCGTAACCAAGAGCTGTTAGCCAAATGAAGAATCCTATCAATCCGCCGCAGGCGAATGATATCCATGCTATTTCAGGGGATATATGAATTGTCATTACCAACCAAATTAAAGTACCCTGAGTCAAACCTATCCAACAAAGGGGATCATATAGCCAGGGTACTTCATCAACTTTCATGGTAGACGCTGATGAAACATGGTTAAATTAGTGATGTTTTGACCGTAGCATTGAGAAGAAGGGGCAGAGAGGGATTTTTGTGACTGGAATTAGAGATCTCGAAGCGCGGAGGAAATCTGAACAACGCAGGATTAAGATTCTCCTAGATGCCAGAAGATCTGAAGATCAAGCCATGTTAAAGGGTGGCGAAGACGCTGTAGCATGGGTCAAAGAAGAGCAGTGTATTGGATGCGATCAATGCACTATCGTATGTGATGATGATGCAATCGAGCTGTATAATACCCCTCTAGCTAGCCCTATTCTCAATATTGAGGTGAATCGGAAAGCCAAGATACTTAGAGATCCATGTACTGGATGTCAATTATGTGTTCTTGCTTGTCCCACTGATGCAATTGTGATGATAGACAGGTGATAATTTGAGTGATGAAGACCCTATTAGATTTGGTGCGGAGTTTGGGCCCAAAAGAACTGAAAGAACCACGGGGGTCTCGTTATCCACATTCAAAAATCTAGTTTGGGTATCCAACATTGGAGGGTTAGTATTGGTTGCAATTGCCCTTGAGATGATGATAACAGGGCAATTCCTACTTGGGCTTGGTTGTATGATCGGAGGCGTTGCGATAGCTCTGTTCCCATCAAACTACGAGATAGTAGGAATGGATGAGGGATATCGTCCATCGGGAATCGAAGAGGAAGATCAATGAAAATGGAAGGGACTTCCTTTCAGAAATTAGTCTGGATGGAATTACTTTCTATTCCTGAAGGAGAGGTAAGAACATACAAGCAGGTTGCTGTTGCCATAGGTAAACCGAACTCATCCAGAGCTGTTGCGAATGCCTGTGCTGCGAATCCATATTCCCCAGCAGTCCCGTGCCACAGGGTAATACGTTCAGATGGAAGAATAGGGGGATACTCTGGCAATGGAGGAACCGAAGGAAAGCACATGATGCTTGAACAAGAGGGTTTTCTCGCTACTCAGAAATAAATAATAAAAATTGCCAGAGATGCCAGAGATGCGATGGCCCAGACCATGAGATAAGTAGACTGCTTCAATTCACCATCGTTTGGCTCGACCATGAATAACCCAAGATAGATTTGAATGTAAATATAACGCGTCCGCAGCCTTTAATCAAATCAAAGGCAGCAATATCATCAGGGCCGCTAGAGGGATCAGAACCATAGTAGCGTTGTCGTCTATGTACTTCAGAGAAGGCACTTCGCCTAAAACGGTAAGAGGGGCCAATAGTATTGATATTACCAGAGGCGTTCCAATCCAGAAGTGACATCCGATCCA
>DAFD01000063.1:0-12046 GCA_002497895.1 Euryarchaeota archaeon UBA175
GATGAGCATTGTGCGACCACTTTCCAAGTTCCTAGCCGCGACCGGATTATCGTTGAACAGGTCGCCGGCCCGCTTCCAACTTACATCGTGACTACTTGTCGTGGTCGCGCGTTCAATCTCGCACTCGGCTACCTATTCGCAGGAATTGCCGTGCGAGACAACATAATCGTCAACGAAATCTCATTCGATGAAAATGGCTTCATGATCAAACTGAGTCATGAGGTTGAGATTTCGAAAATCCCTGAATTATTCAAGGATGGTTCGAGTGGAGAAGTTCTTCAGCGATACATGCTTGACTCGCAACTTTTTGCCAAGAGATTCCGCGAGGTTTCGAGCCGAAGTATGCTGAATCCTCGACGTATAGGTGCCGAAGAGGTCAGTCCAAAGCAATTCCAGAACCGTGCTGAACAAATCCTCCGTGCTCATCGGCAAATGGAGGATTCAGTACTCATCCGTGAGGCGATGAGTGAAATTCTAACTAGTGACCTTGAGATGAATGAACTCTCTGATTTCATTTCACGAATGGATAGTGAGGATGTCAGAATCGTCCATCGAAAGGTGAAGATGCCATCGCCATTGGGGATGACTCTCTTCATGTCCTCTTTCGAGGATTTACTGAGTTTGAGGACCCGAGCTTATCTCATCAAGGATATCGATCCAGAGATTCTTCGCCGATTACTGGGTGCGCGTTCGCTAGCAACAGATCTCGACCGCGAGAGGCTTGGTCAGTATTACCAAGACAAGGTCGCAGTGCCCACCTCTGCAATGGGTCTGTTGAGACTAATGGACATGGGTGGTGGATTAGAGAAGACGTTGACTCATCCACTATATTCTGATAAACTCAAGAGTCTCGAATTCAATCAACTGCGTGATTGGGTTTACGAACTCGCTGAGCGCGGACTGATTACCAAGGTGCGCAATACAGGCCATTCACAGATTGATGACAAATGGTTCTCTGAACGCATGGCCGGAGTGCACGGAACTCTCGGCTGTCTTGCCGCCTCCGGCGCCGATGAGATGGATGATTTACGCTCCCTCTATACCGGCGGTCTAACCTTTGACATTGGAATGGATTTCACAGCAGGTCAGGCTGGAACTTGGAAACAAACTTCACTTTCGGACCCTATCGATTGTCTTCGCCTCAAACTACTCGATATGCTGGGTTCAGAAGGGCCGAGAACCTTGGACAAATTGGCAGATAGGCTTCCATTCCCACGAGCTCAGGTCGAATCAGTTCTGCAAGAACTAGAGATGAGGAACCTTGTCTCTATCGGATTCTTTACGCAGACTGAAGATGGAGAATACATCCTGCGTGTCGACGAATATCGCATTACTGGAGGGCAGGTCGAAGTAGTCGACTATCGAACTCTTCAAACCTTGATTTTGCATAAATCGTTCCAGCAATATGACGAGCCGGCTGAGGCGATTCGCAATCTGATTCTGGTTCAGCGTCGCGATGAGATGTTACATCGCGTGAAAGATTACAGATTCCGTGATTGGAAGGATATCAAACATGACCCGGATGTCATCAATGGTCGCTTACTGCACAATCGAGTCGGCTATACGATGGAAGATCAATTGCCTCTTGTTCTAGGTTTACGAGGAGAGCCTTGGATTGGTCCACTAGAAGAGGAATTACTCGAGAAGATTCCGAAGGATGGAATGAGCCGGATAGAACTCTTTGCCGATTATCCGAAAGGAAAGGATCACGTGCATATTCAGCGCTCATTGAAGAGTGCTTTAGGCAACCTCGAGCGTCAACTAATCATTGGAAAGAAATACATCGAATTGCCAAATCGAAAGCGCTCCCTTGCTGTTTTCCATAGGATTCATGAACGCGTTAAACCAATGAAATTCGATGAAGCTGTCAAGAATCTAATTGAGAGGATTGGCCCAGTCCGTCTCCACACCTTGCGTTTCTTTGTATCGCGACCAGTTGAGGAATTGGCCGAGACTCTACGCGAACTCGAAAAGTCGGAGCGAATTGTTCGCATCGTCGCTCTGCAACCCGATCCGACTGATTATTACTCAAGTCACGAGGATGCTGAGAAGCTCCTGTCGCCAATGGCCGAGGACCGTACCATGCGTATACTCTCTCAGTCAGATCCGTTTTGTTCTCGCTTCATCCAAGAGGTTCGACTTATGCTCAAACAGGGATGGTATCATCCTGTTTTCAAGGGGGTCGATCCAGTAGGTAGAATCCTCATGTTTGTCGTAAATGATTACCTTGAAATCAAGGATATCAACATCCCTCACTCATACCTCGACGAATTCAAGGATACTTTCGATGACCTATTGGAAAATTATCGAGATAGGCTCGTCGATGTATCTGTAATTCATGCCTTCAACGGCGTCCCTGTCCACGATTGTGATGAGAATGTTCAGCAGATCTTGACCGATCTTGGCTTCGAATCGATGGGAGATGGGGAACGGTATATTCGCGGAGGCGTAGTTGATCCGCAGCCTCGGAAGAAGATTAATCGAATTCTATTCCATCATCATTCACTACATCAGAAAACTCGCTACGAGAATGAAACTATGGCTCTTGAACACCTAGACGAGCTGCGCGATGATTTCGCTCTACGTGGTCGCTGTGAAATGTTCCGCGTCGACCTCAAATCGATGGCGGCAGCCCATCAACTCCACCAAGGGACTAACCTCCGTGGCCACCTTGTATGGGCTCGTATGACCCATTTCCAGAGGCTACTGACAATACGGAACGTACCTGCTCCTGAGGAAGACGAGGATATTCTGCAATTCTTCCGTGAGCACCATGATCCAACCATCTTCATGGAAAGGCACGCGATGAGGCGCGGCGAATTCCGCAAACTCATCTCGCCGTTGGTAAGAAGCGGGCACCTCGTTCAGGATTATCGTGGTGGTTTCAAGACGGTCGAGCCGCTTCACGAATCTGACCTTTGGGAAGTCAAACGCGATTACCTACGAGACCTTGTTCAGCATTACCCCGTAATCACTCTGAAACAAGTCGAGAGGCTTGCAGGCTCACCTTTCTCGGCCGAAGAAATTTCAGATGTAATGCGTGAATTCGAAGAGGATGGAACTCTCATCAAAGGATTCCTCGTCGATGATATGCACGATGTCTGTTGGGGTAGACATGCATTATTGGATGGGTCGGATGCAATCTCTCGCACACGTGATCTTGTCATCCCACCTTCAGATCCACTAATCCACTACTTCGGCAGTTTGCTTCGTGAAAGATTCGGATATGGTTCGGCTTACCTTGTTTTCCACCGCGAAGAGCCAGTGGCCGCATTCAAGGCAAATACTAGGGAGGGAGTAATCCACATCACCGATTTCGTCGGTGATTCAGACCTTGAGAAAGAGGCTTTGCGAGTGATGAAGGAATTCGCCTGGGAGCACGATATGCCATTGCGTGGGAAATTGTATGAGCGCCTACGAACTCGTTGATGCTTCAGATTTCGAAGCCCCACGCAATTGTCTAGGAAGAAGTCGCATGATATTCCTGTGAAGTTCAGGAAGTAAGTCGAATAGAGCGATAGCCATCAAAAACATCGCAAAAAGACTGGCTGCTTTCGCAGCGTAACTATGAGTGAAATCGAACATACTCAAACCTAAGAAATCCCAATTCCGATACTCATCAGTCAACCAAACTATACCTGCATTTCGAAATGTGTTGAGGATGTGGATTGTCGGCAAAGCAATCAGTAATCCTCGCGCACGGCGGTTCCATGGTACGGTTCGAAGTGCAACGATTGCGCCTACAAAAATAATCATTGATTGAAGGCCTGAGCAACTGAGAATGAAGCCGATGTTGACTTCTTCTCCAGTAGCGTGGTACATCGGAATGAAGAATCCACCATCACCCAGAGGCGCCGTCAAAAGAAACATATTCCCATCCCATTCGGAGAGTGGAATCTCTCCACCACCATTCAGATCTACCATCACTTCCCCCATCGTATAAGCTCCTAATCCTGCGAACTCAAGCATCCATTCTGCACTGTGAGCGGTCAGCATTACAAATGCCACATTGAGGTATGGGATACTGTACACAATATGGTAAGGTATCATCGACCAAGCTACCATACCTCTGAACCAGATGATTGATTCTCTGGTTTCAGATGATAATGTCTGAAGGCGGGCGGCTTCCAAATAAGCGAGGATAAAACCGCCTGGAAGTGCTCCAGCAGTCATCAAGACGAGAACAGGGTCTCCAATCTTGACGTAATACTCCGAAAGTAGGTAAATGAACAAGCCAAGCATAATCCATCCGGCTGCTGCGAGTTTTCCGGAGTATACCTCTTTTGATTTGGAAAAGGAGACGGCTAGGAGCACCATCCCGAGGCTTCCAATGAGCAAACGCATACCCTCTCCGGTAAAACCGATGGACTCGGCGACAGTGGCCAATACTGCCCCGATGGGTTCCTGCATTGAACCGACTCCAATCATCAACTCGTAAATAGGATGCCCTCGCCGGTTCGGCTCAGGGAGCATCATGGCCTTCGATTTCGATTCGTTCGCCAAGGATTACATTGGCGACTTGCGTCGAACCCTTGCAGACGTCTCCTTAGAACAAATTCAGGCTTTATTGAGTGAATTGGCTGCAGTCGGTGAACGCGGCGGCAGCGTTCACATGATTGGTAATGGAGGGAGCGCAGCCACCCCTTCTCACAGTGCTGGAGATTGGTCGAAGGAATTGGGAATTCCAACCATTGCCCACACTGACAATATCTCTTCTTTTACGGCTTGGGCTAATGATACTGATTACTCGAATGTATTCGCTGGTCAATTGGCAACATTTGCTAAAGCGGGAGATTTGGTAATCGCTTATTCAGGCTCTGGAAATTCAGCCAATGTTCTGAATGGCATTTCAATGGCTAAAGAGGCTGGTTGCCGCACCGCTGCAGTTACTGGAGATTACAATGGCGGTGCTGGTGGTGAGTTGGCTGGGATTGTCGATGTGGCAATCGTTGTCCCAACGACCTCAATGGAACGAATTGAGGATATGCAACTAGTCATCAACCACATCGTCAAAGAAGCGATGAAGGCCCAGCGCGGCCAGTGATACCATGTTGGCACCGCACCGCGATTCTGCGGGCTTGACAGATTCTCTCGAACTTGAGGCTCTTCCTGACGGAATCGAGTGGGATGGGCGTATCGCCTATCTCGATAGAGATGGCGTATTGAATATCGGTAGTGAAGATTATGTCAATACACCAGAAGAGGTAGTTTTGCTTCCAGATGCTGGAACTTCTGTAGGGCGGCTTCGTCGGGCAGGATATCGAATCGTCATTGTAACGAATCAATCTCCTGTGGGGCGAGGTCTTTGGAATTCAAGGAATTTGGATTCAATTCATACTCGCTTGCGTGAAATGTTACTCGCTGAGGATGTAGATGCCCATCTCGACCTCGTGCTTTACTCACCATACGCACCATGGGAAGGAGCTTGGGCGCGCAAACCACATCCTGGTATGTTAGAGTCCGGTCGTCAACTGCTTGATGCTGCCGCTGAAGGCATTGATTTCGCCACACTGCGGCTAATGTTTGACGATGATTGGCGGGACAGGCCTGATGAGTCAACCTCATTCATGGTCGGTGACAGAGGTGTCGATATGGCTGCTGCACTCGCCTTTGGGGTAACTGGCATCCGTTGTGATCCTGATATCGGCCTTTCAGGGGTTGTTGATACTATACTGGGGGGTGCCGCGTGAGCGGTACCCATGTGAAAGGTGTCGTCCGAATCGCTTTGGATGACACAGACCATGTCGATCACGCGTGTACAACCGAGCATTTCCAGCGTTTGCTATCAATGCTCGAAGTAGGTATCGATAACTTCTCAGTTCTTGAGAGACGCCTAGTAAGACTCTGGCCTTTCGCACCGAAGAGGACACGGGGTAATGCTGCATTGTCTGCAGTCTGTGAATTGGGTCAGGGTTCTTTGGCCGATGTGAATATGATTTGTAAGAAATTCATCAAAGACTTGACTCTCGAAATCGAGTCTGAATATCCTAGTGAAGGTCAACGACCAGATCCTTGTTTGTTAGTATCAGACGTAGAATTTCCAGAGGAATGGTATTGGCAAGCCGTTAGGCGAGAAGTCAAGTTGAAAACTCGTTTAGAAATGCTACAAGATAGCGCTACTATTCACTCGGTTTCACCTCAGCCGGCTGGACTTATCGGGGCGAGTGCAGCAATCGCTTGGAATCCCTCGCAAGATAGTACTTGGGAATTAATCGCTTGGCGCCAATCTAACCGAATCAGAACGAATCGAGAAGTCGCGCAACAGTCGATTATCGATATGTCAGAGAAGTTTCCAGGAACATTTGCGAATAGAGATCCTACGACAGGTCGTGGCATGATTATGCCTCGCACGAATTGCCCTGTACTATACGGCGTGCGTGGTAATTCGGCCGAAGAGGTCTCAGATGCTCACAAATTCATGCAGTCTCGTGATGATGTCGAAACCTGTGAGTCTTCGGCAATTCATAGAACAAATCAGGTTTCGGATGATCATTTACTGGGTTATCATAGTGCAGTTGTGAGTGGTTTACCTAACGAAGTGCAGGGTGGGCATTCCTCGGTTTTGGTGTGGGATGGTGAAGTCGCGTCAACTCTAGTAGCCTTTGCTGAGAGCGGACCAGTCAACGTATTATTGCGTTGTACGAGGCCGGGCGACGAAGTTGATTGGCTAGGTCTCAAAGCTCCTTCAGGCGAGATTCACCTAGAGAGATTACGAGTGAAATCTACAGTGCCAAGGACTGGCGAACGACCCGCATGTTGCGGTAAGGCCATGCGAAGTGCTGGCAAAGGCCAAGGTCTCCGCTGCACAATTTGTGGTTCCACCCAAGAAAAAACTTGGAAAGTCGAATCAATATCATTCGACGGACAGAACGATGGTTGGGTTGAGCCAACCGCAGCCAATCGAAGACATCTCGCTATGCCCTTGGAACGTTCACTTCCGAGTCCCGCGAAGAATCAAGACTGAGTCACGGTTGCGTATTCCATGGCCGTTGACAGTCAGACGATAGCGGCAGTCTTGCTGAGTCTCTCTGCCGCAGGTCTAATCTGGTATATTCTGCGTTTGAGGCAGCGGCGTAGATCGGATATTGTTGAGGTAGAGGAAGAATACTCTGGGCAAGCGAAAAACCCTCACAGTCTGATGATTCCCGATGAAGATGCGCTCGCTGAATTGGACCGTTTATTGGAATCAAGCATCGAATCTGAAGAATGATTATGCGGGGAAAAACCCGCTAGTTTTCAACTCTAATTCGTTGTATTGCTCTCCGTCGACAAGTTTTCTCCGGTTTCTGATTCCATCAATGCGGAAGAGCCAAGTCTGTCTAACTCCATCCAATTGTTCACCTCGACTTCTCCATGGTTCTCCGGTTCCTGAGGGTGACTCGTAGGCCTTCGCAGTGAGAACTAATCGGGTATTTGTGGCTGCGCTAATGATTGAACGCGCCGCTTTCAGATCGCTTGCTGGCGCACGTCCGCTCGATGGGCACCAATCATCGATGATGACAATATCAGATTCATTGAGACGGGAGATGAGTGGTCCAACTGCCTTTGCTCTTGTCAGTAAATCTTCTCCGAATTCTATGATGAATAGACGCTCGAGTTGTTGCTCGTTCAGGTTTGCCAATATTTGTCTAGTTCTGACTGGATCTGGAGCCGTTCTTCCGAGCCAAACAACTCGGGAATTCGCTTCTAGAACCGCTGCTGCGAGGCTGAGACATAGGCTGGTGCCGCCAATCCCAGCTTCCACAGATAGGTGGACAGCCCCTGAGTCAAGGTCGAGCATGACGATTGCTCGCGAACTCAGGGTGGATGAGGATTGCTATCCTTGGGTGAGTATTAGCGGATATGCTCAAGGACTCGTCGACGGTCGATTCATCGATGACTGAGAGGATACGCAGGCGAGAAGCGCCAGCGTTTGAAGAGAAGGAAACTAATCTTTTCGTCGCGTTACAAGAAGATGGCTTCTTCAATACAGCTCTGAATGATTCCAATCAATACGGTCCGCATACGATGATTATCCTGCTTGGAATTGTTGCGACAATTACCGGAGCAGCCTTACTTGCTCTGATGTACATCTATTGATTCAAGTTCTTCTTCGATTATTCAATCGCTGCACGCGCAAGTGCGACTGATTCATCGACGATTTCTCCGCTAACGCCCAAATGACTCATCGGATTGAATAGTTGGTCTAGTTCATCAGAAGTGAAAGCAGTGGTAATCTCCGCATCCTCTCCGCATACCTCTCTCAGATGACGGCGGTCAGCAACGGCGATCATTGAGGCGCTTCTGAGAACTTCATGCGCTTGGTCTCGGTGCATTCCAGCATCGACTAGGGCAAGCATGAGTTTCTCAGCCATGACTAGTCCGTTTTGCGATTCGATATTGGCGAGCATCCGCTCGGCATCGACGACGCACTTACTCATCACTCGGTCAGTTTTGACAAGGATATCGTCGAGTAGAATCATTGCATGAGATAGAGTGAAACGCTCACTCGATGAGTTCGCGAGGTCGCGCTCGTGCCAAAGTAGTGCGTTTTGGTAAGATGGAATTATCATCGCGCGAACGATACGGGCGAGGCCAGATGCATTTTCAGCGGTAATCGGATTACGCTTGTGAGCCATGGTCGATGATCCGACTTGCTTCTCGACATCGAACCATTCTCCGACCTCGGCGATTTCCGAGCGTTGGAGATTACGAACTTCTTGCAGCAACTTCTCGACCGAGGCGGCGACATTTGCCATCCATCCAACCCACTCGATGTAGCGGTCGCGGCCGACGACTTGTGTGGTCGCGACCGGGACACTCAATCCAAGATGTTCAAGAATGAGTCTTTGAAGTTCCTTGGCATTCTCACCTTGAGCCGCTCCTGTTCCAACAGCGCCGAGGAATTTTCCTGTGATAGCGCGTGCCTCAAGTTCATCGAGGCGAACGAGATGGCGACGGAATTCATCAACGAATACTGCCATCTTCAATCCGAAGGTGATTGGGACCGCTGCCTGACCATGTGTTCGCCCGAGCATGACTGTGTCGCGCTCGCGTTCAGCCAAGTCACAAAGAGTAGCCAATACTTGCTTCAGCATCTCACGTTGCATAGTAATTGAATCGCGAATCTGTAGTGCGACGGCTGAATCAACGATATCGTTGCTCGTTGCACCCAAGTGGATGCACCAGGCAGCATCGCCAGCTTGCTCAGCCATCGCCTTGGTGAGCGCCATGATATCGTGGCGAGTTTCAGCTTCGATTTCGTCGACCCTATCGGCTGTAACTATGCCAGGGTCTGAGATATCTGCAATCTTATCGTAATGCTCCGCACTCACGCGCCCGAGCTGACAATGAGCCCAAACTAGGGCGCGCTCAACATCCAATTGTCGAGTATGCCGCCCCTCTCTAGACCAGATGTCTTTAGCTTCAGGTCGGCCGTAACGGTAATCCAGTGGTGATACAGACACTACGTTCCCCGTGTGCCGTCGACTTGACGCCCCCCCTTGAGGCTAGCGGATGATAGATAAGAGGCGAAAAGCATCACTGAGCGGCTAATGCAGCGCTATCGAGTATCCACACACCCCTTCTGCCAGACCATTGCGGGCGGCCCGTGATATCCAAGGTATGTCGGAGGTGAGGTGCACCGACAACAATAGTTTCGAATTCGCCTCCTTCGCCATCTAAGTTGAATCGATTACGCTTTGCAGCGAGAGATAGTTTCGAAAGGCTCTGTTCGTCCAATTTGACACCCAACCATTCTTCTCCAAGTCCATCTGTTGAAACCGATACAATTCTGACATCGAATCCATGATCGACTAGCGATTGCATGTGTTCTTCTGGTGAATGATGCCAGAGTGGACAGTAAGAAATCAAACCTAACCGCTCACACATTCGCTCGATGCGTGTTTTCTGGTAATCAGACCGTAGTGCTCCGACGACTAATGCATCGACTTCCAAAGATCCATCTTGCAAAACCAACTCTTCTGGGAAATTGACTGCTGGCGAGTCCTCGCGTACCTGCGCGTATGCATTAGAAACATCGCATCTACCTCGGATGGCAGCCTCTAGGTCATCGATTTCAGATTCTTCAACACCCTCCGAAAGAACTGGTAGCCAAGGGACTCCCATCGAGGCTGCCTGTAATCCAGCCAGGGAAGTATTCGGCAGTTGAAACATCATCGAATCATCTGAAGTGACATGCACGGTGACAAGTGATTCGACTGACCAGCCTTGCATCAACGCCCACCAACAGGCGTAGGTTGAGTCCTTCCCTGCTGAAGATAGGACTGCAACGCGCATGACTCAGCGGAAGGACTCGCACCCATCAATTTCACCCGCGGCAATGGTGTTCTCTATACTGAGTATAGCCTAACATCCCGCAATCTCGCATCCCAACCTTTCCGGACCAAGCGAGAAGGGACCGCGACCAAGGTTGATAAGAGGCCGGCGCGGGACTATCTGCGTTAGCCATGCAGCCAAGCGGACGTGGATATGACCATGGGGTTTCGACCTTCTCGCCAGACGGACGATTGTACCAAGTCGAGTATGCTCGAGAATCGGTGAAACGTGGGACGACTACGGTCGGGCTCAAGTTCCGCGATGGAGTCGTTCTTATCGTCGACAAGAGGATTTCGAGCAAGTTGGTTATTATCGATTCAATCGAGAAGATGTATCAGATAGACGGCCACGTCGGATTCACTACTTCTGGACTCGTGGCCGACGCGAGGCAACTCGTCGATCGTGCTCGCGTTCAATGCCAAGTCAACAGGATGACCTATGGCGATGCTATTCCAGTCACCACTCTGGTAAAGAAAATGTGTGACTACATGCAATCTTTCACACAATATGGAGGGGCTAGGCCCTTTGGCACTGCCTTGTTAATCGCTGGAGTGGATGCTGAGGGTGTGCATCTCTTTGAGACAGACCCTAGTGGAGCTTACCAGTCATATCATGCTGGTGCTATTGGTCGAGGACGAGCGTCTGTAATCGACCACTTTGAAGCAAACTGGAAGTCGAATATGACTCAAAATGCAGCAATCAAGCTTGGTCTTGAAGCTCTTCGAGAATCAATTGATGAAGATCTCAATCGAGAAGCCGTGGAAATTGCAATTGTCAATGGTAGTGGCTACAAAAAGATGAGCCGCGAAGATACTCTGAAGCATCTTGACAAGCTCAATTGAGTCCGATTGCGCCCCCGATTGCTCTAAGGGCTGGGCCGAATCTGACGATTCATGGTAAGTCTCGATGATGCGGTCATCGCTCGCCTCGAAAAAGGTGGTAATCGCTACGAGATTCTTGTCGACCCCGACCTTGTTGCAGAGTGGAAAATAAATCCAGAACAGGTCTCGTTTGAGGATATGTTAGCCACAGATGAGGTTTGGTCTGATGTCAAAGCCGGCGATCGGCCGACCTCAGACGCGCTCGAGAATATATTCGGGACCACAGATCTCCATTCCTGCGTCGAGCGTATTCTTATCGATGGAAGCATTCAGTTGACCACCGCTCAGCGGAAGAAAATGGTTGATGATAAGCGCAAGCAGATTATCCATGCCATCGCGACTACGGCGACTGACCCGAAAACACGTGGCCCCCACCCTCCTACACGTATCGAAAATGCCCTCTCAGAAGCTCGATTCAGCGTTGATCCATTCCTCTCCGTTGAGCGCCAGGTTCAGGATGCTGTTGATGCCATTAGAGCGTTGATTCCGCTGCAATTCATCACAGTACGCTTGGCATTCCGCATTCAAGGTAAGGATTACGGCGGAGTCAATCAGTTATTGCGTGATTCCATACAGAAAGAAGAGTGGCTTTCCGACGGTTCTTGGGTATGTGTAGTAGAGTGTCCGGGTGGCATGAAATCAGACTTAATCAGCCGCGTTTCCAAGCGCAGTTCAGGCCTTGATGTTAGAGAGTTGGACTAAATCGACGAGTCGTAAGCACACTTCTGCATAGTGACTCTTCACACACCGTAGGTGTGAGCATATACGGTTATGAAGGGGAGGTCGGTCGCGCGGCTCGATAACATGAGTGGAGACAAGGGCGCGGGCGGACCGCGCGGATCTCGACA
>DAFD01000063.1:12374-23630 GCA_002497895.1 Euryarchaeota archaeon UBA175
GCACCCCTGCTTGTCGCTCCCGGGGATGACCTGGGTGATTCTGGGGAGCTCGAAGCCGGGCATGGCGTTCTCGCCATCGATGGTCGGCTTCGTGCATTGAAGCAAGGAAGAATGAGTAATCGAGACGGTACAGTCTCGGTCGAGCCGCGACGCACCGCATACGTGCCGCGGCCAAGCGATCTCGTGATCGGATACATCGAGGGGTGCACCAGCAATATCTGGTTCATCGACATTGGTGCCCCGTTCAACGCGATTCTACCAATGAGCCTCGGACCATCCAAGGCTGAGTTTGGTGGTATCAGAAAGGTCCTCGACATCGGTGACGCAATCCTTTGTCGAGTACAAGAGGTCGAAGAGAATCATTCGAGCGTCGTGACGATGAAAGGAATGGGTCTGCGTGCAATTCGCTCCGGCAGCGTGGAGGACATTGATCCTCACCTGCTTGGCCGACTTATCGGTCGCGGAGGCAATAACCTCCGCCAACTCAAGGAAGACACGGAATGCCGTGTCGTAGCCGGCGATAATGGCCGGGTATGGCTCGATGGTGACCTAAGTGGTATCATCGATGCTCGTGACAGACTCAACGCGCTTCTCACAGAAGCGAAAGTAGAGGAATACAGAGGTGATGCTTGATGGGCGGATACGGAGATGTGCAGTGCATAGATGAGAATGGAATTCGCTTAGATGGTAGGACCAAGGATGAGGTTCGGCCAGTACACATTGAGACTGGAGTAGTTCCAGTCGCCGATGGCTCGGCTCGAATGACATGGGGTCTGAACGATGTCATTGCAGCAGTTTACGGACCTATGGAAGCTCACCCTCGTAAGATTCAGCGCCAAGACCGTGCTGTGCTTGATGTGCGCTACAATATGGCGCCTTTCTCAACAACAGACAGGATTCGTCCAGGATTTAATCGCCGAAGCCGTGAAATTTCCAAGGTTACGGCTGAAGCGCTCGAGAGCGTAGTGCTGACTGAACTCTACCCACGCAGCAAGATCCGCGTCGAAATCGAGATCATCTGCGCTGAGGCAGGTACTCGCTGCGCAGGAATCACAGCGGCATCTGTCGCTCTTGCACACGCTGGAATCCCAATGAGCGACATGGTAGTCTCAGTTGCCAGCGGGAAGGTCCACGATATCGTGGTCTGCGATCTGAACAAAGAAGAGGACAATTACGGTGAGGCAGACCTTCCAATGGGAATCCTACCTAACTCCGGAGAACTTGTCTTCTTGCAGATGGACGGCGATCTTTCGCCGGATCAATTCCAGGAAGCTTGGGATTACAATATGGAAGCCGCTAAGGTGATTCACGCCGAGATGGTTCGCGCTCTCAGAGGAGGTGATGAGTGATGGCTATCCCACTTGTCCCGAAACTCCTACGCGCTCATCTCGCCGAACTTGCCGCTGAAGATCAGCGTCACGACGGTCGGGGTCGCTTTGCTGGCCGTGACACTGAACTCGAGATCAACTGTCTGCAACGCGCAGAGGGTTCTGCCATGGTACGTATGGGTGACACCATCGTTTACGCTGGTGTCAAGTTCCAGATCATGACTCCATACCCAGACCGACCTAACCAAGGTGGTTTGATGTGCAGCGCCGAAGTTCGTCCAGTTGCAGGACGAAACTGGGAACCAGGTCCACCAAGCCCCGAATCAATCGAATTAGGGCGTGTTGTCGACCGCGGAATCCGCGAGTCAGGTTGCATTAACACAGAGGATTTGTGTTTGATTCCAGGCGAGAAAGCCTGGCAGGTTATTCTCGACTTATTCGCAATATCTGACGATGGAAATTTGTTCGATGCTTTCGCTCTGGCTGGTATCGCCGCTCTGAAGAGTGCAGTAGTCCCTGCTGAGCGATTCGGTGTTGGTGAGGATCGACCACTCGGTGTCGCAAAGACTCCAGTCATGTGTTCATATCACAAGGTCGGAGGTCGCTTCGTTTACGATGCTGACAAGAGAGAAGAGCTTGGAGGCGATGAGCGAATTCACATCACCCTTGGTGATGATGACCACGTTCATTCATTGCAGAAGGGTCTAAAGGGAATCTTCACGGCCGCCGAATTCGCTGAGATCATGGATCAGGCACGCTCGAGGTGCGCCGAACTCCGCGATCTAATCGATGAAAAACTGGAAGGTGAGTGATATGGCAAAGAGAACACAGAAGGCGGGTGCAACCGCCAAGTTCGGTCCACGATACGGTGTTAGTGTTCGTCGCCGTGCTGGCTCAGCCCTCAAGAAGAAGTCGCGTAAGTACACTTGTCCTGTCTGCCAATACCAGAAAGTCACACGTAAGGTGGCTGGGATTTGGGAGTGCAAGAAGTGCTCACACACATTCTCTGGCGGAGTTTGGGAGCCATTCACCCGCGCCACAGACGCGAATTCACGCGTCATCCGTCGCGGTATGGAAGGCGCTACGGCGACTGACATGACCGTCATTGCTCAGCAGGCCGCTCTCGATTATGAGCGCAAGCTTGCGGCTGGTGAGATGGATGTCAGCGGCGAAGAAGAGTGAAGCTATCCAGCTCACCTTGAAGGTCAAAAGCCGATTTGCCGAAGCCTTGGAGGCTTCTCTAATCACAGAGGCTGAGGTCAGTCGTGATACTGATACAATCGTTGTGCAGGAGTCCGAAGCAGTCTTTGTGGACATGCGTGCACGCTGGAATACAGTGATGCGAGGGCTTGCAGCAGCCGACGAGGCATTGAAAACGCTCGATTGAGACAGCGGGGTGGGAACATGGTCGACCAACAGCAAATTCAGAGCCTCGTGCAAGAACTACAGATGGTTCGTGGTCAGATACAATCACTGACCAGTCAACTGAATGAGATTTCACTAACAATTGAAGCTCTGGCTTCTCAAGACCCCGAACGCTCAGTTTACCGGGCTCTCGGTGGCATTTTACTCGAAGTCGATGATCGCGCGACACTAACTTCGGACCTTGAATCATCGCGTGAAACCATAGAATCTCATCTCAAGACGCTCAGCGCGCGTGAATCTGAAATTAGATCTCAGTACTCCGAAGCTGTTGAATCTCTGGATGATTGAGGGATTAGATGCAACTCGATATGACACCGCTCACTGAGTGGGTCGATTCAGCAGCAAAACGCGGCGCTATTGCCGTCGTTACTCATCGAAACGGCGATATGGATACAATCGGTTCAGGAATCGTCCTAGCGAGGGGAATTGAAAATGCTCGAGCCTGTGGATTGTATATTGGTACACTAGCGCGCAGGATGCTAGACGGGTATTCATTCGATTTCATGCAAATAGATGCTGACCGCCCTGCTTTCCCACGTAGTTTGGGGGGAATCATCGTGGTTGATTGTGCATCGCCAAGTCAAGTCGGGTTCACTCTTCCCGATGTGCCACTATGTGTGGTCGATCATCATTCATCTGCTTCTGACCCATGGCCAGAAGATGCGTTGATACTGCGAGGCGATGTATCTTCCACCGCTGAGATGGTTTGGGCTTGGATTAGAGACACTGACCTTCTCTGTTCTGCTGAGGATGCTACTCTTCTTCTCGCAGCAATCATTTCGGACACTGGTCGCTTCAAGCATTCACGTGCAGGATGCCATCGCCGGGTCGATGAAATCAGCGAAGTATCAGGCATCGACCCTGTCGATGTAATCGAGAAGATGGAATCTGAAGACCTCAGCCATTCACAGCGCATTGCAATTCTCAAGGCAGTAGGTCGCTGTGAATCACATCAAATCGGAGATTTGGTAGTGGCAACAACGCGAGCTAGCACACACGAAGGTGTAGTTGCTCACGCATTACTCGCATCCGGTGCTCATGTCGCCTTAGTCCACAAGAAAACACCAGATGGCCTCAGAGTCACCGGCCGCGCCAGTAGGACAGGGACTCAGAAAGGGGCCGATATCGGTTCTGTGATGAAAACCGTCGCTGGTCGTTTAGGTGGCGAAGGCGGTGGTCATCCAGGTGCTGCAGGCTGGTCAGGACAGTGTCATCCAGTAGAACTCCAATCGACTCTTCTGGCTGCATTAACTTCGGAGTTGATTGGATGAGCGACATTCGAGAAATTCTCAATCGTTTGAATTCGGGCGAAATTACTGCTGCAGATGTGCCCGATGAAATGATCCTACAAGTTGCTGCCGAGGTTCTTTTTGTTGAGGCCGAGGGACAAGATGAGATTCTCACTCGACTTAGTCCACTACAACGTGATGTTCTCGGTCTCCAAGCTATGTTGATGGAAGGAGATCTTGCTAGTGCTGTGGTGTTGAGTGAAGAATTACTCGCGCGTTCTCGTTCCAAAGAAGAGCGTGACCATGAATGCGAGGTCAGAGTTCGTATGGAGCGTGCATTACTTGCAGTCGATGGCCCAGAAACATCCGGTTTGGAATTGAAGTGGTGTACTGATAGACTCAAGGCCATTGCACCGGGAAGTGCACTTCACGGAATTTCACTCTTGAATCAAAGCGCCTGGCACGCCAATAATGGCGAAGTAATGATGGCGTTGGCAGTCCATGCCGACATCACTCGAAATAGTGGTCACCCACCTGAAATCAGAGGTCTTTCACGACTCGAGGTCGGAAGGATTCTCACTGCTCTCGACGACCTCGATCCTGCGATGCGTCATCTTTGGACTGCAAAAGCCGTTTTCGCAGATGCGGGAATGGTAGCCGAATCAGTAGTCGCTTCTTTGGAATGGCTAGATTTGGCTCTCGAAGAAGTTGTTGAAGATGCCCCTAGCATGCTCGACAGAATCCAGAATGCTGCCCCACGTGCCGTTCCCGGCTCATCTTGGATTCCGGCTAATCGTTCCGATGTGGTCGATGTGGTTGAGCATATTCTGCCTATTCTGCTCACTGATGTAGGTGGGATGGAGCGCAATGATCTAGGATTAATCATCGACGCCTCGCAAATCTTGGAAGAATCATCGTGGAGCGAGGCGATTTCCGAGAAGTCAGATTCGATTCAGGACGCCAGACTTCTCGAAGCACTCCAATCGTGATCGAGCAATTTCTGGATTTCATCGTCTCCCCAGTAGAGTTCTCCTGGTATTTCGACACACCAACCGACTTCGCTGATACTTTCGTCGTCTGATTCCCATCCGTAGGGTTGTGGCTCTTCGTCAATTTCGACACGGACCACCGTACCGCCTTCGAATAGATTTTCATCGTATGATGTTGCTACACCAAGGAGTCCAGTTTCTTCGAATAATTCTCGCAGTGCAGCGATTTCATTCGGTTCGTGCTCTCCAATTGTTCCGCCGGGTAATTCCCACCCTCGTGTGTTGTGCTTGACCATCAACCAACAAGGAATTTCCAACGATTGTTTTGGCACTCCCCAAACGACTACCCAGGGCTCTTCATCAGTCATTTGACATCGCCTCGCGGATGGATTCGGCGAATGTTTGTGCTTCAGTGTCGCCTTCGGCAGCGAGGCGGCGAGCAATGAAGAAGGCCTCAGAATGTCTACCTTCATCTGCCAGTCTCATTGCTCGACTCAACTCAGATTCTATTGTATCGGATTCTTCTCTCGATTGTTGATTTGATGTAACGCTCGCAGAGGCTGGAGTAGCTAGGTTCTGCATACGTGCGAGGAACTCAACTCTGTCTTTGATATCCGGGGCCTTCCAAGGAGTTACGTCTCCTCCATCTATCCTAGCCTCCATACGATCACGGAATTCATCACGTGATCTGAGCGTAGGTGAATGTGTCTGTGCTTGGTCGTAGCAGAACCAGGCATGGTCGTATTCTGCTCGTCTTTCGTGCAATCTGCCCATGCGCGCCCATGTTTCGTGATTCGATGGACGTTGGGCGAGCAGTTTACCTGTCAATTCGAGATACTCATCTTCGTATCCATCCTCAAGCAGACGTTCCATTCGACGGGAAAACAGAATGTTTGCACGCTGATCAGTAAAATCCAATTTACGGACACGTTCAATGAATGATACAACTCCACCGGCCGCACTTACCATTTCCCACCATGAATCTGGGTCTAGGGGGTCTACCGCGAGAGCACCTTCTAGCAGTGTTTTGGCAGAGCCTGTTAAGTCGACTCCATCGAGTTGAGCAAGTAATTCTGGGTCGCGGCCGAGAATAAGGAATAATTCGTCAAGGACTGCCCTGATTCCATTTCCATCCTGCGCTTTGACCTTGATTTCAAGCAGGATGCGCCAATTATCTGGATGTGTAAAATCGTGTAGAACAGCTTGCCGGGCACTTTGTTCAGCCCAACTCAGATTGCTCGCCTCGGATTCAGCAAGTTTGAGGAATTTACTGGCCTGACTTCTATGGCGATTACCAAGGCTTCGTCGGGGATGTTGCAGGCTCGCTCCGATGTCGGATGCAGCCATATCAGAACCTCATAGGACGCTCTCATACGGTGAGCGGTCAATTCCAGGCGGTAGAGTCGCGTCGATGCCAATCTTGCTAGTCAGGCCGTCCGCTCCTCTACTCGGATCGAGACTCGAGCCTTTCTGACCCGAGAGAATTACTGTATCCTTGTCTGGTTGCCATCGAGTCATCAATGCCCATTCGACCCGAACAGGATTAGAACAATCGATGTCGCTGTTGACGACGGTCACTTGTTTCATAGAGCGATGACCGTCGAGTGCCGCGTGAATCGCTTTCACACCATCTCCTTCAATCACTGGTTCGATTGCTACGACAGCCGAAAGCCAACCGCTACCTCCGTCGGTCATGTAGACATCTGTACATGGGACTACGGCGTTGACTGCTGCCTTGATGGTCGGTGCGCGAGGAAGGCCCATGAGAGTTCTATGTTCGACCTCAGCGGGAATTAATGCGTGGAAGATGGGTGAATTTCTGTGGTGTACTGAATCGTATTCGATTACTGCTTCTTGTCGTACGTCGTCGACTGTTCCTGTAATGTCGACGTATGGGCCTTCGTCATCATCGTCCAAAGTGATGCGGGCACACATTGCATATTCTGCATCTGCGGGTACTTGGATTCCATTTGAAAGAGTAACGAGCTTGAGTGGCGTTCCGTGAAGGCGCTCGTGGAGGGCGGCAGCGACACTTAGTTCATCGAGGTCGTAAGTGAATGACATAGCCGCCGCCAGTAGAACAGTCGCATCGGCGCCATTGACTACCGCGATATTGACCTCATCACCATTCGCTCGCGCCTTGTCGGTAATAGTTCGCAGGTGACGTGGAACGAAGCGTGCGACGCAGTGGTTCGCGTCTCGGAGGAATTGTCGATGGTAGGACATATTTCGGACTCCATCATATTCTGCGATTATGACGGAGGCTGATTGGTATCTCCCGCGATCTTCACGATAATGCCAAGGGATGGGCAGTGCATTCAGGTCAACCTCATCCTGTGTATTCTCCAAAACTTGAGCGAAGGATGCATCAACAATTTCCGGTTTAGACGGGTTTTCCATAGCCCAGGCGAGTATGTCGATGAGTTCTCCTGGTGTAACTTCGAACAATGAGCATAAACGGTCGCGTGCTAGTACATTGATGGCAGAACGATGACCGGGAGCCTCAGTTATCGAATTGAACATTACAGGGGCATGGGAGGTTGCGGTGGAATGATCTAACATACCATGTTCAACGCTGATTTCCTCATTTACTTCAGCGACGCTATCAACCAAATCCCTGAAGGCCATGTGGTCAACCCGTTGCGTCATCTGTTTGAATGTTGGCGAGAGAGGAGCAGTGCCTCACATCACCTACGGTGAGTCCGTCACGCTCTTATATGGGGGGTAGGTCGGCGGGGCGTTCCTTCGAGGTGATGTGTTTGGGTCGTGGTTTGTTCTCTGGACCAAAGATGAAGAAGGACCGCAAGCGGTTTCGCTGGAATGAGCGGAAATTCAAGAGTCGAGAGACCAAAAGGCGCCAAGGTGGAATCCTCAAGCACGATCCACTTCGCGGTTCTACTCAAGCCAAGGGAATTGTCATTGAGAAGGTTGGAATTGAGGCTAAGCAGCCTAATTCAGGTATTCGTAAGGCAGTAAAAATTTCACTGATTCGCACAGGTAACAAACTCACTGCCTTCGCACCAGGTGATGGTGCAATTTCATTCATTGATGAGCACGACGAGGTTCTCGTCGAGGGTATCGGAGGACGCATGGGTCGTTCATATGGTGACCTTCCTGGTGTTCGATTCAAGGTCATCAAGGTCAACGGAGTATCTCTAGATGAGATGGTCAGAGGCCGAAAAGAGAAGCCAATCAGGTGAGCATCATGTCGGAAACGGAAGAAGTTCAACAGGAAGCCCCGATCGCGGGTATCGGCACTATGGTCTTTGGAAAGTGGGATGCTTCCGAGGTTGTTTGCGACGATCCTGGTCTTGCACCTTACATCAACCTCACAACAATCGGCACCCCACACAGCGGTGGTCGTCACGCCAATGCTTGGTTCGGAAAGGCGAAACTTTCTGTCATCGAACGATTCATCAACAATCTGATGCGATCTGGAAAGTTTAGCGGTAAGAAGCAGCATTGTGCTAAAGCCTTCGAGGCAGCTCTCGATAATATCTCCGAGCGCACTGGCGAGAATCCACTTCAGCACTTCATCAACGCAATTGTTCACTCCGCTCCTTGTGAGGAGACAACTCGCATCAAGTTCGGTGCAGTCAGTCAGCCAAAAGCAGTTGATTCCTCTCCAAGCCGCCGTCTCGATGTGGCACTACGTAATCTCTCCAAGGGTTGCGCCTCCGCTACTGCAAAGAGCACCCGCACACTGACTCAGGGAATCACTTCCGAGCTCAATAAGGCGGCTGCTGGTGACGTCGCTTCTTTCGCAGTCGGCAAGAAGGATGAGATTGAGCGCATCGCTGCTTCAGCACGCTGATATTCAGCATCTCGACTTTGAGATCATCTGAATCGACAACACTTGTATCACGTAGTGATACAATCGGCTTTATGAACCAAAGTCAGGTCGCCGGGCCAACCAGAGGTTGAGAGAATGGGCCGTAAGGAAGACAACATCGCAAGAGCGACCGAAGTCATGCACACTCGAGAGCGAATTCGCAATCTTGCTATTGCTGCTCACATTGACCATGGTAAGACCACGTTATCAGACAATTTGATTGCAGGCGCAGGAATGATGTCCGAGGATCTTGCGGGTAAATCTCGTGTCCTCGACTTCGATGAGCAAGAGAGCGCTCGTGGTATCACAATCAACGCAGCGAGCGCTTCTATGGTTCACGCTATTCAGGAAGAAGTTGATGGCAACCTTGTCTGGGAGGACACGGAAAAAACCAAGCCGAAGACGAATGATTACCTGATTAATCTCATTGATACACCCGGTCACGTCGACTTCGGCGGAGACGTTACTCGAGCTATGCGTGCTGTGGATGGATGTATCATCCTCGCTTGTGCAGTCGAAGGAACCATGCCTCAGACTGAGACTGTGGTTCGCCAGGCTCTGAAAGAGAAGGTCCGCCCCGTTCTTTTCATCAACAAGGTTGACCGCTTGATTAACGAATTGCAAATCGATGGACCAGAGATGATGCAGCGTTTTGAAAAGATCATCCTCAAGGTCAACAAACTAATCCAAACCTTCGCTCCTCCAGAAGTCGCAAAGGATTGGCAAGTCAGTGTTGCTGCCGGAACTGTTGCATTCGGTTCTGCGTACTATAATTGGGGAATGTCCATTCCTTACATGAACAGGACCGGCCTGAACTTCAAAGATATCTTTGAACACTGCGCTAATGACGACCAGAAGGCTCTTTCAAAGAAGGCTCCAGTTCACGAGGTTCTTCTCGACATGGCTGTCCAACAGCTTCCTTCCCCGATCGTGGCACAGAAGTATCGTATCCCGAACATCTGGCAGGGTGATCTTGAGACAATTGAGGGCAAGGCGATGCTTGAGTGTGATTCCGATGGGCCTCTATCTTTGATGATTACAAAAATTTGGATGGACCCTCACGCAGGAGAGGTTGCTGTCGGCCGAGTCTATTCTGGCTCTATCAAACACGGTGAATCTCTCTGGGCTATCGGTGCGGGTAAGCCTGAGCGAGTTCAGCAAGTCAGTATGATGGTTGGCAGTGACCGAATTCAAGTTTCACATGTCAGTGCTGGAAACATCGCCGCAATAACCGGAATTCGTAGTGCTGCAGCCGGTGTCACAGTCGCTCGAGAAAAGGATGCAGAACCATTCGAGGCAATCCGTCACTACTCCGAACCAGTCGTTACCGTTGCTGTCGAACCGAAGGCAATGAAAGATCTCCCGAAGTTTATCGACGCTTTGCGTGGATTGGCTAAGGCAGACGCATCTCTACAAGTTTCCACCAATGCTGAGACAGGTGAGGCTTTGCTCGCTGGAATGGGCGAGTTGCACCTTGAAATCACAGTTTATCGCCTCGAAGAGGAACAGGGAATCAAGGTCAAGGTCAGCGAACCAATTGTTGTATATCGTGAGTGCATTGAATCGAATAATGATGGACGAGCATTCGAAGGCAAGTCCCCTAACCGTCACAATAGATTCTACATCGAGGCTGAGCCACTCCCAACTGATGTCATCCAAGCTCTACGCGAGGGTCATTTCGGCGACGGTACTGTCCGCAACAAGGACTCGAAGGCCGTTGGGGACAAGTTCGCTGAATTCGGATTGGAGAAGAATTTGATGCGCAAGATCTACGCAATCAATGGTACAAACGTCCTGGTGAATGATACAAAGGGTATCCAGAACCTACACGAAACTCGTGAACTCATAATTGAGGGCTTCAATGAAGTCTGCAAGAAGGGCCCTCTCGCTGAGGAGCCGCTAATGGGAGTCATGATGCGACTGGTCGACGCAAAGTTGCACGAAGATGCAATCCACCGTGGTCCTGCTCAGACTATTCCAGCGGTCCGTAACGCTTGCCGTGGTGCACTAATCCGCTCTCGTCCAGTAGTTCTCGAGCCAATGCAGAATATTCGCATTGACGCCCCTAACGACGTCATTGGTGGCGTTACCCGCGAGGTAACCACACGCCGTGGTGTCATTGAGGACATGCCAGTAGATGGTGGCACAGCCTCAGTCATCGGAAAGATGCCTGTTGCAGAGACATTCGGATTTTCCAACGATATTCGCGCAGCTAGCCAGGGTCGTGCAGTCTGGAACACTGAGAACGCCGGATTCGAGATTTTGCCTATGGCCCTTCTTGAGAAGACAGTCGGAGAAATCCGTGAGCGTAAGGGCTTGAAGCCAGAGATCCCCGGTGAAGCTTACTACCTAGATTGATTGAGAATACCGCACGCTCTAGAGCGAGGTAATTTCTCATCGGAAGATTGTCTTAGTTGATTCTAACGAGCTGAAAATCAGTCATATCTCGTAGA
>DAFD01000058.1:0-1535 GCA_002497895.1 Euryarchaeota archaeon UBA175
TCCATCATATCTAATCGTTGATCTAGATGGAGCAGCACGCTCTTGGGTAGTTGGAACAAATGAACCAATAGTCGCAGAAGACGTCCAAGTCCAATACGACGCGTATCTCCAAGATTTGGATCAAAATTGAGGGCAATCGCATGGGGGGCCGATACGATTACCCCTGAGCTAAAGGGTACCCTTTGATTCGGATTGTATCAAGGAATTGGAGTGAAATCTGTAATCGCTTCGCGAACTATCGGAGCGACTTCCTTAGCATACAACTCAATCGAACTCATCAATTGATCATGTGGCATACCACCATTGCTGTACTTCAGATCGAATCTAGATGTCTGTAACAGTTTTGAGTTTCGAATAATTTTCTCTGCTACCGTCTCAGGCGACCCTACGTACATCGAGCCGTGTGGACCAATTCCAAACTCAAACTGCTCGTAAGTAACTGGTGGCCAACCACGCTCTCGACCAATTCTACCAAACAACTCTCGATAATGAGGCCAAACCTCCTCTTTCGCTTGCTCGTCTGTCTCAGCAATGTGACCTGGACTATGTACAGAAATAGGCAGACGAGGTTGTTCGAACTGAGTCAATGCTCTGTGATAGAGATCGACAAAGGGTGTGAAGCGAGATGGTTCACCTCCTATGATAGCAAGGCAGAGGGGGATTCCGTGTCTTGCCGCACGAACAACAGATTCGGGACTTCCTCCAACACCTATCCAAGATCTGAGACTTCCTCTTTCAGTGGTCGGGTAAACTCGTTGCTTGACGAGGGGGCTGCGAATTGTTCCTTCCCAATCGAATTCATCTTCGTTTCTGAGCAAAGAAAAAATTTCTAAATTCTCTTCAAAGAGTCTTTCATAATCTTCCATCCTATGTCCAAAAAGAGGGAAGGATTCGGTAAAGGAGCCACGACCCAGAATCACTTCAGCTCTACCATTTGAGAGCGCGTCTAGTGTTGCGAATCTTTCGTAGACTCTAATCGGATCGTCTGAATTTAGTACTGTAACTGCAGTCCCCAGGCGAATTTTCTCAGTTCTACTGGCGATTGCTCCCAGAACGACCTCTGGTGCAGTGACCGCAAAGTCGTCTCGATGATGCTCTCCAACTCCAAAGAAATCCAAGCCTAATTTATCGGCAAGCACCGCCTCTTCAACGACGTTTCTCAAGACTACATGATGCTCCTCAAATTCCCCATTCGCACCTCTTGTAACATCGCCAAAGGTGTTCAATCCAAGTTGAAACACTGATTCTTCATTTTGCAAACCAAGCACCTTCAGTTAGGATTCCCTTCTCGGAGTCAGTCATCATCGTCGTAATCAAAATCGACCGCATCGTCCAACGATTTTTCCAGCACATCCAGAACATTTTCGCCTCTGAAAATGCCAATAATAACCCTAAGCGCAAAAACAACGATGACAAATACTGCAGTAGCTAACGCGAACCAGATTTCCAAATCTACACCGAGAATATGGTTTTGGGACATGAAATTCAACTCCTCGTCATGGCTATCGATTATAGCCGTTTAGCCGATTTGAAAT
>DAFD01000058.1:1887-4203 GCA_002497895.1 Euryarchaeota archaeon UBA175
ACCGACAGAATCCGATGATGATTAAGATCCCAAACTCAGTCGTAGAGGCCTTCACTGAGATACTTGAGGCCGGAATCGACGGCTATTGCGACAACGGTGTGGCCGGGACCTAGTTCTGCTGCGACTTCTAGGGCGCCGGCTACGTTCATTCCGCTCGAAGTGCCGGCGAAGATTCCCTCCTCGCGCGCCAAGCGCAATGCTGTCTCGCGCGCGACCCCCTCATCGATAGCTCGCACCTCATCGTATGGCTCATCCGCGAGGTGCGACGGCACGAATCCAAGAGCAATCCCTTCGACACTGTGTGGTCCTCCTTCACCAGTCGTCAGCACAGCTGACGAGGTTGGCTCGAGAGCGACGATTCTGGTATCTTGTCCGGCCTCGCGCATCGCCGCTTGTACACCACAAATTGAGCCACCAGTGCCAACTGAATCGCAGAATGCATGCACTGGTCCATCGATCTGTGCGATGATCTCTTCTCCTAACTTACGGAAACCATCGATAATGTCGTCATTGTTGATTTGGTCTGTAAAGAAATAATTCTCATTCGCGGCCAATTCAGCCGCCCTGGCGATTAGCGCTTTGATGACATCGCCGGTGATTTTCCCATCAGGAGTTTCCTGAACCTCAAGTTCAGCCCCAAAGGCGGTCATTGTGTCGAGTTTCTCCCGACCGAAGCAATCCGCAGAAATGATGTGGAAATGGTAACCTTTCACAGCACAGACAAGAGCCAATCCAGCTCCTGTACTACCGCCCGAATATTCGACGACGCTCATTCCCGGACGTAGTTCGCCGCGCTTTTCTGCACCTTCGATCATGGCGAGTGCCATTCGATCCTTCTTTGAGCCGGTGGGGTTGAATGATTCGAGTTTCACATAGACATCTGCACTGCCTTCAGGAACTAAGCGGTTGAGCTTAATCAGTGGGGTATTGCCAATCGCATCCAGAGCGGATTCGACTACACGTGGTGGGTTCAGGGTCATGTATCGGCAGCAGCAGACTGCGTATCAAGCGTTGCGGAATAGTAGTCTTGTATCTTTTATTCAGTTTGCAAACAATCGTAGCAACGCAAGTGTTGTGGGTCCCAAACTAAGTTCCTAAGTTTCTTGCAGCCAGCACAAGTAAGCCTCTTCCATTCATTGCTGATTACAACGCCTCCTATGATTATGGTCAGGGATGACTTGAGAAGAATCGGAAACTAGCACCATTAGGGTGATTAAAGCCACTCTTGTTCGTGAGGACATAAATTGGCTAATCGACGTAGGAGATATAAAACAGTGTTTTGTGATTATCTTCTCAGTCCATTTCCTCTTACGGGTCGAAGATCTTTCAATTCAAAAAGAATACAAAAAGGTCTCAAAGTAGGTCGAATAATAGAATATTCAATCAGTTTTTTCTTTAGCTCGCACCTTCTTTATCCAGCGGAAAAGTAGTCTCGAGAATACCATCGAGAATGCTAGGAAAATTAGTGAATACCACCATGGATTATTCTCGCTAGTGGCAATGAAATAGGTCACAATCAGAATTCCCATTCCGTAGAAGGCTCGAAAGATCGAGTAGGCAATGAACGACTTGACGAGTGGATTTGCGAGAAAGCGTTGCAACCTAGTCTGCTCCGCTTCAATCTCAGTCACAGAAGATTGGCTAATTCTCTCTCCTCCAATGGCTAATCCTATCTCCGCTGACCTCTATTTCTCTGAATTGCTGCAAGCCAGCAGAACTCAATTCAGATTCAGCAAATTCTGTTCCATTCCCACTCAACTCGACCGGTGATTGACACAAGTGAGCTCTGTCTACTAATCCAGCCGCCAAGAATCTCCTCCATGTGTTTGGGCCACCTTCAACGAGAAGCGATTGAATTCCCCGGTCGCCAAGGAAAGCAAGTATGCGCGCGATTGGGATTTCACCATCATCGGCAGTTAGTACAGCACGCTCAACGTGTTCTGCGTCAGATTGAGGAATATCGAATGGCTCGGCGTGAATCAAAAGTGTAGGCGCCTCGCCATCGGTAAGCAATTTGCTATCTGCTGGTGTTCTTCCACTCGGATCAACGATAACACGTGTTGGGGGTGTACGTGGGCCAATGTCAGGGCCACGAACTGTCAGAGACGGATCATCTCGAACGACCGTATCAACTCCAACTAGAATCGCCATCGAATCAGCCCTCATTGCGTGAACAATTTCTAATGATTCAGGAGATGAAAAGCGCTGAGGTGGTTCCTTCGGGTCACAATCAACTCTACCATTTGCATCGGTTGCAGCCTTCAGCAACACCTCAGGTTGCATATGTTCGCACCAATGCATGAATTCGTTCATTTG
>DAFD01000058.1:4587-5380 GCA_002497895.1 Euryarchaeota archaeon UBA175
TCGGCCCCATCGCCACGAACTGTAGGATTAGGGTCATCAGCGCCGATTACTACACGTTTCACCCCTGCCCAGAGCAAAGCCTCAGTACATGGTGGAGTTCGTCCGAAATGGTTGCAGGGCTCAAGTGTGACATAAGCTGTCGAGCCCTGGGTTGGCACGCCCTTTGCTTCTGCGTCAGCAATCGCCATCTGCTCGGCGTGTAAACCACCCAAATGGTCGTGCCAACCCTCAGCAATCACTTCTCCATCGCGTACCAGTACGCATCCAACGAGTGGATTTGGCATTACGCGATGGCGACCGCGCTCGGCGAGCGCGATGGCTCGCCGCATGAATACAGCCTCATCTTCCATGCTTTCCAAACACCGCGACCCTCGCATCACTCATCATTCCTCGCACTGAGAGGATTCAAGTCAGAATCCAATCCTCAGGTATCCATGCCTCGCATAGCGTGCATCCTCAATCCAAAGGCTCGTGATGGAGTTTCTGCCAAACAATGGCCTGATTTTGAAACAGCTCTCATAGCTGCTGGATTCGAGGTTGACTTATTCAAAACCGAAGAACCAGGACACGCTGTCGAAATCGCAACAAAACTTCTCTCTGACGACCATAATATGATTGTTGCAGTAGGCGGAGATGGTACTTTCCATGAAGTTGCAAGTGCGTTACGTGGAACAGGTCGGACGATGGGTATTCTGCCTATGGGCAGTGGAAACGACTTCGCGCGTGCGGTTGGGATACCGCTTTTTGATATTGAAGGCGCAGTCGAAACTCTCGCTCACGGCATCGATCACAC
>DAFD01000058.1:5772-15294 GCA_002497895.1 Euryarchaeota archaeon UBA175
TGTAATGGCCAACCAAATAAGCAAGGTAACCATGTTCGATGGTCATTCCTTGAGGTAGATAGTGGTGTGACTTCAAGTGTTAATAGAATGAAAATAGAAGGTAAATTCAAGTGGATACGTGGACATCTAAAATACACTGCATTGGGAATTCGAGCAATTCTTGGTTGGAAGAGCCAGAAAGCATGGATGAAAATCAACGGCGCAGATGCAAATATTGTCGATATGCAGGGATTATTCGTCATAAGTCAATGCGAAACTTTTGGTGGTGGTTTTCGAGTTGCTCCAGGGATTCACCCGAAGCGAGATTCTGCAACATTACTCATCGCCCTCGGTCTTTCTAAATTACAGATGCTAATGGTCATGGGACCGCTGGAAAAGGGCACTCATGTTGGAATGTGGGATAAAATTACCATGGAAGATTGCCAAACGTTTGAAATTGGAGCACTTGATTCAAATGGAAATGTTTCAGCAGATGCCACTCATAATCCAACTCTATTCGTCACTGTAGACGGCGAATCTTGTCTGACTACGCCTTGTAGCTTCGAATTTCATGCGAATCAACTCATAGTTCGTGGCGCGAACAAAATTCCAAATGAATAATCAGGAAATAAACTGAGATTTATTACTGATATCTCCTTCGACCGGCTTGATGGCATTTACATGTAACATCGACCAACGCGGAATGCGCTTCCGTAGTCGTATGGGAACTATTGTCTTAGGAATAGGATTATTCATCGGCGCCTCGTTTTTGCTCATTGACATCAATCAGTCATTCTTGTGGCTGTTACCCGCTGGCCTAATTGCCGGGGGTGCATTCTCGATTTTCGAGTCACGGATAGGCTGGTGCGCAGTCCGCGCACTCGGTTTCCGCACCAAGCTGTGATGAGCGAGAGTGGCGCAGACGGAGAGATTTGAACTCCCGAGTCCAAGGGACACCGGATTTCAAATCCGGCGCTATACCAGGCTAAGCGACGTCTGCAGTGTGCGGCCGTGGCGGCCGCTTTTGATGAATCTATGCGGTCGAACCGGCCTATTCAGAGGCCGTAATTACCGGGTCGGCACCAATCGGGCAGACCAGTTGTAGCTTCTGGATGAGTCAGCCCGATAAAGAGCACCATGATGATGATGAAGAAAGCCGGGAACAGAGCAGTCATCGTCAAAATCTTCGAATCATCATCTCCGTAAAGATGCATGAAAATTGCAGCGATCATAATGAATTTTGGAATCGCAATTAGAGTCAATATCCAGAGTGTCACGACCTTCTCAGTCGTATTGTAACCTGCAGCGAAGTCCGAGAGGTCCAATCCAACAGCAGCAACCTCGATTAAAGTGAGGAACATCAGACCGAAGAAATTCATCCAGTAGGGATCTTGTCCTAGAATTTTGTAATGTGCCATCATTTCACCTCAGTATAGATAGAAGAATGGGAACACCAGAACCCAGACCAGATCGACAAAGTGCCAGTAGAGACCGAAGTACTCTATCGATACCGCATTCGCAGGGGTGTAGAGCCCCTTCCAAGCTTTCAGAGTCATGTATGACAGACCGATGATTCCGCCCGCGACGTGCGCTCCGTGAGTTCCAGTCGTTACATAGAACAGTGAAGCAGACACCTGAATGTTGGCTACCATGTGTGCTCCCGTTGCTTCGTCGACGTAGGAGTGGTGCTGGTAGTGATCGGCGTTAATTGTGTAACCTTCGTTGACAAGAGAGACGATGTCGTGCTCATGGAGTCCAATTGCGGAAATCTCAGGCACGTAGAAGCCGATGAACCACTCGACCATCTTCAATGTCAGGAAGAGAATTGCGAGAATCCATGTGCTTCCGAGGTAACGGTAGACCTTCTTGCGGCGGACCTCTTCATCGAGGTCCGGCATCTTCGCGTAGCGTAGAGCTTGAACGATTGTGAAAGACGAGAGAATCAACGCGAAGGTGTTGATTGCTCCCGGAGCCAAGTGCCACCAGCTCGAAGCGATGAGGTGACTGGCTGGCTCGAAGCAAGTGACAGCGACTCCCTCTTGCCAGCCTGTTGGGTTAGTGACGGGATCAAACAGACCACGCTCGAAGACAGTGCCACAGTTCTCGATACCGAGGCGGTATCGCATGTAGGTGCTGAAAAGGGATGTGAATACCATCATTTCAGACATTAGGAAGACCCAGACGGCCACCTTGCGTATCTGAATGCCGCGGAATGGAACGCCGGTTGAGAGCGGCTCGTAGTGGCCGTCGAATGAGAAATCCTGCCTCCACCAAATGATGAGCGAAAATCCAACGACCGCGAGGCCGAGAAGAATTGTTGGAATGTGGCCAGGAGTGTAAGTTCCGTATGACCAGGCCTGCGCGAGGGCGAAGAGGAAGATTGCCACACCCATGCTCAGGAAGAGCGGTGAGTACGAGTTGTGCGGAGCACCGTGGTGCCAATCGTGTGGACCCCACGGCTGCGGAGCATGGTGGTCATCGTCGTAACCGCTCAATTGCTCACCTCCTCCTCGTCTTCAGGAACCATCAATTTGTTGAACCAGATTCCTATAGTGCTCGGTTCGTGTGCGATGTGCTCATTGGCATCCTTCAGCACTGGCAGGTTGTTCCAGTCAAAGGAAGGTGTTGGAGGGGGCGAGGATGTCATCCACTCGAATGACCAGCCACCCCATGGATCAGCTGGTGCCTTCTGCCCTCGCACGAGGCTGATTAGCATATTGAAGACCATAATGAAGTTCGAGAAGAAGAACAAGAAGGCGCAGACAGAGATGAATAGGTTCCAGTCTGCAGCCCATTCTGGTAGATTGGTGAAATCATCTGTGGTGATGTAGTAAGTGTGAGTTCGGCGCGGCATGCCAATGACACCGAGGCGGTGCATTGGCCAGAAGATGCCGTTGTAAGTGACGAATGCGGTCAAGAAGTGGAGAGTTCCAAGTCTCTCATCTAGCATTCGTCCGGTCATCTTCGGATACCAGTAGTAAATTGCGGCGAAGAATCCGAAGACGGTTCCGCCGACCAACACATAGTGGAAGTGGGCGACAACGAAGTAAGTCTCGTGTAGGTGCGTGTCCATTGCAATCGATGGGAAGAACATTCCAGAGATTCCACCGAGAGTGAATGTCACGAGGAATCCTAGAGCCCACAATGTGTGCGTACGATAGACCAGCGAGCCTCCATGCATCGTCTTCAGCCAATTGAAAATCTTGATTCCTGTCGGAACTGCGACGAGCATGGTTGTGAGCATGGTAACGAATCGAAGGCTTGGAGACATTCCAGAGGTGAACATGTGGTGGCCGTAGACGATGAAAGCGACAATCCCAATTCCTGCCATTGCATAGACCATCGAACGGTATCCGAAAATTGAGCGGCGGGCCGAGGTCGCAAGAACCTCAGATATCACGCCGAAGGCCGGCACGATAACCACGTACACCTCAGGGTGACCAAAGTACCAGAATAGGTGACTCCACAGTAATGGATCACCGCCGGCGGCGATATCGTAGAATGCCGTCGAGATAGTCCGATCAAGATAGACTTGGAGTAGACCGATACCGAAGGCAGGGATTGAGAGGAAGAGCATCAGATTTGCGACAAGGATAGACCAAGTGAACAGAGGCATCTGCATCCAACCCATCCCTTCGGCGCGCATGACAGCCATCGTGGTCAGGAAATTGATTCCAGTCAGCGTCGATGATGCTACCAGCATTATTTGTCCAGCAACCCACATCGTCACGCCCGAGTGCGCGCCTGCGCTGACCACGTATGGTGCATATCCGGTCCAGCCGGTATCGGCTCCTTGGCCGGAGAAGACACCAGTGAAGATGAGCAAAGCAGCGAATGGTTGCAGCCAGAATGAGAGAGCGTTGATTCTCGGGAGAGCGAGGTCAGGCGCGCCAATTTGCAGTGGCACAATCCAATTGGCAAAGCCGTTGATTAGCGGCATTGCGGCGAGGAAGATCATCGTAGTTCCGTGCAGCGTGAAGAATTGGTTGTATTGATCCTGTGAGATGAAGCCCATTTCAGGCCCTGCGAGTTGTAAGCGAATCATCATCGCTAGAATTCCGCCGATTCCGAGGAAGAAGAGACCTTGGACGAAGTAAAGAGTTCCAATCTTCTTGTGGTCGGTGCTGGTCAACCATTCGGTAATCCATGGGCCGAGATGTTCCCAATCGAAGGCGTCCGGATTGGTGCGGTAGAATCCGTAGAGAATTGTGATGACAAGAAGAACACCGGAGATGATAATCAGGGTCGCCAGTACTGTGAATGGGTCAGCAGGATCCAAGCCGACTCCAAGAGAGCCGGCGACGGAGAGGTCGAGGCGATTCCACGAGTCTCCACTATTCGAGCCGTCTCCATTCACCGAATTGACGTGAAGAATGAAGTCGACATTTCGACCGTGGCTTGGAGCGATCCATTCCATTGTCCAAGTTCGGTAGTCGTTACCCACTTCTGTGTGCGTAACCTCTGCAGTCGCTCGCGACTGCACGGTAGCATCGATAACGGCGAATTCTCCACCGGATGCCCAGAGGTTGAATCCGCCGGAGTTGACTCCGGATTCGGGGGGTCCACCTTCGAATGAGACGGTGATGGTGTAAGTCTCAGACGCATTATACTGATCTGGAAAACCATCGAGTGTAACGTCGATGGTTGCGGTTGGTGCAGCTGCGTGGCAATTACAGCCGCTAGTCTGAATTCCAGTACCACCTACACCGGTCGGTAAGGAATTGACCGCAGGTGAAACCACCATTGCGACTGAGATTAGAATCAATGCTACCATGCTGCGCGTAATCAATGTCTTTCTGTTCATTCAAACTCCCCCTCAAGCGTGAACGCTGACTCCAGCAATCATGTAAGCGTGGTCATCACCACAATATTCTGTACAAAGAAGCAAGAAGTTCTCGACATCGTCAGCGAGAATCCACTGACTGGTTATCATACCAGGTTGCACATCCTCCTTGATACCGAATGATACGAACCACGGAGCATGAGTCACATCGTTCGAAGTCATCATGGCAAAATAGGCCGTGTCGTCTTTGAGAGATAGTAAAGGCCGATCGCTCCCTTCGATTTGAGTGGTTGAGACCGCGCAGATATCTTCTTCGAGATTGAGGCAATCAAACTCCCAGTACCATTGATATCCAGTGATTTCGATGACATTGTAGCAGTCGGCTTCGTACATTCCCGAATCTTCATTGAAAATTAGATTCGAGGTTTCGCCGTCAGCGCACTCGTCGCCAAAGTATCCGGACTCGGCATTCGCAGCGGACCAGATGTTGTCGAGCGGAGCCCAGGAGATGAAAGTGAGGTAGACGATGAGTATGAAGGGCGCAACAATCCAGGTAATTTCGAGCTTGAGATTGTCGTATTCCTTCGGAAAAACACCGACTTGCAAATTATCGATATTGGGGCTTTCACCCTCCTCAGAGCGATACCAGTATGAGTGGTGATACAACCAACCGAATGTGAATATCCCGACAAGAGCGGACCAGACCACATACTCATTCCAAAGGTCGTCGAATAGAGGTGTGATGAGACCCATCGCTATCTCCATTAAGAGCGCGTGCGAATGACCCTCATAAGTTTGAGGTATTGACAATCATAAGACATGCTCCGACGTAGTCGGAAAGGACTTCAAACATCCTAGTTCACAGAGTTGGTTCGGATGACGCCTGAATGGGTCAGGTTATCGGGTCACAAGACCTTGGTTGAGGTCGATGTGCAACCGGGTTCAAAGAAGGCTGGCGTGGTTGGATTTGAACCGTGGAGAGGGCGATTGAAGGTGGCTGTACGCTCGCCGCCGGTGGATGGTGCGGCCAATACTGAATTGCTTGAAATCTTGGCCGCCAGCCTCGGTGTGAAGTCGAGTCAAGTTAGCGTCGAGGCTGGAGCAACGAATCGACGCAAGACGATTGCAATCGTCGGAGATCATGTCGATTTTCTGAAGGCACTGGAGGAGGGTGAATAATGGGAGCCAGCGACTGGGGTGAGGAGCGAAACAATCTGGCGGGACCTGCCGACAGAGTGGCTCGTTTCGATCGCGCCGCCAGAGCGTTTGCAGATTGCCAGCGGCGCAATAGAAACCCCATCGACGGAGGGGCAGGATGTCCGATTATAGTAGAGGGGCTGAGGGATGAGGCGGCCCTGAGAGCACTGGGTTTCGAGGGGCCGGTCGAGCGGATGAATCGAGGTTGGGATCGCTCGCGATTAGTCGCTTATCTCTACGACAAATATGGTACGAGAAATACTGTCGATGGCGGTCCACCACTAATCTTGTTGATGGATTGGGATCGCACAGGCGGTCGTCTCCAAACAGCGCTACGCAATCGCCTCCAGGCATTGGATGTCCAAATTGATGAAGATCTCAGAATAATCCTCCTCAAAGCAATGAAACCAGAGGGCAGGACCGTAGAATCAATCGCTCCCTATGCGCCTTCTCTGATACCCTTAATCAGAGCGTATCTGGAAGAGGAATGAAGTTCATTCGCTCGGGAATGAGGTAGGTTTCTCTTTCACAGTATTGAGAACTAGATGGGTCACAGAACGAGCGACGCCATCCATGGACAAGACGTTCTTCGAAAGGTCGTCGAGGTCACTGCGGTCGCGAGCTCGAGCGATAATCATCGAATCGAAATCTCCGGTCACGTCGTAAACGCCGTAAACGCGAGGGTCGCGTGCGATTTTCTCTTGGATTTCGATAAGGCGGCCCTTCTGGATGCGAAGGCCGATGACGACGTTGAGGCCCCATCCTACCTTGTCGGCATCGAGTATCACGCGATATTCCTTGATGATTCCAGCTTCCTCGAGTTTTTTGACACGGTTACTCACAGTTCCCAGTGATACCCCCACCTCTTCGGCGATGCGGCGCAAGGAGGTACGTGCGTCCTTTTCCAGCACCTGGATGATGTTGCGGTCGGTATTGTCGAGCATGATTCGGCCTCGGGAGAAAAGCCCCGGCACCTACGGCTATTGAACATTCACCTCGTATTTCGTCACCCTAGTGAACAGATGTTCATTCTTCTTCGTTAGTTTGTTGGCTTTCCTCAAGTGGCTCAACACCCCGAATAGCTCTCAGGATGACCAGTTCACTGGTACGCAGCATGAGGCTGGTACGGCCACCTATCCAGACAGGGATGGCCATGCCGTCGGAGTCGTCAACGAGAAGGTGATTGCCTCTGAATTCGGCTAGTTCCGAGTTTACGTCAAACGGCTCCGGCTGCTCCCCTGAGAGTAGTTTGTCAATGGTTTCTGAAGGGACTTTTGTATGGCCGGAATCAGCGATTCCGGCGATGCGTGATGCGGCTGCGCCGACGACTCGCTCGAACTCACCGCGGCGCAGGTGGGCGACCTCAAGTCCGAGGCTCGCGACCTTGAGAGGTCGCCAGCGACCACCAGGAATTCGGGTCCTTCCGCCTCTACGGCCGCGCTCAGAAGCCCAAATTGAGTGGGCTTGTGGAGTTGACCAGAGGATCTTCTTGCCGCGCGACCAGAGATCTTCAGGAATCGCCCCCCATTCGTCGGTTAGCATCTCACTCTGTGCCTCTGAAATCGGTCGCGGGACTCCGTCGTGGTCGCGCGGTGCCTTTTCTTCGCTGAGAGTTTCCTCGACCTCGGCTGCTCTGCGGGATGGTGCGTCGGCTGATTTCTCAAGGATTGCGAGGAAGAAGCCGCCGCCGCCCGACTGTTCATTCCACACGCGCATGCACTTTGGTAGGGCGGCGGCGATGTCAGATTCGGTGGGAGGAGCGAAAGTTTCGCTCTGTTCAGTATCTTGAACGATTGAACAGTCATCAGATAGGGCTGGCCATTCGTTCATTCCAGGTGAAGCGGTTAGATCAGGAATCGCATCCTGGGCCAGAGAGAGGCTGAGTGAGGGATAATTACGCAGAACTTCGGCAACCACAGCCTCGTTCTCGATTGGGTCGAGCGAACATGTGGAGTAGACTATCCTCCCACCGGGTTTGACCAAGCGGGCCGCTCGGCTGAGGATGTCGATTTGCAATTTCTGCATCGAGCGGCCGCCATTCGGCTTCCAACGCGACCAGACATCCGGATTCTTTCGTGTCGTTCCAGTTCCCGTGCAGGGAGCGTCAACGAGGATGCGGTCATAGCCATCTTCTGGAAGATTCGGAAAGTGTCGCGCATCGTGATTGACTACAACTCCTGAGCGCGAGCGGTGTCGTTGCATATTCGAGACGAGGAGATTCACTCTTCCTCGGACGACTTCGTTAGCGATGACGACTCCAGAGTCGCCGAGGTGTTCTGCAATCTGAGTTGTCTTAGAACCGGGACTGGCGCACATGTCGAGGATGACTTCACCCGGTTGTGGATCAAGCGCCAGCACTGGTAACATCGAGACCGCCTCTTGACGAGTCAAGCGCCCGGTCTCGTGGAGGGCGGCTAGAATCGACTTGACATCCCCTTCGGCTCGTCCTCTTTCGAAGGGCATCTGCCATGCGGAGCCTGGCCCTTTGAACCAATCAATAGGCTTGCAATCAACCGATTTCAGCCAATCTTCAACCCACTCGGAATCATCAGATAATGGGTTGACGCGTACGGTTTCAGGCAATCTCTCGTACGCGTTCGCAAACCAAGAGTCAGCATCAGAGCGCCAGCAGCTGACCGCCTTCAACAGCAGGCTGCTGCGCGCAGCCACGGCCCAATCGACCTCCTCTCGCACAGGCCATCCGTCCCACCACTTGAACATCAAGCGATTGGCTCCCGCGAGAGAATCAGCCCTCCTAATTCGCCTCGCCGAAGCGAACAGAATCGTAAACGGTTAAACCTCCAACTCAGCGCTCACGAGCCGCGGCGTAAGTCGCATGGGATGCACATGACTGGACTGAGAAGAAGAATCGCGAGAAATCCAACTACACCGAATCGAACCGACCAAAGAGAGGCGACTCGCAAACTCGTCGGGCTTGTCGAGCGGGCCCGTCAGAATGGACATGAGCAGGGGCCGCTCGCACCAGTTGAAGCGCTAATCACGGTCGACCGTGATGAGTGGATTTGGCAAGTGGTCGACCGAGATGTCCTCGGAACACTCTCACATCGATTGGTTTTCCAATCGTCTGCCGGTAGCCGTCGTGAGATTCTCATGACTGCTGGCATCGACGCTGCGATGGACGCAGCGTCGCGCATCGTCGAACTCGACGGAGGCTGTGTCCTCATCGAAACGCTCGACCCATGAATAATCGCCGCTCAGTAGTCACTTTCAGTTGAATGCAGCACTTTCCCTTACCTTCGCCGCGTTGATATAGTGCAGGCAGGTGCGACGGCCCGATGGCTAAGGACAAGAAGGGCAGTGGGATTCAGCAGGCTGCTGGTCTAATTCGCTACTTCGACGAGGAGTCGGAGGATGCCATCCAGATCAGCAAGGGCTTGGTCTATACTGTCTGCGTAGTGTTTTCGTTGGCAATTTATCTCCAGCAGCATGGCGTTTGGTCATGGATGGGCGACGTTCTTTCGGGAATTGTCTGATCATTCTTCTTCGGTCAAATCGACCAGTGGAACCTCATCTTCGAGAAGGTGCGAAGCCTCTACTTCCTC
>DAFD01000058.1:15694-21927 GCA_002497895.1 Euryarchaeota archaeon UBA175
GGGTCGGCTTCGACGAGCGCTTGGGTTGCTCGACCGAGCGCTCGCTCGACCGCCGGCGCGTTGTGATCTGCTAATGCAGCACGCGCCTCGTCCAAACTCTGGACAGCCTCATCTAGAATTCCATCGATATTCTCGGTACCTCTCAGGCTGGCGATTCGCTCGGACAGAGTGGTGATTTCCTCATTCATGTCCGAGCGCGCGTGATCAATCAATCCCTCCCAAGCAGCACGATGCTCTGAGGATTCAGCCCCAGTGACCTTGGTGAAGCGGGCTGACCATGCCGGTTCCCATGGATTGCGTCCGAGGCTTGCTGCGATATCGTGGACGATACGGGCGCGGAGCGCGAGAGGGCCTGTGAGTTCGATGCGGTTGAGGAAGCAGCGGGCGATCAATCCGAATCCCCAGTATGATTCTGAGCGCAGGCGCATTGAGACATCGCCCGCATCCGTTGAGAACAGCCAGCGTTGTTCGTCATAGGCTGGAAGTGCAACGAAAAGCGGTGGATCTGCCGGTCCAAGAGAGCGTAGTGCTGCTCGGGCAACATCGCCAATATAGACTGTCGAATTGCCTTTGATACCGGCAGGGCGAAGTCGCCCTTCGACATCTATTGACATCTGTGGCTGTCCTTCGCGGACCTGAGCCCACAGAATAGTGATGTTCGGGTCGAGGCCGATGGTGCCCGTTGGCTCTGCCTCGTCGTTCGGCTCCACACCCGACGCTCTGCAGACTCCCCGTTGAATCTTGCGCGCATGTGAGAATGCTCAAGTCCCGCCGGCGCGAACAGCCTCGCGTGCCGCGCCGGAAGTATGGGCGACTGACGAAAGTCGTCGAGATCCCACCGAAGGACAATTGCTCGCGATGCCGAGCAGGCAAACCTTGCCCAGTGTCGGGGCATTCTGGAAATATGGTGTCTGCCGACCGCGAATGGCAAGGGCCAGAAGCGGTCGATAAGCGCACAAATAAGAAAAATCCAGCTAAGAAGTAAATCTTCAATCTTGGCGAATTGTAGGTGGTGCTTCGATTAATTCGCTTTCCAATTCATTCTCGACTGTGGAATCAACCTCAAACTCGGCCAATTCCGGCAGACGCTGTGCCCTGTGGTAGATCTCTCGCAGCGTCTGGTCACTAATCTCCAGATACACGCGAGTAGTAGCGATGCTAGCGTGACCCAATAAGCGCTGAATAGTCACCAAATCAGCCCCACGCTCCAGTAAACCGGTAGCAAATGTGTGGCGTAGAGTGTGGGGAGACAAACGAGAGCGCGGGATATCAGCCTCATCGGCCAATCTATCAATCAATTTCTGAATCGAGCGCGGATTGATTCTTCGACCGCGACTCGACAAGAATAGCGATCGCTCAGAATCCTCATCATCGATGAGATTCGAACGAAGAGCACGAATTGGATTCCAAGCCATAATAGCCTCAGTAGTAGACTTCGTGAAGAGCACAGTCCGATCCTTCTCACCCTTGCCTCCAATCACCAAAGCAGACAGGTCATCGTGATCGACATCGTCGAGGTCGAGATTGCATAATTCGGAGACCCGCAAGCCAGTGTCTAGCATTGTAGTGACTACAGGATGAGCTAACGGGTCTTCCATTCTCAGAGCCGCGGAGCGCACTTTGAGCACCTCTGACCGGCCCAAAGGTCGCGGTAGAGGGCGCCTGCGCGCCGGCCTCTGCACCCACTCTGGAATTGAATGTCCAAGCCATTTCATCAGATGAGAAACGGCTGCAATTCTAGCGTTAATCGTAGCCGGTCGCATCTCACCAAGCCCGTTCAACCAAGAATCGATGCGACCGAAGGAAGGATCAGCGCGCTCATAGAAAATACGGACAGGAATCGTTTGAGCTTCATTCCAATCAATTTCATCCTCATCCGGTAGTGCAGTTGTCGAAAACCCGCGCGCTGCCACCGTGTAAGCACGAATCGTATGTTGCGATTTCTTCTCAGCGCGCAATTGTCCGGTCCAGCATTCGAACCAAGGAAGTGCGGCTAAGCGGATCAAGCGTGTGGGAAGAACCGATTGAATGGAGGAAGTATCGAACCGCCCCTGCCTAGCCTCTCGGCCAGCAAACCCTCCATCATCACTTTCCATATCGCGTTCCCTCGCCTCTCTCCGTCGCGAACGACGGGTGCATCCCTGCCCATACGGGCGAACCCAAGTGGGTCTATCCCGACTTGAATGCTTCTGATGCTGCGAGCCGTTCGGCTCCGGTTTGTGGGCGTGCTTGGAATCGCCGTATGGGCGATTTTTGATGGAGCCATACGGCTCGACTCTGAAGTTCCAAAAACTTGGATTTGAGTCGATTTCACTCTGTTAGCAGAGTGTTGTCCGGCGCTGTATCATCGGGCAACTGCGCCTCAGCGCGGCTTTGTTCGCGGACTGCAGATAGGCGCGCGTCGAGGTGCTGGGCTACGGCTGCTGCGACATTGACGCCCGAGGCGCCCTCGATACCCTCGAGTCCTGGACTTGAGTTGACTTCGAGGACGAGAGGACCATCGCGGGATTCAAGCATGTCTACACCCGCGATATCCATTCCTAGAATATTGGCTGCAGCGAGCGCGACAGATTTGTGTAGCTCACTGAGATGGACGCGCTCGACGCGACCTCCCAAATGGAAATTAGAGCGGAATTCACTACCGGAAGCACGGCGTCGCATAGCGGCGGTTACCTTACCACCGACCACGAAAACTCGAATATCCTGACCGTGTGATTCCTCGATATAGGTCTGAACCAACGGGCGCATTCCTCGCTCGAGCATCTGTTGCACGAGTTGGTGAGCCTGCTGGTGATTATCGACAAGGAAGACACCCGAACCCTGCGTGCCTTCTGTAGCCTTGACCACGCAAGGTACACCACCAGCGCGCGCGATGGCGCGATCGGTGTCCTCGATGGAAGCCACGTGCGCAGTGACTGGAATTGGAACGCCCGCGTCGGCCATCAATTGGCTGGCAAGCAACTTGTCTCGGCTTTGTTGAATCGAAAGAGATGGATTGAGGATGATTACTCCCATCTGCTCGAATTGTCTGACTATGGCGACACCGCGGCGCGTGATCGAATATCCGATTCGTGGAATCACTGCTTCACACTCGACTGGCCAGCCGCGGTGGAAGATGCGACCTCCCTTCTCATCGACAACCACAGTCAGAGACAATGGGTCGAGAATCCGTACTGCCCAACCAGCCTTCTCCGCCTCCTCGGCGAGACGTCGCGTCGAGTACAACCTCGGGCCGCGTGAGAGGATGACCAAGCGTGGGTCCATATCTCCGGCCGACCGCCAACCGTTCTTGAGTCTGACGGCTGGACCTTGATTCTGCATCATCACCTTCTCCGCTCCAGAATCCCCCTAATCGCAGTGTTTCAGACGGTTTCGGCGGTCTCTCGCACGCGTGCGTATCCGCGTTCCGCAAAGCGGAACGCCGAAGGGGTTGAAAGCCCCGCAGCGAGACTGCCGAGCGTTCGATGAGCAGGAGGGATGTGTCTGGACCGTGATTCACTATCGGCGATGAAGGTATCCGAACTGCGGGAACTCTGCAAGGAGAACGGACTCTTCGTATCGGGGAATAAGACCGAACTGATCGACCGATTGCTCGGCGAGGAGAGTACTTCTCCGATTGCCGAGCCAAGTAAGAAATTACCAACTTCTGACGAAGGAAGGGGCGACGCGATAGATCGTCTGTTGGCTCGAGTTGAAGCCGGCGGCGGTGGAATACCTGATTCCGAGCCGGCAATCGACGAGGATTCAGAACCCGATGTGCTCGAGGCCGAGGTCTTCGAAGCCGATATCATAGAGGCCGAAATCGAAGAACCACCCGCGCCTGAGGAAGTCCTTGCAGTCGAGCCTGATGTGGTCGATACAATCATCCTCGAGGAAGAGACTCCCGCGCTTATCCTCGAAGAAGAGGATGATGACCCTTGGACTGACGGTGTTCTAGCCGAAGAGGGAGCGACGACTCTCGTCGCTGACGAAATCGTGCCTGAAGTCGATTCAGAGGCATCGATCACCATCACCATCCCAAGCCTATCTTCGATTGAGCTCTCACCGAAGGTCATCGGCGCCGTCACTATTGTTGCACTAATTATCGGTGCCATCGGCTTCGCCCTGTTCCTGCAACAGGACTCATCCTTCGAAGCGCGAAGCCTCCATTATGGAGACAGCATGCAATTCAACATCGGAACCTCGAGCATCCAGGTAGAGGGTGACGACATGGTTGCGATATTCCGAAACGCCGCAGGAGGAGCACTCGATGATGCCTGCGGCGAGCTCACAGCAGACATCACTTCAGGCTCTGGAAGTATCAGTATTCGGGGGGGTTCATCAAGTGAAATTATCCACCCCTCAGACCAACAATACATCGGCGCAGTAAGCGCTTTGGACGCTTATGGTAGAAGTCATCTCGCCGCTGAAAAAGTCCTTACTCATTCGATGAATATTGACCTCGATGGAAAGACTTGGAGAAGTTCCGACGAATGCGGTAATACAGGTTGGATTCTTGAGGATAATAACGTCGATATGACGACGCTGACTTGGACAGATATCGGCGATAAGCAGCTGATTCGAACGAGCACAGACTTGACGATTCGCGATGTCGATAACCGCGCTACGAATCTTGAAGCGACGACCTTTGGGCTCGATTCGATTTCGGGATTAGGAGTTGCCACTTCCTACGTTTTGCTTCCCTTGACACCTCTAGATTTGCACGAATTCTTTGGCGATGCCTCACTGACCTCCGGTTCAACCTCGGCTGATGGTGATGAGTGGTCTTGGTCTGTTGGTGAAGAGATCAATGACGGAGTCCATGGCCTCGTCTATCCGATCTCGATGTCGCATCCTGAATTTGATGCCTGCAATGGGCACCTCAACTTGGATTTGCTAGTCAAGAGCAGCGTGCCGTGGCCAGTGCAGCAAGATGCGAGTATCGTACTCGACAAAAGTCAGAAATCGAGCGAGTGCGGACTGATTGAATCCTCGCTCTCCGATGCGGCTCTACCTGATGGAAGGGTGACGATTTCTTTCTCGATGCGCGCGACGAGCAATGATAACGGCGCGCGCGCAATCGATTGGTTAGCAGATTACACAAGCAAGCCCGGGCCTGGTGAAGACCGGCCCGGAACCAGCGCCCAGCGTTCTTGGGGAGTAGCAATGCCTGATGAGAGCCAGCAACGTGACTGGGATCTTGAATCGGCGCTGGAATGTACGGTGGCCAATTACTCATCGAGCGGTGTGGCCACCGCCATCGAGGCCGGTGGATATGTCTGGAAGGCCTCGACGGCCCTAGTCTCTGGAACATCGCAGTGGAACATGTCCTGGGTGACTGAGGATGAGCGAGCAGGTTGGACCGTTGTACGCGAGCGAGACGGAGGTTGCGTACTCATCGATGACGAAGATATGGACGATGGGTCAGTGCAATGGAATCGCAACGCAATCCCTGATACTTTGACCATGCAGGCTCTCGAGTCTAGACTTCTGACAAGCTCTCGATACCCCGTTTTGAGCCAATATATCAACGATGGATCGGGCGAGTGGGCGGACGATGTCGAGTATGGATATCGGCTTACTGTGACCGAGGAGAATGATATCTTCGACATCGTTCCGGTCAGTATCGGCCAAGGTGCAGTCAGTGTTGGTGCAGATAAGACTTGGACCGATAGCAATAATCGCGAACATACTGTGACTTTCGCGATGGATGCAGAGAACGCTCAGATGCTTGGTTGGTTCCATTATTGGGCGCCTAACTGATTCGTTGGCCGGTGAGCCGGCCAGGGCTTTGGAACGCTACTGAGCCAACTCAAAACTGGCGGCACATTCAACACGCCCTCGAGCGCCGCAGGCGCTCGTATGACACTCGATGAAGAGCGGGACGAATTGCCCGAAGTGGGCGCTGCTCCGCTCATCATCGATGCTGATTTCGTTGAGGTTGAGGAGGACCGTGGATTACCCTCACTCGACGCGGTTGATGAAATCAGTACCGCCCGCGCGAGGCAACCACTCGACCTTCCAAGGGGTCCAGAAACACCTGAAGGTCGAGCACGTGTAGTGACTGTAATCAATCAGAAAGGTGGAGTTGGTAAGACCACGAGCGTCATCAATATCGCAGCTCAGATTGCTCTTCGCGGTCACCGAGTCCTCGTCATCGACGCCGACTCTCAAGGAAATTGTGCAACCGGACTCGGCGTCGACAAATCCCGAGTACGAACTACTACGCGTGACCTCATGCTGAACCCAGAATG
>DAFD01000058.1:22309-23156 GCA_002497895.1 Euryarchaeota archaeon UBA175
GATCGAACCCTCGTCGGTCTAGAACAGGAGATGCTCAGACAACTTGGCAGAGAGCGCCGATTAACCGAAGCATTAGCTCCACTCTTACCTCATTATGACCTCGTCATCATCGACACACCACCATCCCTCGGACTCGTCACAATCAACGCACTGGTAGCCAGTGATGGAATCCTAATCCCGGTTCAGACCGAGTACTTCGCACTCGAGGGTCTAGCCCTACTGGCGGGCACAATCAGAGAAGTTCGAGGACTGCTCAACCCGCGTCTCGGGGTCGACGGAGTTCTTCTGACGATGCACGCTCCGACCCTGCTCAACCAGCAGGTCGCGAGTGAGGTTAGGGAGGCCTTCCCGGAGTTGGTTGTAGAGCCTGCTATCAGGCGCAACATCAAGCTCGCCGAGGCACCCAGTCACGGCATCCCGATACACCTGCACGAGCCACGCAGTCCGGGTGGTCAGGATTACCAAGCTATGGCAACTGTGTTAGAGCGCCGGTGGGACCTAGTGTAGAATGCAGGAGCGACTGGATGCCTCTGATGCCCCTAGGGCAGCTGTACTCTGGATGATTTTCGGCAGTTTCTGTTTCGGTACAATGAACGCACTTGTCAAGTGGACCAGCATGCATGCTGATGTCTGGATGATTATCATGGTCCGCTCGTCAGTAATCGCCTTCGCAGTGGCCGCTTTTGCAGCCAGCCGCGGTATCACTCTGAGAGTCAACAACCGCAAGACCATGTTTCTGCGATGCGCAGTCGGTTTGACGGCCATGATCCTCTACTTCACTGCCTTAGGAAGGATTCCGATTGGACAAGCAGTGACTCTGCAGTACACAGCCCCGCTGTTTGTGGCA
>DAFD01000058.1:23532-26373 GCA_002497895.1 Euryarchaeota archaeon UBA175
TTGGTCCTCACAGCCTTCGCTGGAATCGTCCTCATCGTCTCTCCTGAATTGGGTACAGTCGACCCGGATGCTCTACTCGCTTTGGGCTCCGGTTTCTTCGCTGCGTTCGCTTACATGTATGTGCGAGAGCTGCGCACAACTGATTCTCCAACTTCCGTCGTATTCTGGTTTGCAATTGCCAGTGTAGCAGGAAGCATAGTACAAGCCGCACCAGACCTATTTTCCTTGGATACCAAGACTCTAGCCGCTCTAGTCGGAATTGGCATTGGTGCAGGGGGAGGCCAGGTCGGAATCACCATGGCATATCAGAAAGCCAATGCAGCCTGGGTTAGCGCATTTTCCTATCTCACTGTCATAGTGGCGGTGTTCTACGGATTCATTATCTTCGGAGAGACCCTTAGCACCGCTGACTGGATAGGCGGGATACTGGTTGTGGGATCTGGTGTAGCATTGGTATTCATGGTGCCACCCGAGGTCGAGAAGACCAGTCAACACTAGGGGTGAATGAATGAGGGCGGTTTTGGGAAGTGGAGGAATAGGTACTGAAGAGCGCAGGCAGGTGTATAGTGTCCTGATGTCCGAGAACTTCGCTGAGTGCCAGAGCGTTTTGTTCGTACCATTCGCATCCAACGACTATGATGGATACACCGCACGCATGCGCGAGTTCGCAGGCGATGCTGGATACGAGTTGGTTGGCCTGCATGAGTGCGATGATCCACTATCTGCAATACAAGAGATGGAAGGAATCTATGTGGGCGGTGGCAATACCTGGCTTTTGGTCAGCAAGCTGCATGAGTTGGGACTGATTGATGCGGTGCGTGAAGCTGTTCTCGAGCGTGGAGTACCCTATGCGGGAGTGAGTGCTGGAGCCAATGTGGCATGCCCGAGTATGCAGACCACCAACGATATGGCAGTCAAGATGGTACCCTCCTTCGAGACCTTCGGAGTAGTTCCGTTCCAGATTAACCCGCACTACCATCCCGGTGGAATCTGGTACCGCGAGAGTGAAGACGGGGATTACATCCAGCACTTCGGAGAGACTAGGGCGAGGAGAGTGAAAGAGTTCCATGAGACTCACGACACTCCCGTTATTGGAATGTATGAGGGATCTTTCCTCAGGTGCAGGGACAATCGCTACGAGTTACTGGGCAACAAGGCCGTAGTGATACGAAAGGGAGAGGAGCCTGTGACTCATGAGCCGGGAGTAGCACTGGATGGAGAACTGAAACTCATCTAGTTGCTTCTTTGTCTGAGAGCCTCTGCTGCGACTACTGCCATAGGAGCCTGGAGATTGTACGAGGGGACGAACCCAGCCATCGGTACACGAACCACCGAGTCCGATGCGTTGAGAATGGAGTCAGGAATTCCATCCCGCTCACCACCCACCACCAGCATGACATCACCAGTTAGATCCTCTTCCCATGGCCCCTTGTCGCCAGTATCCTCGAGTGAGATCACCCTAAACCCAGCCGCGCGAGCCTTGGCGACTATCTCATCTCCATCCACCCAGTGAACTGGCATGAACCGGTGAGCCTTCATCGAGGCCCGAAAAGCAGCCTTTCGCTCATCATGATTGAGATCTCCATCAACGAATACCGCATCAGATCCACTGACCTCTGCAGTTCGGATAGTGAAACCGATGTTGACAGGATAGCGCGCACCCGCCAGAAGCCACACCAGTCCTCCGGCTGAGAAAACCTCCTCGACACTCGCATCTGGTTTTCTTCCAACCAGTGCGAGAATCCCCGGTGGCTCATCACCATCATTACGCCGAGCCATCCTCCACAGGTCACTCTTGGAACCCTCAATGACTGGGATACCTTTGCTCTCAGCAAGCTCGCGAAGCCGTACAATCTCTGTGTCTTCCGATTCTCTGAGGGCCAAGATTAGAGTGACATCCTCAGAGTTCAGAGAGGCTGCGACCTCCTCGATACCGCACCTCTGCATTTCAATCATCCAAATCTAGAACCTTGAGGCCAGTCGAATGAATATGAAACATCATCCCATGATATCCCCAACTGATGTACTTCGGTTTACCACTACCCTTCATTTGGAGGTGTAGTAGCTTCTTTCCATCCACCATACACCATAGGGTGGAGCCATTTGGTGCCACTTCCCACTTGGATCTGAGATACAATTCTCTAAGCTTCTCCATCGGATAATACTCAACAGAGTCAACATCATCTTTCGACCAAGCCCAAGCAAGAGTGTCAACGCGTCCATTCCAGTCTCGATAGCCCCTCTCAAAGAGTAATCTGAACATCTCGCGATGTTGAGAATTAAGCCATTGTAAAGCCTCAGATGTAATATTTTTAGGAATGTTTGGGGCCAAAATTCTCTGTCTACGAATCTCACTATTTTCATCTAGAGAATCAATTTCCACGCCAAAGTTCTTGCAAAGCCGATACAATTCATCCAGATCCGGCTGTCCGAAGAACAGTCCGATAAATCCCCGAACATTTCGTGGAACATCGTAACTGCTCAAGAACGAATTAGGTGTCGTGAGGAAAAGTTGAGTATTGATTCCAGAGGGATTCTTCACACTGATTCTTCCGTGTTTACAACTGTAAGGAGCACCATCGATGTCTATCTTGGTCCGATTTCCACCGTCGACTGACTCTGGAGGAAGGTCTAGATTCATCGCCACTTCATTCTCAAATCGATGACCACCTAGCTTTCCAGCGCGACCGCCAGCAACACGACGAGGATTCACATCTAATACAACAATCACATAGACATAAGCGATTGGGTGTCATTGAGGTGTGACATTCTCCCATCTACTTTCATTATGTGTCGTACAATCCTTGCCATAGCCAGAGGCGGAATAGACTCCCCAATGAC
>DAFD01000072.1 GCA_002497895.1 Euryarchaeota archaeon UBA175
CGCATGAAACGAGTCAGGAGTGATGTTGAGAATACCCATAATTCGTGGAAAACCATCGCTTCGGCGATTTAGAATGGGTCTCCAGTCGGCCATTTCATGCCTTGGATTCGACGCACCCTTTATGATGTGACGGAGCAGCAATCCGGCGATGGTTCTAGGCGACGACGCTGTAGATTCCGGCGACATCAACCCTCAACAGGGCCTCGCTGCTGCAGCAAAGGAGGATATTCCGACGAATGACTCCCTCGAACTTATGGAATCGATTTTGCAGCGATTACAGCCGTCAGATAGACATGAAATCCGCGACATGATCACTAATCGAGGTTGGCTTTCCGGCGTTCTTTTGATGATGTCTGGACTGTTTTGGTGGATAGCGGTAGGAAAGGGAGCAACAGAATTGAACAATGCAGACATCCCTCTCTCACTCTTGGGCGAATTCGACTTCGCAACTCTCGCGATGATCGTCCCCGGACTGGTATTCCTCGCTACAGTCGTGTGGAGTATTGGGAGAGAGCGAGGACATGCATCTATGTCGAATATCGGAGGTCTTCTAGTCGTCCTTGCGCTGTATTACATTATCGAACCCTTTGGGTTCGCCTTGCTGACAGATCATGTTTCTACTCAGACTGCGATGTTTGGCAGCCTTCGATTGCTGGCTCTAGCAGTGATGATTCATTACTCCGCCAAGCTGTTCATCGATTCCATCCTATTGCAATGGGTTCGAACCCAGATGATTCACATGCCTGTTGAGTTGATGCCGGCCTTCAACGGTTCTAGTGATGAGGGTCAGGCTGATGAAGTCGGGCCGGCCGCGTGAGAACGTGACCGACGATAGCACGGGCCTACCAATTGGTGGCAATCAACGAATCTCGGTCCTGCGCTTGGGTCATCGACGTGAGCGCGACAAGCGCATCACCAGTCATCTTGGTTTGACCGCGAGGGCTTTCGGTGCTGACGAGGTTATCCTCGCGGGTGAAGAGGATGAGTCGGCACTCGAGACTTGGCGCTCTGTAACGACTCGCTTCGGCGGTGCATTCGAGTGCCGTTACGAAGCCAAGCCTCTGGCCTGGCTTCGCAGATTCGCCCAAAATGCCGGCGATGGTGAGCCGGGCGTGATTATTCATCTTACGATGTATGGGGAGCCTTGGAGAGAAGCAGTGGGTGTCCTTGAGAGGAATCGTCCAATGGTAGTAGTCGTTGGTGGAACGAAGGTCCCTGGAGAGGTTTTCAGATTAGCAACTCACAACGTCTCAGTCGGAAATCAGCCACATTCTGAGGTCTCAGCGCTAGGAGTTTTCTTGGAATCTTTCGTTGGCCCACTGGAAGAGAGCGATCGTTTTGCTGGCGGTGAAATCAAAGTGGTGCCGAGCTTAGATCGTAAGAAAGTCATCACTTCCGACGACTAATGACTGCTCTAATTAGAGGAGTCTTGAGAGTTCAACCGATTTATCCCTCGGCGAATGATTAAGAGGCTTATTCAGGCAGTATCGCTGATGTCGGGGAACGCTCCCGTGAGGGGCTTCATTCCCGGCGCCGGTGTTTCGGGAGTTCAAAACCCGCCATCATTTACCGATGCGGCCGATACATTGCTTGATTCAGTCACTCAAGAACCTCCTTCTGGAGCCGACGGATTGCTGCTATTAGCCGATGGAACGCGTTATCGTGGTCGTTTATTCGGAGCTCCGGTTATCGCAGAAGGAGAATTGGTCTTCACCACTGGAATGACTGGCTATCAGGAGAGTCTTACTGACCCTTCCTTTGCAGGACAAGTCTTGACTTTCACTTGGCCACTACTGGGCAATTATGGTATTCACGCGGGCACATCTGAATCCGCTGGAGTGTGGCCGCGTGGGGTGGTCTGTCGTCAGATGATGGAAAATCCAGACCACCGGCATGCAATCGGCAGCGTCCATGACTTACTGTTCGCGCACGGAGTTCCCGGAATCCAAGACATCGACACGCGTGAGCTTACTCGCCGCGTGCGCGAGCACGGCACGGTGCTCTGCATCTTTGGTCCGGCCGAGGCGGAGAGAGAGATGCTCGTCCGTCTTGATGAGTTGACTCCGCCTGATGCGGAGGATCTCGTCGCTGAAGTGACCTGCGAGGAAGCGGTAATTCTCAACCCCGGTGCAGTGGATGATACTGGAAAGCCACTACCTCGATTAGCGGCAATTGACTGTGGTATCAAATACAATATCCTACGAGAATTATGTCAGCGTTTTGAGGTAGTTTGGTGCCCCGCAACCACCACCTTCGATGAGATTCTCAAATGGGAGCCAGACGCTTTCTTCGCCTCAAACGGGCCGGGTGATCCGGCCCACTCAGGCGCTGCTACTACTGCGCGTGATACACTTGCCGCAGCTGTCCGTACGGGCCTTCCCGTGATGGGGATTTGTTTGGGTCACCAATTGATGGGTTTGGCCGCTGGCCTGCGTACCTACAAGTTGCGCTATGGCCATCGCGGTGCCAATCAACCGGTCGTTGATCTCGAGTCTGGGCGGGTTTACATCACTAGCCAAAATCACGGCTTCGCGGTCGAGGACCCTGAGAAGGGGATGCTCGCGCCGCATCCATCAGGTGCCTGCTCGGCGCGAGGCAGC
>DAFD01000100.1 GCA_002497895.1 Euryarchaeota archaeon UBA175
GACCTAGCTGCACTCGACAACGAGGATGGCAAGGCAGCACTGACTGACATCTTGCTCTACCACGTTGTATCGGGCAGTGTCGCATCATCAGCTGTAACTGATGGAATGACAGCAGCAGCAGTCAACGGCGATGATCTCACCTTCTCAGTCGGAGAAGGCGTGATGGTCAACGATGCCAACGTCATCCTCGCGGATGTAATGGCAACCAACGGAATCATCCACGTCATCGACAAGGTTCTGATGCCAGCACCTGACATAACAGAAGAAGATGGAGACATATGCTACAATATGGCCACCCACACACTCGTGGCCGGAGCATCGTTCGAGGAGTGTATGGCATACATGTATGTCGTAGACTACGAAATGAATGGTCAAACATTCACTGGTTGTTACAACACAGTGTCCCACGACCTATCGATGGTTACCCAAGAAGTCTGTGAGTCATACATGTGGACTCCTGCGGTAGACATTGGAATGACAGCACAGGCAACCACAATCCACAATTCGTTGGTAGCTGCTGTAGTGCAGGCCGAACTTCTAACCACTCTCCAAGGAGACGGTCCGTTCACAGTCTTCGCACCTACCGATGACGCGTTCACCGCTGCAGGTATCGACCTAGCTGCACTCGACAACGAGGAAGGCAAGGCAGCCTTGACTGACATCCTACTATACCACGTCTACTCGGGATCAGTCGCAGCCGCTGATGTCACTGATGGCATGACTGCAACCATGGTCAATGGAGATGATGCAACCTTCACAGTTGGAGACGGTGTCATGATTAACGATGCAAATGTCATACTTGCTGATGTAATGGCATCAAACGGAATCATCCACGTCATCGACAAGGTTCTGATGCCACCAGCAAATGCTCCTGACACAACAGGATGCGATGCTGTAATCGGAATCGATGAATCTGGTATGGCATACGACACACCCTATCTCGAGGTAGATGTCGGAGCTACCGTCTGTTGGGTCTGGACTGATGAGTCAATGGCTCACAATGTCGCACAGATCGCCAAGGAAGGAGATACAACCCGCTACATGGGTGGAGTATACAGTGGTGAGTCAATGACCACTGTCGACTTCAGGTATACCTTCGATGTCGACCAGACGTTCAACTACATTTGCGAGCCACACGCAACTACAGGTATGGAGGGTCAGATTGTAGTCGGCACTGGTAGTATCGATACACCAGACGATGATGATGATGCAAGCCTACCTGGATTCACAGCAGGAATCGCAGCCTTGGCTGTATTCGGAGCAGTGATGCTGGTAGCTGGACGTAGACAGAACTGATTGCGCTGCAATGCAATCAACTTGTCCATCCTCCTCTATGGTTCCTCATAGAGTCTCGATGTTAGATCGAAGACTCCAGAGGGCCTAGAGGAGGGTGGCAACACAGCGATGGAGGAGGTCGGGCCCCCGACGAGGCCCACCTCCCACATGTGACAGAAACCGGTCTCGGCTTCATTCGGAAGAATTGCCGAACCGGCGGCCCCTCGTTTTGGCCAAGAAATTGAAATTTCCGTTAATCGACCTTGTGTTTCGTGTTTTTTCTGTTATTCGTCGAAAAAACCTTTCTTTCCAGTGCAATTCGGCTTATCACGGCGGTGTTGTATAATGCACCGACTGTATTTTGTTGTAGCCGTTGTGATTATTATCACTCCACGGTTTAATTATTGCACCGAGTGTTGTCTGACTACATGACAGTCATCGCTGGATACGCACGTTCGCCCTTCACCCCTGCTCGAAAAGGGGGACTCGCTCGCACTCGCCCCGATGATATCGCTGCAATGGTAGTCGATGGATTGATCGAAAAACTGGGGCTTGACCCCACTCTAGTCGAGGACATAATTGTTGGAACCGCCTTCCCAGAAGGTGAGCAAGGATTCAATCTAGCGCGGATGCTGACTTTCTTGACTGATTTACCCGAGTCGGTTCCGGGAGTTACCATCAATCGATTCTGTGGCTCCAGCATGCAAGCAATCCATGATGCTGCTGGACGAATTGCGATGGGCGCTGGTGAGGCGTTCATCGCCGGTGGAATTGAATCAATGACGCGGATTCCAATGACTGGTTTCAATCCGATGCCGAATCCACGTATGTCCGATATAGCGCCCGACGCCTTCACCTCGATGGGAATTACCGCCGAAAATTTGGCTGTGAAATACGAGATTGACCGCGTGACCCAGGAGGCTTTCGCAATCGAGAGCCACGCGCGTGCGAGCAGCGCGCGTGAAGCAGGCAATTTAGCTGATGAAATCGTTGGCATAGAGACAGATGATGGCTTAGTGTCCGAGGATGGTTGCATTCGTCCAGGTACTGATGCAGAGACTCTGGCTGGGTTGAATCCAGCATTCGATGCTTCTGGCTCGGTCACTGCTGGCACCTCTTCTCCTCTTACCGACGGAGCGGCTTTCGTCCTCGTCTGCACAGAGGAATTTGCCCAGGAAAATGGACTCAAGCCGCTTGCGCGCATCCTTTCGACAGCGGTCAGTGGATGTGCGCCTGAACTCATGGGCATAGGTCCGGTTGAAGCTAGTAACAAGGCACTAGAGAGAGCCGGTCTGACACTAGACGATATCGACATTGTCGAACTTAACGAGGCCTTCGCAGCTCAATCCCTGGCGGTCATCCAAGAACTCGGCCTCGACTCATCAAAAGTCAATATCGACGGAGGTGCAATCGCTCTTGGCCACCCATTGGGAGCTAGTGGCGCGCGCATCACCGGCAAGGCGGCTAGCCTGCTTCAGCGCAATGGAGCAAAGCTCGCGTTGGCCACGATGTGCGTAGGTGGCGGGCAAGGAATCGCCACCGTTCTTGAGAAGTATGAATGAGGTGAGTGAATGGGTTCGAAATTAGATCGTTCGGAGTCGCAGAGCGCCGCGGCAGAAGTCGATGAGGCGAGCGCGGACGATACGCTTACTCAATCACTCCGAATAGAACGCGTCGCCGTCATTGGCAGTGGTGTCATGGGCGCTGGAATTGCTGCACATTGCGCAAATGCCGGCTGCGAAGTAATGCTTCTAGACATCGTCCCGGAAGGAGTCGAAGATCGTGATTCTTTGGCCAAGGGAGCAATCACCAAGATGCTCAAATCTGACCCGGAGATGTTGATGCATAAATCGTATGTAAAACGTATCACTGCGGGTAATATTGAGGACCATCTCGAACTCCTGAAAGGCTACGATTGGGTCGTCGAAGTTATCATTGAAAACCTCGAAATAAAGCGTTCTCTTTACGAGAGATTGATAGAACATCTGGGTACCAATACAATACTCTCATCCAATACTTCAACACTGCCACGTTCGGCTCTGACACACGGAATGCCGCACGATATAGCCAGCCGATTCCTCATCACTCACTTCTTCAATCCGCCACGATATCTTCCTCTTCTGGAAGTCGTGGCGGGGCCAGAAGTCGACGACTCGGTCGTCGCACGCTTTGCCGAATTCGGTGATATCCAACTTGGCAAGCGCGTCACATTCTGCAACGACACACCCGGATTCATCGGCAACCGCTTGGGCGTGTATTTTGTCCAACGAGCCATCAAGGCGACACTTGACCATGGATTCACAGTCGAGCAAGCCGATGCTATGCTTGGCCGACCAATCGGCCTGCCAAAAACCGGCGTTTTCGCATTGATGGATCTCGTCGGCATAGACCTGATTCCCCACGTCATGGAAAGCATGCTAGCCCACTTACACCCAGAGGATGCATTCCACGAAATCGCTGGCGCCGGAGACGAAATCATCCGTGAAATGCTAGCCGACGGTTACACCGGACGGAAGGGAAAGGGAGGCTTCTACCGACTCAACCGTGAGGGTGGTGGCAAAGTCAAGGAAGCGCGTAACCTCAACACAGGAGAGTACGTTGTAGCCAACCGCAAGGCAGCATTCCCCTCGGCTAAAATGTCCAAACAAGGACTTGGCCGACTTCTCGATCACCACGATGAAGGTGCAGCCTTTGTCAATGAGGTACTGCTAGACACGTTCTGCTACGCAGCGAACCTCGTTCCAGAGGTCACCGAGGACATCAGCAACATCGATGGGGCCATGCGTGTGGGTTACAATTGGAAGCTCGGACCGTTTGAGATGATGGATAAAATTGGTGCAGCAAGCATCGTTAAGCGCCTCGAAGCCGCTGGTAAATCAGTCCCAGAATTCATCGCTCTCGCAGCCGAAAAAGGTGGCTTCTACACAACAGAAGAAGCAGAAATCAATCGCCTTACACCGAGTAGCACGCGAGCCAAAGTCGTCAGAGGTTCAGACACTCTCACTGTCGCTGACCTCAAGCGCCGTGGCAAGCCTCTCCGACGCAACGCCAGTGCTAGCATATGGGATGCTGGCGATGGCGTACTACTCATCGAATACCATTCGAAGATGAACGCAATGGACCCACTTTCGATGGAGATAATCCTCACGGCGGTCGATATGGCTGATTTCGGCGATTGGAAAGGCATTCTCATCGCCAATGATGGTAAGAATTTCTGTGCCGGAGCCAATCTCGGGCTCGCCCTATTCGCTGCAAACCTCGCAGCTTGGAATGAATTAGAGGAGTTCATCGGACTCGGCCAAGAAGCCTATCAGGCACTCAAGTATGCTGAGGTTCCAGTAGTAGCAGCCTCCACTGGGGTTTGTGTTGGAGGAGGTGCAGAAGTCCTCCTCCATTGCGACGCCGTACAAGCCCACGCCGAGTCATACATTGGACTAGTCGAAGTAGGCGTTGGAATCGTCCCTGGATGGGGTGGTTGCAAGGAGATGCTCGCCCGCTTACGCGACTTCGGTATAGCAGCCGGCGGGCCGATGGGCCCGGTAATGCAAGCCTTCGAGATGATCGGCACAGCCCAAGTAGCCAAATCAGCCGAGCAAGCACGAAGAATGGGCTTTCTGCGCCCGGAAGACCGTATCACAATGAACCGCGATCGCCTCATCGCCGACGCAAAATCGACTCTTCTCGAACTAGCCGAAAATTACACTCCACCAGAACCGCACACGTACAACCTCCCTGGTCCAACCGCGAAGGCCGCACTTGACATGGCGGTTGCCGACCTCGCTCGGTCCGGCCAAGCCACCCCACACGATGTCGTCGTAACCGCTGAGCTCGCTCACATCCTCTCCGGCGGTGACACAGACATTCTCGATGATCTCAGCGAGGATGACATCCTAGCGATGGAACTCGCTGCAATAGCAAAACTCTCGCGTGACGAAGCCACTTTGGCAAGGATGGAGCACATGGTTTTGAAGGGGAAACCGCTGAGGAATTGAGGTGAGAAAATGGTAGTTTACAAGGCACCCTACGACGAATATGAATTCCTATTCCACGAAGTTTTTGACGTCCTGGACCTAGCAAAACGCCTTGGCCACGAAGATCTCGATCGCGACTTCATCCGTATGGTAATGGAGGGTTGGGGGAACTATTGCACTGAAGTTCTCCTGCCTCTCAATGAGGTAGGAGACCGTGAGGGATTGGTTTTCGAATCCGGTGAGGTGACGATGCCTAGCGGATTCGTCGATGCTTGGAAGGAAGGTGTCGAGGCAGGTTGGTTTGCCACTACTTGCAGACCTGAACATGGTGGTATGGCCTTGCCTCAATTCGTTCGCAACGGCGTCGATGAGATTGCGATTTCAGCGAATATGTCGCTTTCGGTTGTGCCTGCTCTTGGACTCGGTGTCTACGAGTTGGTGACTAATCATGGTGTGCAGGAATTAATCGATCATTATGGTGAATACTTGGCCAATGGACATTGGTGCGGTACTATGTGTTTGACAGAGCCGCACGCTGGCACCGATTTGGGAATTATTCGTACAAAGGCGGTGCCGCAAGATGATGGTTCTTATCGCGTGACTGGGACGAAGATTTTCATCACCGCTGGTGAGCACGATTTGTCTGAGAACATCGTCCACATGGTGCTCGCTAAGACTCCTGGTGCGCCCGAGGGTACGAAGGGAATTTCTCTCTTCATCGTTCCGAAATTATTGCCAAAAGACTGGAAGTCTGGTAGCGTTGAGGGGCTTTCTCGCGAGCTGAGTGATGCCCGAAATGGAGTTACTTGTTCAGGGATTGAAGAGAAGATGGGGCTGCATGCTTCACCAACCTGTGTACTGAATTTTGATGACTCAGTCGGATGGCTTGTAGGTGAATTGAACTCCGGCATGTCGCTCATGTTTGAGATGATGAATCGCGAGCGATTGGCGACAGGAATGATGGGTCTAGGACTTGGTGAAATCGCTTACCAAAACGCTCTCGCTTGGGCACGAGAGCGACGCCAGGGTCGAGACCTCAAGGGAATTCGCGACCCTTCGCAGGCGGCGGACAATATCCTCGTCCACCCAGACGTCCGCCGGATGTTACTCACTGCTAAGGTCAACAACGAGGGCTGCCGAGCCCTCGGTGTTTGGGTAGGCACGCTGCTCGATCAATTACATTCTGATGAAGATGAAACCCGAGAGCGTGCCGAGGCGCTCATCGCACTACTCACACCCGTCGTCAAAGCCCACTTCACCGATCTCGGCTGTGAGACGACCAGCACTTGTATGCAGGTCATGGGTGGTGCTGGTTATTGCTCGGAGTATGGCGTCGAGCAGTTCTATCGTGATGTACGAATTTCCAAGATTTGGGAAGGAACCAACGGAATCCAAGCACTCGATTTAGCCGGCCGTAAAATCACTCAAGATCTCGGCCGAAACCTGCGATATTTGATGTGGCCTCTTGCCGAATTCATCGAGGAGAACCGCGATATTCCGGAGATGGCGGAGTTCAACAAACCGCTTCATAAAGGCGTTCGTGGCCTCCAGCAACTCACCTTGCTAATGATTAGTCAAGGAATGGGTAATCCCCACTTCCTCGCGGCTGGCGCAACCGATTACTGCCGCTACTTCGGCAATATCATGCTCGCGTACATGTGGGCAAGGATGGCGCGCGTCTGCCTCGAGCATCCAGACTCTGATTTCCATCAAGCGAAACTAGCTAGTGCGCGTGTTTTCTTCAGCCGAATCTATCCGGAAACCATCTCATTGGGAGCCAACATCCAGGCTGGACACAAGGATTTGATGAATTATCCAGAGGCGATGATGTGATTCATGAAGGCCGCCGGCAGAAGTTCCAACGTAAGGCTCGCCGGGCGGCAGCTTATGCAAAGACTCCAGTTCGATGGACTCCGAGTATCCCAACGATCCTCTCGTTGGTTTTCACCATCGAATTTCTGAGTATCTTGCTCTGGCCGGAACTGAAAGATAACCGAGCCTTCGTACTCTTTGTCGGGCTTTCGATTCCAGTTGGAGCATGGCTCTTCGTCTATTGGAAAATCTACCTGTCAGTATTCACCACGCCGACACGAAATTATGTCGATGTCACAGATGAGCGCTGGCGCGACATCAGATTCTACGGTTGGGGTGAAGAGGAACTCAAGGCGAAGGTTTTGCCCGGTGCCGACGATAATCGTGACCTTATTCTCTATCTTCATGGTTACAGTTCATCCCTCGGTCGTGGGGAGACTCGCTGTCAACATCTGAACGGTCTCGGCCCTCATGTCATCGGACTCGACCAACGTGGTTTTGGAAGACAGGACGGTCGCCTAGATTGGACGCTATTGAAGGCGGTCGCAGACGCTGAGGCTCTGCTTGAAACCGCTCCTCAATACCTCGGTTTTGAGCCCAATCGCGTCTGGATTTATGGCCATTCAATGGGGGGCTTCATTACCATCCGTCTGGCCAGTCATCCATCCGGATGGTGGGAAGGAAAATTACAGGGCATTATTCTCGAATCCCCCGTCACTTCCTTCCCCAAAATCATCGACGAAAAATTACCCGGGCGCATGGTCATGGCAAAACCATGGGTGAGGCATGTCCTGCGCCGCGAATACGAACGCATTCACCCTGATCTAAACGTCCGATACGCCAATTCTGAACTACCATATTGGGGTACTCCGAAGGTGCCCTTTCTGGTGATTCAGTCAGCCGAGGACGAGGTCCTCGGCTTGGACCACTATGACTTGCTAACTGAGCACCTCAATCCCAACGATTCTAATTCCTCCATCCACCTCATCGAAGGTATGCCACATACTGCGACTGTTGACCAGCCCGTGCGTGCTGAATTGGTTGAGGGATGGTTGGAAGCAAAATTGGTGGAATGAAATATGGATTTGAAGAAGCGATTTGAGCGTGCCACGAAGCGAGTTTGGAGACTCAAAGAACGACCTGACGACATGATTCTGTTGGAGCTTTACGCGCTCTACAAACAGGTGACTGAAGGAGATGCCCGAAGCCCGCGACCAATCAGAGACGGTTTGGCCGGAATGGCGAAGTGGCGTGCTTGGCGCAAATTGCGCGGAATCACCGTCAATGAGGCGATGGAGCGCTATTGCGGCATTGTAGATAGGCTGATGTCTGGCGGTGCAAATCCTGCTGTGAGTTGAGTAGAATGATCGATGAAGCCCGACTTCAAAGCGAATTGAAGAGGCTTTCAGGCTGGGCGCGCTTCCGCGCTTTCACAGTTCTCTCGATGCCTTCGGCCGCTTTTGTCGGATTGCGTTTTGTTCGTGCTGATGAAGAAGTCTGTGTGACTTCTATACCCGGCGGTTGGCGCTCGCAAAATCCTTTCAAAACGATGTACTGGGCGGCTCAAGGTATGGCGGCCGAACTTGCGACAGGCGTCGTTCCATTTGCGATTTCGCGAACTACTAAGCGCGGTATCCGTATGTTTGTTGTTGGTACAGAAGCGACATTCGTCAAGCGCGCGAAGGGCAAGATTGTATTCACTTGCGAAGATATTGCTGCCGCGCGCGCAGCGATCGAAGAGACCCTTACTACCGGTGAGAAAATTGATCTCGATCTGCGCGCTGTCGGACGCGACTCGGATGGAGACATTGTCTCAGAGTGGGTGTTCAAGTGGAACTTCCGTGCTCGCGAGAACCAGTAGAACCGCAAGGTGGGGGAGAAACATGGGAATGAGTACACCTTTCACCGAGCACGCTGGAGTCGAACACCCAATCATCTGCGGAGCAATGTATCCATGTTCGAACCCCGAACTAGTTGCCGCCGCCGCTAATGGCGGCGGAATGGCAATCCTTCAGCCAGTCTCGCTAACCTACGTTCACGGCTGGGATTTACGAGAAGGAATCCGCTACATTCGAAGCCTCACGGACCAACCGATCGGCTTCAACGCCCTCATAGAAAAAGGCTCCAAGAAGTACATTGAGCGTATGTCGGAATGGATCGATATCGCTCTTGAGGAAGACATCCGCTTCTTCGTCACCTCCCTTGGAAAACCCGATTGGGTTTGTGAGCGCGTACACGCAAAAGGTGGATTCGTCTATCACGATGTGACCACACGCAAGCACGCGTTGAAAGGAATCGAATGCGGAGTCGACGGCCTAATCTGTGTCAATAACCGAGCCGGCGGACATCTTGGAACCGATTCAGCAGCAGCGATGTACGCCGAACTAAGCGATCTTGAAACTCCCCTAATCTGCGCGGGAGGCATCGGTAGTGAGGAGGAATTATCCGAGGTCATGGCAATGGGTTATGCTGGGGTGCAAATGGGTACTCGATTCATCGCTACGAGTGAATGTAATTCTCCAGATGATTACAAGCAAGCGATCGTCGATGCCAGTGAGGAAGACATCGTCTGGACCAACCGACTCACAGGAGTCCCGATATCGGTAATTCGCTCTGAAGGCTACCAGCAAGAAAATAGCTGGGTGATGCGAAAATGGCTTTCAAGCCGTTGGAAACACTCTGCTAGAATGTTCCTCAATTTGCTTTCCTTCACCAAACTTCGTCGCCTCGAAAAAGGCAAGGGAAGCACAGCGAAGAAAAAGGAATTTTTCTCGGCGGGCAAGAGTGTTGAAACGGTTCACAGCGTCGAATCAGCGACCGTAATTATGGCCCGTCTTGGGCAATCTCTTGCTTAGAAAATGAGCCACCGATGGCTCCGAAGTAAACCGTATTTAGCGGCCTGGAAATTAGGAGACGCTTCCGGTTAGAGAATCATACAAAACAACCCATCGGCAATGGCATCGATGGGATATCTCTCTCACCCGGCGGGGTCATCATAACAACTCCACAAGTGGTACACATTGAATCTACGATAGCGACGTTGCTCATAATACTTGTTTTGGCCGACTAACGTGTCTATTCAATTGCTGAGCAGTCCAAATCGCCCCAAATCCGAAGCTATCATGCAACGCGCGCGCTATTAGCATGAAATCAGAATCGCGTGTTGCTACCAGCACGCAGCCAACATCTGGGATGGTTGAGGCTGCGTGAACAGCAGAATCTCGCATTATATCGAGATCACCCAACTCCGGGTAAATCTCATGGCCATCGATCACACTGCGAGGAGGCGGATCATCTCGGGCCAATTGCTTAGCCTCAGAGATCTTCTCGTAAATTGCAGAATGCCTAACCAAGAAAGAGTCGAGATCGACGGCGTCCTTCTCTTCAGCATCAACCTCGGCCCTGAACGATCCGAAGGTCCTCAGAACCGATTGTACCCGCTCCTGTAACAGTTCAGGGCTAACCGTATCATCCCAGGATTTGCGATCGACATATACATCGTTGAACAGAGCCAGAGCAACCTTGGGATTTCGAGTACGGTTGAGGAATTCACCTTGTGCCGAGGAAGGGATGCAGAGGTGAACACGGCCTTCCTTTGCCCTACGCTTGAGCATCCAAACAAAGGCCCTCTCAACAGTCCAGTCGAAAGTACCGAAGCTATCTTGTGAAATTTGACTGAGCAGGTCATCCTTCAGTGCGTCGATGAGGATATTCGTGTCGACGAGCACCAATGGCCTTAGCGCGAGGTGGTTGAGAGAACTTCTCTGACGTACTGGAATCGTGCGACTGTGGCGGCGGAATAGGGCCTTTTGTGAGCGGACAAGAGTCTGAATTTGCCGCAAATCAAAATTGCCTGATTGAATCGCAGTTTCGAACATTCTAAGACCGCGAATTGTAGATATTTCAGCAACTTCCTCTGCGATGAGAGTGATCTCGAGAACGTCCTTTCGTTCATTGAGTTCGAGCAAGAATCTACCTTCCAATTCGCTTCTCCTACTACTCTCCCTTCGGCGCATCATCATCTGCGCTGCGAGCACTCTTCCACGGAATGGGTCTTCCGGTAGTCTATGTTCAGAGGCATAACGCAGCGCCCGATCGAGAACTTCGAGTCGGCGCTTCACAGCTTCTCTGTCGATACCATCTATCTCTGGGTCCCCTGGTTCTCGCTCGGTGGTGTATTCGATGATGCGTTGGGTGGCGACTTCGTTTCTTCCTGCGACCGCGTCGGCACAGGTGCGCAGATACAATTGGAATCTCGAAGTCACCGATGCGATCAATTCTGGGTGATGATCGATCAGGTTGACAGCCTCTTTCCAACCTCCCGCATGAGCGAATTCGATGAGTGATTTTCGAAGTAGTAGTGCAGAGCGCTCGAAGTCGTCCCGAACCTTCATCGCCGCATCGCGGAAGGAACGAGCCGCGTTGATACGATCATCCTTCGAACGGGCGATGGTGGCTCTGACTGTTTGATGCTCGGCAGAGCCATTGTCGTGCTGTCTGTACCACATCTCAAGCTCAGGTATCGCAGCATCGTGCTCGATTACAAGATCGGTGGCAAAGCGAATGCTACGCATCGCCACTTCGTTATCCAAGCATAGCGTACCTAGAGCAGCCAGAGCGGAATCGCTCCGTTCTTCTATTCCACTCTGCAAATCCATCGTCGCTCGATTCAACCGAAGCGCGTTGACTAGGGCTGTGAATAGGCTGCGCTCAAGATATGTCAGTTGAGCATTCATCACAGTCACTTCTAGAGTTTCGATTCGGTTCTCTCGGACCAATCCATCTCCTTCCGCAGAGAGAGCTCGACGGACTTCATTGAGAGCGAGCACGCCGTCGGAATCCAACTTGTCGTGAACAGCATCCATTCCAGATGAAATGCCGCTCAGTAATGCGATTAGTGAAGATGCCGCGCTGGTCAAAACCTCATCCTCATCAGTATCCGCCAGAGCGAGTATTGCTCGCCTGCGCATGATTTCGAGATCCTCGAGCACCGTCACAGCTTGTGAAGCAGCGATTAGATGCCAGACGAGAAGAGCTCGGTGAGGGAATTGCGAAGCGAGCTCTGTGTGCGCGAGGAATTCTCGGCTGAGGCCACCAACATCGGCTGAGAGTGTGTGAATATCGAGAACCTCTTCCTCGATTCCAAGTTCCTTGGTCGAGAGGATATTTGCGGCTCGTTTCCTGATGTTCAGAGGAGCTGCGTCATCGCGCATAACAGTGAGAACGACTTCATCGGAGGCCTTCTCCATCGCCTTGACGATTCTATCGACCAATCCACCTTCGTCAATCTGATTGATTAGACTCAGAGCAGTGCGCATCTGTGACTCTCCATCGATATCCAAACCATCGAGCATCCCTGATGCTTCGTCGGAACGTCCGGCTCCAACTAAGCCCTCGATGACGCTCCAACGGAGAGAGTCGGGAGCGGAAAGACCCGCTTCATTGAGTATTTGCAACCCACCCATCAAGAAATCGACCTCACTGTCCTCATCCACCTCGAATTTCTTCCAAGCTTCAAGGCGAATCGCCGACGAAAGTGCATTTTCACCATCTTTGGTAACGCCATCCCGCCACTCACCTCCATCTCCTACTCTCAGTGAGAGAAGTTGAGATTGAGCCGAGGCAATCTCAGCAATATGCTCGGAATCGATTGCCGCGAAGAGCGAAATTGCCTCTGTATCTTCACTTGCTGCGAGCAGCATTGCTTCCAAAACCGCCGCATCACCACCCAATCCGCGAAGAGCGGGATCCATCCAAGCCTTCCACTTCCGCGGTCGTGCTCTACCTGAACGAAGGTCGCGGATGATTTGCTGCATCGCTGAAGCCTGGTGAATATCGAGGTTTAGTGTAGAGGCATCCAACCACTCGAGCAAGGAATCACGGTCCATTGGATCGAAGTCAGCACGGATGACCCATTCATGAGAATCGACAGATACAGTATCTTCCTCTGAGATGGGAAATCGGCCTAATTCTGCAAGAATAGGGGCTTCTCGAGCCATTCTTTCCCAAACGGGATGAACGCCCGATTCGCATTCGACACGGAGGGTAGTGGCCTCTTCATCCCACTCACTCTTCCACGAGTCCCCCATCTTCTGCTTCTGAGCAATCAAGACAGCGAGTCGATAGGCGGGGGATTCCTTCGAACCGATTACCGTTCGAGGAGTTTCTAATCGATCCCTTGCACTGGTTCCACCACTACGGCCACCTCTTCGTCCAATTCGTCGAGATCCTCTTGCCGGGCGAGTATCAGAAGCATCGGGATCGGCTGATTCAGGAGCCGTCTTGTCAGCAGCAAGCAAAGCCAAAGCTTTCCATTCTCGGCTCAGAAGACCCCACGCCTTTGGGCGTCTGACCTCCAGTTTTCTCCTACCCGGATCGTCGCCTGCTCGCTGCAGTTGTTCGACGCAATCGAGCAGGTAATCCTCCAATCCAAATCACTCCGGTGAGCCTTTCGCCCCTTCCCTCCATACATCAACACATCGCCTTGCTAAGCAAGGCGTGAAAGAGAGAACTCAAGACCTCCGTAATGCAGCGACGACTCGTGGACCCAACACAGGTGTTCGTTCTACTACTCCACCCCTTCGCGGCACTGCTCGTCATTCGAGAGTTTGTCCGGCAGCGCGATTGGCGCAAACAGAGCATCGCACTGAAGGGCGCTGAGAGGGCTGCTGCGCTTGAGCGCCACGAGACTGAGGGGGGGCGACTTTTTCGCCTAGTTATTGCCGTCATCAGCCTCGCCTTCTTGGCTCGTATCGCATCGGATGTTCTGGTTGGTGAAGAACTTGGAATCGAGACCTTGATCCCTGGCCATTTCCATGGTTGGGGTGGTTTACTTGGGCTTGGGTTGATGACATATTTGTGGAGTCTTGGGCGCAAGACCAGCGCGAAGAAGGCTGCTGGTGAATCATTCGCACGTGTGAAGGATTTGCACGGTAGGTTATCGGATGTTATGATGGGGCTAATCCTCATTCACGCCTTCCTCGGTTTCCTCTACCTGCTACAACTCATCGGATGAGCTGGTGGGATGGATCGCTCATCGCTGAGCCCACATCGACAACCATTCTGTAAGATTCTCTGCAATGTCTCTGTGCTCTACTCCGCGCTCAACCCTCTCGCCCGAATCGAGTGGTTGGATGCGGCAACCGCAGGCATTTGCATGCCCGCCACCATCAGGGTCGAATCGGGTTGCGAGGCGGGTCAAATCGTAGATTCCTCCGCCTCGATGTAGGAATGAATTGGTGTAAAAAGAGGCTGAGACAGGATATCGATCTTCCTCGCCAAAGCTTGCTCCAACATCTCCGTGAACAACAAGACAGGCATCGCAAGCCTCGCCAGCGAGCGCGGTGACGCGGTACCCGTTTGAGCGCACGCCCATATCTTCCAATCGCACCACTGCGAGCCTATCGATGATTTCCAAGCGCTCGCGTATCAATTCATCCGCACGCGCATAACGCTCCCCCTTAGCCACCATCACGGGGGCGATTCGTTCCGACGCAAGAATATCCTCAGCCGACTCGCCCCGAGTTAGTGCCTCCAGAATTGCCAGCGCTACCTCATCATCGCCACCGATTACACGGCCCAACCAGACAACTGGGTGATCTGAGAGGTACTCATCCTTGGTTACAGCACCACCATCCAATTTGTCGACCCATTCCATAAGTGCCGCGAGATCGCTAACATCGGCGACCTCACCGACCAAATCGAAAGCGATCCGCGCCGCAGAAAGCGTCGGTCTCCAAACGATGACCATCTCTTCGTCGATTTCCGTACCATCATCAGTATTATCCGGAGCATTCGATTGATGATGGTCAATACTCAATCCACATGCCGGATGCCGCGGCAAATCACACACAGCAGTCTGCCGATCGATATGCTCGTCGAGCATTCCCGCGCGGAGCGCGCCGGGATGTCCAAACACAATCTCCGCTTCGGGCCACCAACGTCGCAAAATGGCTCCTGTTACTACACCGTCAAGGTCCGAATCCGTCACAATTCGACGGATGTCGAGGGAGAGTGCGCGGTGAGTCATCATGCGACTGCGCCGCGCCCCCCCTATCATCTGTTTGCAATCTCCAACTTCACCACCATGCCCCAAATAATCGATGTTCTAAGGTGGAATTTAGCAATTATACAGTTGACGCGAGAAGGAGAATCGACATATGCAAGATGCCTATCGCAGACCCTATGGAGACGTCTTGCGGCTTCGTGCTAGTCAATTACGATAGTATTCTATTGCTACAATATCCTCAGGGCCACTGGTCATATCCGAAGGGGCACGTTGAGGGTGATGAGGATCATCATACAACCGCTCGCCGCGAATTGTTGGAGGAGACCGGAATCAACGATATCGTAATCGACAGCGGTTGGCGCCAACGCACTGAATATTCATTCTATCACAAAGGGCGGCAAATCGACAAAGAGGTGTATTGGTACATCGCCACAACGAATCAGTTGAATGTGACTATCTCACATGAGCATACGAACTATCTTTGGTTGAATTTCGATGAGGCCGAGACTCAGCTGACCTTCGATCAAGAGAAGGCTCTACTGCGTGACGCCCGCACATATTTGGCTGCGAGCGGGGCAACTGTTTGAGACGTAATCCGCGCGCGAGAACGGTTTTCAGTCGCGCTTGCCAAGTGGGGTCCAGAGGGATTCCTCATCGCCCATCTTGGCTGTAATCCATCGGCCAAGGACGAAGCAATGGTCAGAGAGTCTGTTGAGGTAACTTATGACTTCAGGTCGAACTTCATCGCGCATCGCACAGGCTTCACGTTCTGCCCTGCGAACAACCGTTCTCGCTATGTGTAAATGTGCCACTGAGGGACTGCCAGTAGGGAGAATGAATGATGATAAAGGCTCGAGATCTTCGAGCATTGAGTTCATTTCTGCCACAAGCCTCTCGCCCTCTTCGGTGCCGATTATCGACATCTGTTCCGGTATTCCTCCGGGCGGGCAGGCGCACTCAGCACCGACATCGAAGAGTTCCTGCTGGATACGTAACAGCATCTCATCCGCCTCCATTGAAGCGGGCCAAGATGCCTCTCTATTGAACTCCATTCGGACTACCCCAATCGCCGCGTTCGCCTCATCAATCGTGCCATAGATTGCCACTCTAGGATGCTCCTTCCCAACCCGAGTACCATCTACAAGAGAGGTTTCCCCCCCATCTCCGCCGCCGGTGTGAACCTTGGTTATCCGGACCATGTTCCTAACTCCCGAATGGCCTCACCGTTTTCAATCGTCCCCGCCGGCAATAGGGCTTCTAGAAGATGCGTTAAGATTCTCTAGGGAGGTCTTTATCGCATCTGTCCAAGCGCTGTCGACAGACTCCCAGCCGCCGATTGCTTTGAGTTCGGCAACATGCTCCTTGTGAGATGGTTGGTCATCGAGATGTTGGTGAATTAATGCAAGTGCGGAGTGACTCATGGCGTTCAACCACTGATCATCCATGTCCCAAGATCGCTCAAAGTGGGAAATCGCTCCACGCGGTCCGCGCAGAAGTCCTCGTTCGACTTGCCGAAGGCCAGATTTCGACCAAGTGATACCTTGCACGCCGACAACCAGTCCTCGGAATGCTAGGTAAATTTCGAGGAGGATTACTATCGAAGCGGCGCCGAACGAGATGATTTGGTATGTTGGATCCATACCAGCCCACCCTTCGGTCATCAGGCTCATTGTTCCAACGCAGAGCAGAACGCCGCCGAAGGGTGCGACCAACACATCTCGTTCGGTTTCAACCATATGCCTAACTCCGTAGACCACCGCTAGCCCTCCAAATACTGCGGCGACAACTGCCGGAGCGAGAATCGTTGTTTCCCTCGGTGCACTCCGGCTGATTAGGAAGACTAGTCCCAATCCCAAACTGAGCCAGCCGAAGCGGCTACCATACTCGGGAAATGGCTGGTGCCGTGAGTAGTAAATCGATACCGCACCAATCGCTAAAAAGAGTAAAATCCATGCATCCAGAAGTGGCATATCCGAGCTACTCATTCGACTTCACCTCGTGGCTCGTCGCGCCATCCCGGCTTCCAGAAATTATCGTCATCGAGCCACTTCAACCACTCGTCATCTGTGGCTCGTAACAGGCGTAGTGCGCGCCTGTCAAGTCCATCACGCAGTGCATCATCGACATCTCCCTCGGAGTGTGAATCAGTCCATTCGATTTGCATCTGTCGCACGAGCCTGCGTCCTTCCTCAGGATTGTCGAAATTCATCTCACAGGCCTCTCTCAAGTCCTGTAACCACACTCGTGTTCCACGGATGTGCAGATCATCCTGCAGTGGCTTCGACTTTCGCTTGAACGGCCACCAACTCATGGATTCTCAAACGATTCGCGCAAGCCGTCACCCTTGATGCTTACGAATCAATCAAGTCTTGTCCCGCACAGGCCTACTTCATGGGCCGCATCGTCGTTCACCTACATGGGCGTGCAAAGGACGCGGCCTTCCGCATGGCAATCTCAGATTACGCCAATCGACTCTCCGGCGATGGAGTCTCACTTTCGGAACATCGTAATCAGACAGACCCGGGTCCTTACCTCGAATCGATTGTGGCCAAGGCTGGTGTGAAAAATGTCATCGTGCTTGAAGAAAGAGGTGAGAATCTTGACTCGATGGGCTATGCTGAGAAGCTGAAACAATGGCGTTTATCGAGTGATGATATCCACCTTGTCGTAGGCCCTCCAGGGGGTTTTGGCGTGCACAGTGACGGTATGTCTTCACTTTCTCTCGGGTTGATTACGCTACCTCATGAATTAGCCGCAGTGGTCCTTTTGGAGCAACTGTATAGGGCTTCGACAATTGTCAAGGGATTGCCTTATCATCGAGCCTGAGAGTTTTACCAAAGTGGCTCGATAGATTTCCTGATTGAGCCAACTTCTCATTTGAACCATGATACTCAGAGCCCTGCTTGATACGCTCGCGCGCGTATGAGGGGTTCCGTTGATAAGTTGGGCGAAGGTCAGGAGACACTTCGGTGGTCGGAATGAACAAAGAGATACAGACTTGGTATGGTCGAGAAAATAGGAAGAAGAGCACGTCAGCCCTGATGATGGTAGTGCTGATGCTACTGAGCACACAGATGTACAATTTCATCGGTGCCGAAGAGGCTGAAACCAGCCTTGAGGGGCCGGAAGAAACTCCTGCTCGGACTGCTTACCAGCAGTTCTACCAGAGTGGCGGAGCTAGTGCAGGCGAGACTCAAGGCCAGCCGGCTTCGACCGCTGACTTCCAGCACCCAGCCTTCTCTGATGCGAATTGGGTCGATCCAGCCTCATACCAAGGCAAGATCTCCGACCCCTCCATTCTCCTGACCGACCCAGGATACGGATTCCACCTTGAGGAGACCAATACCGAAGACCACGACAATGATGGAATCAATGATCTCGATGACCTCGATGACGACAATGATGGAATCAGCGATCTCATCGAGCGCTTCGACGGATGCTATGGAACCGATCCATTCGACCACGATAACGACGGAATCGATGACGAGAGTGATTGGGATGACGATAACGATGGAATCCTAGAGGGCCCTATTGACTACTCACAAGGCTCCGATCCTTGGAATGTCAGTGCCGACCGTTACGTCATGCCGAATGTAGTTCATCCATGGACTGGAACTCCGGTTGGCACCGGTTACCGAATCGATCAGAATCTGATGGATCACGATAACGATGGCGTCACCGATGAAGACATCGATGGCAGTGGGCGTGGCTCCTACGATGAGGACGACGACAACGACGCTCGCATCGATCAATTCACTTGGCCATGCGATTTCGATGGTGACGGAGCTCAGGATTACTTCGACGACGACGACGATAACGACGGCGTCGTAGATCTCTGGGACTCACACCCTTGGGATGCCTCAATTACCACTAACATCACCGCCACAGCACCTCTTTGGGATGATTGGTATCAGTGGGTGTCTGCTGAGACTCATGATATCGAAATCAGCCCAGGAAACTTGTTCTCTCCTCGAGCATTAACCATCAATGAGGGCGATACTGTTGTATGGACCAACGCTGATTCTCAAGATCACACAGTGACATCAGATATCGGCCTCTTCGACAGCGGTACCATCGTTCCTGGCGCAAGCTTCACATTCACCTTTGACAATGCAGGGACATTCAGCTATGTTTGCAATATCCATCCGGCTATGACTGGCACAATCACAGTTCAGTCAACGAGTGGTTCCGACAATACTTACTCCGAATATATCGGCGGTGTCGACTATGTTTCGATGGAAGCAAATGTGTGGCACCCTAGAAATCAATCCTTTACCGAAGTTGTCGATGGTGATCTCGACGGTGATGGAATCCCGAACTTCCTTGATCCTGACAACGATAACGACGGAACACCTGACTCAGCCGATACTGATGATGACAACGATGGCTTACTCGACATGTACGATGTCGACGACGACAATGATGGAATATGGGATGAATGCATGCAACTCGATACAAACTCGGATGGCGAAGGCGATTATCCAAATTCCTTCGATATCCAAACTCCTGGGCGTGATTGTGAGATTGATTACGACAGGGACGCGGACGATGATCGATTTCGTCCAATCGATATGGATTACGATTTGGTATGGGATTGGATGGATCCAGACATGGGAGCACTTGAACTCGATGAGCTCGACAACCCGAATGGCGCTCCTCGGAACGATCCGGATGACGAGCCCTACGATCTAGACAATGATGGCGTCCTAAACGAAGCAGACCCGTACATGCTTGCTACAGAGGAGCAAGTCAGTGAGTGGGACTGCGCCACTCAGACTAACCCCAATCCACAGAATTCCGACATGAATTGCACCGTCGCACGTAAGTCGTACACCGGAAATAATGACTGGGATGGTGACGGTCTGAATAACTGGGAGGACCGTGATGATGATAACGACGGAATCCTTGATTGGCTAGATATTGATCCGAATTGTGATTTCGACGATGACAATGATTTGCATCTACTCAATGGTTCCCGCTTCCGTGACGATGGCCCGAATGACATCGATACCGATGTTGACGGGGATGGTTTGGCGAACGACGAGGATTGGGACGACGATAACGATGGAATATCGGATTACTACGACCCCGATGACGGAAACTGTGGAGTGGTCGACCAAGACCAGACCGACCCCTTCGCGACATATTATGGATACTCACACGGTGATGGAGACATAATCGACGGTTCAGACGACAGCGACCTTTGGGCACAATTCGAGAATACGCACTGGAAGATGTGGTGGCACTTCAATCCGTTCACAGAGGAAAATGGATTCATCTATCCTCACAATGGCTACGACGATTCTACCGTGCCTCTGACAAATGGGCAGATCCCTGAGATGTATTGGTATGTCCTCATGCATTGGAGCCCTTGGAATGGAGCTAATTATTTCGATATTGACGTAGACGGCGATTCACTTCAGAATGGAATCGACGTCGATTCGGATGGAGATGGACTTCCCGATTGGTGGGATCAAGATGAAGGGAATGATGGAGTTCTGGATGTTAATGATCCAGGCCAAGGAGGCTCATTCGACAATAACGAGTGTGGTTACACATTTTGGTGGCTTCTAATCGCCCAACAAGCCATTGAGCAAGCATGCGGACTGCCGTACGCCTGGCTTTACGGTTATCCTGTTATTCCGGCCAGTCGGACGAACGGAATGTCATTCACTATTCCCTATTCCAGCCGACCCGATGCAGATATGGACCAAGGGGCTTACAATGGAACCAATTCACAAGGTCAGTGGACCTGTGAGACTCAATGTTGGCATTTCGATTTCTTAGGTCAAGGTGATGCTGGACCGAGCGCGGCTGTAAATTACAACCAGATGAAGGATAATCGGGATTTGTATACCGCTTGGGTCGGAATCACTTTCGGATTCTTCCAATGGACTGCTGACAGTAATGCCAATTTATTCCCCGATGAAGTCGCTGATTTATTGAATAATGATGTTGATCCCGATGACGATTGTGGCGCTCCCATTCCAGGAAATTTAAATCCTCAATGTATGGTGAATGACACAGCAGATTTGGATGATGATTTCGACGGAGTCTACGATCATTGGGATGTCGACGACGATAACGATGGAATCTGGGATTATTTCGAAATCGACAGTAATGACGATCTCGACGACGACGCCAATATCGATGCCTCGAATTTCTTTACCGGCACAAATTGTGATGACAATGACGACGATGGAACCGACACGGATCCAGACGACGACGGTTGGTACCAAGCCGTCTGGGACAAAGGTGTGTTAGGACAGGGACTCCTATTCCCTGTGTACTACGATGTCGACAATGATAACGACGGAGTCCCTGATGGAGAAGACCCGGATGACGATAACAATGGAGTTTCCGACGCCTTACAAGAAACTCTTTGCTTCGTCGGTGAAGAACAGAGTGTTTGGGATCACGATAACGACGGTATCCTTGACTGGGCTGATGACGACTGGGACGCCGATGGATTGGTCAATACTCTTGAGCTGAATACAGCCACACCGTTCATCTCTCCATGGGATCATGATAACGACGGATTGAGAGATGACATCGATCTCGACGACGATTCGGACGGTATGCTGGATAAGGACGAGATTATGCTATGGCCATCTCGCTTCGGTCAGGAATCAACAAACCCGTGGGACCACGACGATTACGGAAATGGAACAGGTCCCGCTAACCCCTCTGATCCATTCACCGGTCCGGACGCGATTGACGAGGATGATGACAACGACGAGAGGCCCGATCGCGATTGGGACCATCTCGAAGAGGACTGGTCGAATTCCTCAGATTGGGATAGCGATAACGACGGAATCCTTGACGAGGATGACAAGGTGCCTACGAGAATCAATCTCACGAGCGCTAACGTCCTCTGGCTCGATGCTGTAAATCCAGCCGTTTTCCGTGGTACTGTGAACTGGCTCGACCCTGATACAGGCGTCTTCGAGCCAGCTCCAGACCTGCCGGTTCAGATTTCTATCGAATGGGCTCGAAATGGCACCCTTGCCCTCGAGACCGTCGATGTTCTGACCGATGCGGCTGGAGCTTTCGTAGTCGGACAATTCCTCTTGCCAGAGGATCTCATTGTAGGTCCTAACACGACTTACAATGTCTACGCGGAAGTCACAGAAATGTTCTATCACGACGGTTCACAGACCGAACCGATACCTGTAGAAGTTCGCGCCAATACATCGATTGACTACGTCGCATGGACATACTTCCGCAGCGACGAGCAACCACTCTTCACAGATTACAAGGTGCATTATGAGGCCGATTGGGATCGAGGAATCTTCGACAATCGAATTCCTAACGCACCAGTCTCCTTCCGCGTTCACGGCGGACCATTCGGCAACCACACCCACCCGACCATCTTCGATGGATACGGCTACGGTTACCGCGCCGATTCAGGTGGATGGGTCTCACTAACCTTCGTCCAAACCGCCGGCGCACAGGGTCAGTGGAAGCAGGTTCAGTGGAATTCAACCATGGATAATGGCGTTGGCAAGCTACCAGGCGGCTACGAAGAAATCGTCTGGGATGACAATGCGAAAGATCACTTCGTCCTCGGACGTTATGACTACACAAACACCAGTTTGCCGATTGGTGATTATGCATTCATTGGTTTCGCCCGCCCCGACTTGGGCGATGAATGGCCATTCCCATACCTTGAGCAGTCCGAGACAGAAGCGTTTGCTATCCGCTCGATGCACCGAATGTACATCGAAGCTGACATGTTTACGCCATCGACTCGGCCGGTTTACTTCTGGGACACCACACAGTTCACTGGATCGTCCTTCGGAGCGTGGAGGGCTCTCTTCCATCAACCAAGTCTTGACACCGCTGGCCTCGCCTACGAAGACGTAAGCCTCGGCAAGCCGTATGCGATGACTTGGGATGGAACTCCTGAGGGACTAACTGGAGAGAGTTCCCGACTACGTCCGTTCCTCTCTTCGAACGGAACTCATTGGCGTATCGGCATGCAGAACGGTGGCGACTTCAATGTGCCACCTTGCGGACCAGTCGACCCGGTTGATCCGAATAGTGACGTTCGCTGCGAGATTATCCCTGAGATGTTTACCGGAGAGACTCTGAGAGTCATCGGAAGCGTTTGGAATCGGACTTTGGTTCCATGGCCGCATGACCCGATGACGCTACAGGTCGATCTCGATCGTAATGGAATCTTCGCGGGCTCGCAAGAGACTGGATACGCTCGAGCACCACAGATGGTGAACGGTGTCGCGACTTTCGATTACAACTGGACCTGGTATTCTCAATATGCAGCAGGTCACTACGGAATACGTGCTGACTTCACCAACTCGAACTACTACTTCACAGGAAACCAGAGTTCGGTCCTCGCTCCTACGGGCGCTTACCTCAATGTCTCAGTCATTGGAACAACCGAGTTCAAGGAATTGCTTGAACCGCGCCTATATCGTGGCCAAAATCGCACAATCGAGGTTCAGTTGCTTGATAATTCGTTGCAGCCGCTGAAGAATTCTCAGATTAATTATGTTTGGAGTGCGGATGGCACCAATGGCATCGCTGAGACTGACGGAACGGGTTGGTTCTCGGTCAATCTAACGATTGAGAAGGATCACAATCTGGGCAACTTCACCCTCTCTTACAACTACCCAGGTGATCCTCGCCACCAAGGAACCTCTGGAACGATGGATCTCTGGGTTGTCTCACGCACTTACATCACACTGCAAGGTACAACCCCGAACATACGCTCCAATGGAGATATCTGGGAATTCTCAGCACAGGTGACAGATGACAATCGCACAGCCATCATCAAGGATTCCGGACAGGCTTTGGACGGATGTGGTGAGAATGGCGGAGAAGTTCTCCTGATTATGGAAGGAACCGACTTCGACGATCGAACCCATAGACAAATCGTCGAGACCCTATGTCCGAACGCAGGAAACATCCACCACGAGATGGTGTTGGATCCACAACTCCTGCGCGACGATCCGCAATCCTTCCTACCGGATGGATTCGGTCCGGTAAACGTCGTATTGCGCTTCGAGGAGAACCTACCTCACGAGGGCTGTGAACCACTCGACGCAGATGCGATGAGCACTTCCGGCGCATGGGACCCATGCGCCCAGATGGTGAACAGCGATCACTTCCGCAGAGTAATGCAGTTCCAAGTCGATGGGTTCAGCCTCATCGGCCGAACAGTTCTCAACGTCGACGATCAGATTGTCTACACTTCTGAAATCGATCCATCGACCGGACAGCCAATCGAGAAGCCCATGGTCGTCACCGGCCAGCTCGTTGACGAACTCGGATCTAACCTCTCTAACCGCGCTGTGCGCGTAACATACGAGATGGTCGGCTCTGAGACGGGAATCGTGGGTTGTCTACCAGGAACCTCAAACATGGACGGATTCTTCGAGATCACCTGCCCGCTTTCCGGCGTTCAGGCGGGACAAGCCCGAGTGAAGGTCGAGTTCAATTCATACGAGAATAACGACCGCTACCGCTACCACAATGCAAGCGTAACACGACTGTTCCCGGTCTTCTCGAACTCGACTATGCACCTGCAAGAAATTGGTCCGTTCCGAAATGACATCGATTCGTACACCTTCCAGAACGGCTCGGTTTTCCCGGTGCTGTATCTCAAGGAGTCATTCCACCTCGATGCTAGGTTAACTCAGACGAATGGCAATCCGATTGGCGGTAAGTGCCTGAACATCTACCTCGATCCTGAGGTTAACACTCGGCCAATCGCCACTTCGATTACGCGTGACGGAACTGGTGAAATCGAGTGGTTCAGCGGTGACCCGGAAGACAATCCCAGTCGCCGAGGAGTCGAACCGACATCTGAGATGATGGAAGGATTCAGAGTAGTTAGAATCGCATACGAACCGACTAAGGAATTACCTGGCGGATGTCGTGCCGAGACAACTCCGGTTGTCAATGGTTCCTTCATCGATATCGAAGTCCTCGTCAGGAGCCGCGTTGACATCCTACTGAAGAACCACTGGTCAAATCCAGATGGATATCAGGAAGGAGATTGGATCAACGGATCGGTCGCAATTCTGCGCGACCGACTCGACCTCGCGGTCGAGCACCAAACGGTGATCTTCACCTACCAGTATTGGAATGCCGAGGAAGGCATGTGGCTTCCACACAACGTGGTCTACGCTACTACGAACGAATTGGGTGTGGCATCGTTTAGCTTCGAATACTCGGGTGAAAATATACCTGGAGAACTCGAATGTAGCCAAGCCGGTTATTGTATCGACGAAGGAAGATGGCAAGTCATAATCCACTTCAAGGGCTCACACGAGTTTGAAGAGGAATATCTCAACAATACGCCTGAAATCTATCTTGGTGAATTAGTCGCGAAGGGCGATACGAGCTTCTTCACGGTGCAGGTATTGACGATTCTAGGAATCGCAATGGCCTTCGCTCTGATGGTCGGCGCAATCATGTATCGCAATTACATTGAGCGCCGACGCATCGAGATTCTGCGCGGAATACTCACCGACTCGCTAATGTCGCTAAAGGCGTCGAACGAATACATCGACACCATCTTCAACTGCTACAAGGAATTAGTACGATTCTTCCGCAGTCGAGGCGCGATGAAGAAGGTCTACGAGACCACGCGAGAATTCGAGGATGCTGTGAGCACAATGCTCAGCGGCATTGCGCCGCCAGAGGATCTCAATGTCTTCTTCTCACTCTTTGAAGAAGCAAGGTACTCTGACCACGAGATTGGTGCAGACCAGCGAGACCGAGCCATCGGTGCGCTGCAGTCCATCATCAACCACATCAGTGCCTCTTTGGGCGAAGGAATGCTAAACCGAACCACTGCTAATGAGTCCGGCCTTTACGGCTCAGTCATCAAGGCTGGCTCGTTCGTTGACTCCGAGGGTCAAGAGCGCATCGCCGGAATCGATGACGGTTCAGACGGCGACGGCGGCTTCCGAATCTGATGACGTAGAGTCGAGGAAGAGACCCGGTTCAGACCGGTTCTCTCCTCTTCTCGATGCACTGCGTGGCCATGCCCCGTAGGGGCAACCCGTAGCATTCATAACAGGTAGTCAGGTGGGCGCGCTACCCAAGCACACGTCGAGGGAGTTATATGAGCAAGAACATGAGAAAGACCAACCAGGCCCTAATCGCCCTAATCGGCGATCTCAAGGACCAGAGCAGGTCGACCGGTTCTGCACTGTGGCGAGACGTCGCGCTGAGGCTCGAGAAGAGCCGCAGTAACTGGGCTGAACCAAACCTGAGCCGTCTGAGCCGATACGCTGCCGAAGAGGACATAGTCCTCGTTCCAGGCAAGCTTCTCGGCAGCGGTGATGTGTCCGGTAAGCCGAGCGTCGCCGCATACAGTGTCAGTACTGGCGCCCGCTCGAAGATTGAAGCAGCAGGCGGACGTGTCCTCACGATTCGCCAATTGATGAACGAGAACCCAGATGGCCGGGGGGTGAGGATCCTTGGCTGATGCCAGTACCCTCGTCTTCGACGCCAAGGACAAGGTCCTCGGGCGCCTCGCTAGCCATGTCGCTAGCGAGTTGCTGACAGCGCGCAAGGCCGGCGGCCAGAAGCGCGTCATCATCGTGAACGCAGAACGGGCGATCGTTACAGGCGCGAAGACTGCAGTCTTCTCCAAGTACGATCACAAGTACAAGTTGAACCACCCTCGAAAGGGTCCGTTCTTCCCTCGCATGCCGGACATGATTCTGAAGCGCACTGTGCGCGGTATGCTGCCCTACCAGAAGAACAGCAGCGGCCGCAATGCCGTTCGAGACCTACGTGTCATGATCGGAACACCAGCAAACCTTGCTGGAGACGAATTACCAGATGGCCACGCATGGGGCGACTCAAGCTCATTTGAGCGAGATTTGCCTCAGAAATTCGTGCGACTCGGTGAGATTAGTGCCCACTTAGGTGCTGACTCTAGTAGATGGGGAGGTGACCAGTGATGGCTAAGAAGAAGAAGGCAAAGATTGTCCAAATGAGTGGAAAGCGTAAGACCGCAGTCGCACGTGCAACAGTGCGTAAGGGAGCGGGCCGAGTACGCGTCAACCACAAACCGATTCACATCATGGAACCGGCCCTCGCTCGCCGTAAGGCGCTCGAGCCGGTTCAGATCGCTGAGGCGATGAACCGCCTATCCGACGTCGACGTCGTTGTCGATGTTCAGGGCGGCGGTCAAATGGGACAAGTCGACGCAATCCGCACTGCTATAGCACGCGGCCTCGTACACTACAATGGCGGCGCTGAGGGAATTGATGAGGAACTACGAGACGAATTCCTCCGATTTGACCGCAGCCTGCTTGTCAATGATCCACGACGCAAGGAGCCAAAGCACCAAATGGGCCGCGGCGCTCGCAAGAAGTGGCAGAAATCGTATAGGTGATCCAAGATGTTGATACCAGTTCGTTGTTGGAGTTGCGGTAAAGTCGTAGCTCATTTGTATGACCAGTTCAAGACCGCCGTCGATGCCGGAGAGGATCCACAAAAAGTCCTCGACGACATCGGCCTCGAGCGTTATTGCTGCCGAAGGATGTATGTCGGCCACATCGATTTGATCGATGAGGTCTCTCCTTTCAGCATCGCTCGCGAGGATTGATTCCACACGCCGTCAAGGCTTTGTGAGAATCTCATCACGGTGGAACCACACACGGGGCCTGTAGGTTAGCTTGGCCTATACTTCGCGGCTGGGGGTCGCGCGACCCAGGTTCAAATCCTGGCTGGCCCACCATTCCTCCTCTTTCGGCGAGAGCCTTGAATCGAGGCTTAGAAGGCTCGAAATGGGCACCTTTTAGGGGGCTGGCGCTCCTCGGATAACATGGTCCCGGAGGGCTCGGATGATTGGGCGAACAGCGCCCGGATTGAGGAGCTGGCAGGACTCCTCGCACACCATTCTAACCTCTACTACAATGAGGCCGCTCCAGAGATTCCCGACGCCGAATATGACTTACTCTTCGACGAATTGAAGCAACTATCACCCGATCACCCACAACTAACCAAGGTAGGTTCGGACCCCGCACCAGGATCTGTGAAGGTTGACCACTTGTTCCCAATGCGTAGTCTCGATAAGGCAACTGAGGCCGAGGAAGTCATCCATTTTGTTGCAGAAACCACTGCTCACGGCCGCCGCTTTGTCTGCCAACCCAAACTCGACGGTTCAGCCCTATCGCTGGAATACCGTCGAGGCCGTCTAGTCCGTGCGGCCACGCGCGGAAATGGTGAGCGTGGCGAAGATGTCACAGCAAACGCTCGCCGAATCTCAAACATTCCAGAACAACTTGCTTGGGATGGTGATGCCCACGTACGAGGAGAAGTGGTGATGCCACTCGATATTTTCCGCTCGAAATACGCAAACATCGCCCCAAATCCGCGCAATCTCGCATCCGGCAGCTTACGGCAGAAGAGTGCCGATGCCGGCAAAGGAGACGCAGCTGACCTCGTATTCCACGCCTATGATGTGATGTTCCCCGAACTTGCCGACCGACACCCTGACAGCCCCTCTCCACCAGATTTCACCTTCGACTCGCAAGAGATCGATTGGTTGGTTGCAAACGGTATCGAAGTGGCTGGCAACGATGTGGTCGAAGGCGATGACGATGAGGCCGTTACAAATGGAATTCTCGATGTCACTCAGCGCTGGACTGAGCACCGAGAAAACGCCTCGTGGGAGATCGACGGAGTCGTCATCAAACTAGATGACCTTGCAAAGCGAAGTCTCCTCGGCCAGACCGCACATCATCCTCGATGGGCACTAGCGTGGAAATTCCCTCCCGAGGAGGCATCGACAGTTCTGCTAGGAGTCGATTGGCAGACAGGTCGGACCGGCACGGTCACCCCTGTGGCGAGAGTCGCACCGGTAACAGTCTCCGGCGTAACTGTCGAAAACACGACACTGCACAACGCCGGAGAGATTGAAAGATTGGGAATCAGCATCGGCGACAGAGTCCGAATTGTCCGTAGAGGCGATGTGATTCCCAAAATAATCGAGGTTCTCGGGCCCGCAGACCAAACTGACCTCGACAATAGATTCCGTGCGGATGGTACTGCCTTCAGCGACCCGCTACCGCTACGCCAAGCCGTCCCAATTCCTCACGAATGCCCACGATGTGGCACACAACTGAAGCAGGACGGTGCCTTCATCCGCTGCTTCAACCTTGATTGCCCATCGCGCCTAGAGCGTGCAATTCTCTACTGGTGTCGAGCGCTTGAGATGGACGGCATCGGAGAGAAACTCGCAGAACAACTCTGTGAGGAAGGCCTCGTCAAGAGCTTGCCCGATCTCTACGCACTGACTCACTCAGATCTCGTAGGCCTCGAGCGCATGGGTGAGAAATCAGCAGCCAATGTCGTCACTCAACTAGATTCAACCCGCTCGCTCAACCTCTCATCCTTCCTCTCAGCCCTAGGATTGCCTGGAATAGGCCCAGAATTAGCAAGTGCCTTCGCACGTGAAGTAGGAGAAGCAACCACTCTGTTTGACTTGTTAGCCGAACCGGAGGAAGCCATCCCACGACTGGTCACAATCGATGGCGTAGGAGAAACAGTAGCACGCTCATTCCTCGAAGGCTTAGATGAACGCAAGAGCGTCGTCGAAGGATTGGTGGACGTCCTCCTAATCGAAGCAGAACAAGTGATCGAAGAGGCGGACGGCCCTCTCACTGGTCAGACATTCTGTATCACAGGCACCCTAGGCCGTCCGCGAAAAGAAATCGCTCTGATGATCAAAGCAGCAGGAGGGAAAGTTGTCTCAACAGTCTCTGGCAAGCTCGACCACCTCGTCGCCGGAAACTCGGCTGGCTCCAAGTTGGACAAGGCGAATAGGCTCTCAGTCAACGTCCTCAGCGAAATTGACCTTGAAGCCATGCTCGCCGGCGAATCAACTCTAGACGATGGAAGCGTCGACGAAGCGGAAGGAGAAATTGTCGCCGACGCCGGCCCACAGCAGATGTCCCTCGGCGACTACGGTTCGTCGGAACCAGTAGAATAGCCCTAAGTTACAAGGCTCTGAATTACTGTGTCAATATTCGATGGAAGTGATGAACTCCAGCCTCTTTGGTCGGAGAGTATCGGCCGCGTTCATAGGCGACTGACGAGACGCCTTTTTGGCAACCTTCGACGATAAATTGGTCCTCAGCCTCAACCTTGTCCAAGTCGCCCCCGGCACCCTTTGCAAGCATGGCTGAATCGCCGACAAACCCATGGTATACGATGCGGGTCTTGTCTACCGATTCAGGGATGACAAGATTGACCGAGAGACCCCACGGATAGAAATTCAGCATTAGACCAGGATGTAACCAAAAGTAGTATGCGGCGATGTTCTGGCCAAAGTCAGGATGTTCTTCAGGTAAATCGAAACAAGGCTCTCCATCATTTGCAATTCCAATCTGTAGTACACCGCCATCGAAAAGCTCGGTACTGTATGCATCATAATCGAGGACGTCATGCAATCCTCCGTGGACGAATGGAATGTGAAATCCTTCCAGATAATTGTCCACATACAGCGCCCAGTTGGATTCGATTGTATATTCTCGATGGCGATTCAAATCATGTGTGAACGCTTCGATAGATAGCCATCCGACTCGTGCCTCAACTTCGGCGATGAAGGAATCAAAATCATCAGCTGAGACTGTGTTGAATAGCAAGCCTTTCCACTCTGCTAAAGGGAATGTTCGAAGATGATCTGCATCGGTAGGAAAATTCTCCACGGTGTCGAATTCTGGCATACTACGAAACTGTCCATCTAAATTGAAGACGCGTCCGTGGTAGGGACATTGCAATCGCTTTGCCTCTGAGGATTCCGTACAGACAAGCATCCCTCGATGTGTACAAACATTGGAGATGCAGTGTAATTCACCTTCACTCTGTGTAAGCAGCATCGGCTCTTTCAGAGGATTATCAATGGGTTGAGCCGTAGACAATTGGCTACGATGCGCAGCAAAGTGCCAATTCTGACCGAACGACGAGGTGACTGAATCGAAGGTCTTGGTCTCAGTGTAAAATCTGGAGGGGAGTGTCTCAGCTTTGCGGATGTCTGGGTCGATGATGGTCATACAGACTCCTCAGACCGAATCAGAACTCAACCGTACATCGCAGAACTCTCACCGCCAGAGTTCTCATTCTGCATTTGATTCAGTTGGACAGCCATCATCTCGCGGATTTGCTCCTCAATTCGCTGAGCCTCCTTGAGTAGCGGCTCAGGATCCAATTTGATTGCCGGCAGCAAGCCATCAAGCCGCCCAATAATCCGCGCAGCTGCCCGAGCGTCTGGAATCGCTCCGTTAGCCAAGTCATCACCCGACTCAGCAAGAATTGCCATTGCATCGATACGACGACGTCGACACTCACCGAGCATGACACCAGTCATGCCCCCCACAACTCCGTGTTTCAGCATTGGAACTTCCAATTCGCCGAGTTTTTCATGAGCAGAATCAGTCGAACCGATACCAAGCATCGACTCGGTCGAATCATCATCATCAAAGATTGAGTGAGCTTGATCAGGGCCATGTGAATATGAGTCAATCATCATCATCTGACTCGCCCCATTTGCCTCTACCCAATCTAAGATTGAATCAGCAAGAGGCAAACTCAATTCCGAAGCAACTTGAATCTCCGAAGCAATCAGCACAACCTTGTCACATCTATCCATGTGGCATATCGGCTCACCCGCATAGAATCGAAGGGGAGGCAGAGGCTTGCCCTCCTGCACCAAACAAACCGGAGGCAGGCCTGCGCCTCTGGCACCGCCTACGAAGCTTAGCCCCAAACGGTCGACAAGATAGTGAGCAACGATGCTACTAACAAATCCAGCCGACGGAAAACAGGTCACTACAAGTGCATCTTCTACGTTCAAACTCTCGTCGACCGCGACCACAGGGGCTCCACTCATGTGTACGGAACAGACCGAGATGCTGTTAATCATTGGCCCCCACAGACAGCCCGTGTCTGAGGCAGAGGCAGAGGATTTGGCGGCGCAAGATACTCCATCCGAGGCAAAGCCCGAGGACGGTTTCATCGCTCATCAACTCTCACCATCTTCGTGGAACCGCTACGAAGAATGCCCCCGCAAATACTGGCTCTCGCGCCAAGGACTCCCGCGCAAGGCGAGTATGCCAGCAGCGATGGGAAATGCAGTGCATAATTCGGTTGAGGACCTCTGCAATCTAGATCTCACTGGCCGCGATGAAGATGAGTCCGGATGGCTTCCGGCCACTGCCAAGGCCGTCCTCGACCGACACTGGCAGATAGAGAAGGACAACTTCCTCGAAACCCCTCGCCATCCTCGCTGGAAGGGAGAACAGATTACCAAGGCTCACGATGGATTGATCGGCGCTCTAAACATCCTCTTCAGTAAATCAAATATCGATGTTCAGAATCTCTCGGAAGTTACAGTTGGGACTTGGAGAGAGGTACAATCGATTGTTTTGGCAAACGAGGGGACTCTTGTCTCCGAGTGCGGCCGGATGATGGGTCGGCTGGATCT
>DAFD01000055.1 GCA_002497895.1 Euryarchaeota archaeon UBA175
TGCCGTCCACCGGCCCGCTTCTCGTGAAACTCAGCTAGCGGGGTCAAATCCAATGGGCTAGCATCCAGCAAAATTGCACCATTCAATTTCAATGACTCAGTGAAGCCATGGCGGTAGACAATAGCCCCCTGTCCATACTCGTTGACATAACGGTCAACCTGTTTCTGAGTTTTCTTGCGCGGGAATCGTAAATCAGCACCAAAGAAATGCTTGGCATCAATCCAAGCGCAAGGCACACCATTGATTCGAAGATCGTCGAGCAGAAGAAGATCAGGAGTAACTATTGCTCGACCTTCTGATTGCTTTTGCTCCTTGAGCAATTCCTCTTGGCGGCGAAAGCGTATGTCGAGGAAGTCGAAGTGGGCGCAAAGAATGTCCTCAAACACCTCAGCAGCAGTCTGAGTTTCGCTTTGGTTCACTGAACTAACCTTGTCAGCCTCCTCAGCCTTGGCGAACTCCTGATGGTCTCGCTCGCTCATTCGAGTCGGATTCTTCAGCGTCTCCTTGATCCGATTTTTCGACCATCCTCGACCGGTCAAAATTGCACGGAACGTATTGACAGGAGGGGCATCAAAGCGCTTTGCCAAAGTGAGAACTCCCTCGCCGTTTTCGTAGCGGCGGCGGAGTTGATTTGCATTTCGCATAAGGCGTCCATGGGAATGAACTGATTTCTCCTGATTCAGCGCACCACGAAGCGATAGGGCTTGTTCAATAGTAATCGGGAAGTCCTCTATTTCACTTCTAATTTCATTCACCCGTTGCTCTGGAAGGAAGCCGAATTCACCCGGTCGGCACACGATTTCACCAACCTGTTTCTGGATTTTCTTCGGCACTGCGTTAGTCCGCCAACGGAGTGGTTTCTCTGCAGGAGGAGGGTCGATATTGGCAGGCATTCCCATTGGAGGTGGAGACTGTTTGAAGCGGGATAGCGCACGCTCGACCGCTTCGGGATCTCCTTCTGACCACGGTCGCGGTTTCGCTCCGTTGGTCGACTTCTTTCGCGACCGACGTCTTCTACGGCGGCCGCCGCCTTCCTTATTCTCACTCAACGCGATGAGCCACCGACCGGCCGCCCATGAACCCTCGCGCTGTAGGTGGAGGAATTGACTAGCCGAATGTATAGCGTGAAGAGACTAAGTTGGTTACTGAATATCAAATCTGACGCTTACGATTGCGGGCGTAAATGTCGTAGACTGCATCGCGCAATGGGCGCGGAACCAACCAGATAATGGCGCCCAACCTGTATAGGAGTGGGAGTTGGAGAAGTATGTGGATGACTGCTGATGATCGGGCAAACCAGCGGCCGGATTCATCGATTAAGAAGACCGAATCAAGGTCGGCGAGAGCTGGTGGACGCTCGACTAAGAGAGCCTCTCCCTCGGGCGTCTCCTGCGCGACAATGGAGATACGACCTGCCTTGTCGCGCTTGCCGATGAATGCCGCCCAGCCAGTGCAAACCGGACAGAATCCATCGATTAGAACGATTGATTGAGAGCTTGCTGTCATTAGAATCAACACCGAACCTCATACGAATGCGATACCAGGTTCGAGCGGGAAGGCGACCCTCGCCTTACCACCGACATCCTCGCCTTCCCCAACTGGGTAAGCAACGACCGATTCTACGTCTAGAGCAGCGGCGATGAAATCTGCAGCCGCATTGATTACGTCGTTCTCAGCCAAGCCGCTCATCACCAATTGCTTCTCGCCGTCGGACCAAGTGTGAATTCTGCCTCGACGCTTCTTCGAGCCCATCGATAGGGCCATCCAAGTCTGGAAAATCTCTCCTCGAAGAGCCTCTTGAGCAAATATCGGTAGAGATTTGAGATGGTCTTGGCCCTGACGCTTGAAATCAAATTCACTAGCAGCCAAGCCGACCGCTTCACGTGCCAACTCGCCCTTCCAAGCGGCAGCAGTCTGAATCACAACTCCAGTAATTGGTGCGTCCGAGTGACGTTCGGCCAACCCACGCAGATTGCGTCCAGACTCGATCACTCCGCGCAAGTAAGCTTCGCGCGCGAGCACGGCAACATCAGAGGAAGAATCGCCAGCCAAATCAGCGGAAGCAGAATCGAATTCCATATCATAACTCGCGAGCATCTCATCCATCCCAAGTTCAGCCCAGAATTCCTCTGCGATGTGAGGTGTGGCCGGAGCTAACATAGGAGCCCATCCAGCCAAAAAGCGCCGCGCAGTAGCCCGGTCAGCGCCTCCGCGTCGCAAATACCATTGCCAATCAGCAAGCATCTCGAAATGGCTCGCCATAACTCCCTCGCGTAGACTCACATCATCCATACAAGCGTGCCATCGTGTCTGATTCGCACGCAGGCGAGCCAGTAACCATTCATCCATAGGACCTGGTGCATCTTCCAGCGAATTGCCTGTATTGAAAGCGTCAATTATCGAACAGAGTTGTTTGTAGTTAGCCAAAACTGCATTGTCAGACCAGTCCATCCCAGCCTCCGGATTAGCTCCGAAGAGAATGAAAAGACGAACCGTATCAGCTCCGAATTTCCCTACCATTTCGCCCGGACTAACCGTATTTCCGAGACTCTTGCTCATCTTTGCCGAACGCGTACTCAAACCTGCTCCGCACGTCGGACAATCGCCTCCGAAATTCTCGATATGGTACTCCGTATTGCAATCAGAACAGAACGGGGCGGGCGCGTTGAGCATGCCTTGGCAGACTAAGCGCCCGAAAGGCTCGCCGATCGAATTCATGCCGAGAGCGCGCGTCGCCTTGGTGAAGAAACGGGCATACAAGAGATGCATAACGGCGTGCTCGATTCCTCCAATGTAGAGGTCCACGCCGCCATCCAGCCAGTAATCAACCGCTGAGCGGTCGAAAGCCTGCGCATCGTTTGCAGAATCTGCGAAGCGTAGGAAATACCAAGATGAATCGTAAAAAGTGTCCATAGTATCAGTCTCGCGACGAGCGGGACCGTTGCACTGCGGACATGTTGAGACAAGGAATGATTCGCTAGCCGCGAGGGGGTTGCCACTCTCCTCCCAACTGAAAGTAACATCGAGAGGCAATTCGACAGGGAGTTGATCGTAAGGCACTGGCACAACTCCACAAGCCTCGCAGTGAAGCATTGGAATCGGCGTGCCCCAGAAGCGCTGTCGGCTTAGCAGCCAATCCTTGAGCCGATACTGAACGGTGCCCTGTCCGGTTCCCTCAGCCTCCAGCGCAGAAATCACCGCAGCCTTCGCTTCGTCACCAAATAGCCCATCAAACTCAGCCCGTGTCGAATTAATCATCCAACCTAGACCATCGAAAACGGGATTCTCCTCAACGCCCTCACCGCCCTCGCGTCGAGACAAAACTGGCTTCACTGGAATTCCGTATTTCTTGGCAAAGTCGTAATCGCGCTGATCATGACCAGGCACGGCCATCACAGCTCCAGTTCCGTAACTGGCGACAACGAAGTTGCCAGCGTAGATTGGAATCTCTTCGCCGGTCAGGGGATTGATTGCAGAGCGACCGAGTGGAACACCCTTCTTTTCCTTCAGCATGTTGATTCGCTCGAACTCGGATAGCTTGGCGCACTCATCAGCAAGAGTTCGCCATCCAGCCTCATACTCAGTCCCGGCAACAAGAGGCTCGCAAAGCGGATGCTCGGGTGAGAGCGTCACGAAAGTCACGCCAAAAATAGTGTCAGGGCGTGTAGTGAACGCCCCGATAATGGCGCTCTCACCATCAACTTCACCGGCAACAGGAAACTCGATTTGAGCGCCATGAGATCGTCCAATCCAGTTGCG
>DAFD01000069.1 GCA_002497895.1 Euryarchaeota archaeon UBA175
ATAGAGGGAATCTCTTAGTGACGAACATGGATGAGAATGAAGGAAAGGGAATGGACCGACTCTATGGTTTCCTTTTTGTAGCAATCTTAGTGACAGTTTTAGTGTCAATTTTACTTTTTGCATACTTGCAAAAGGGGGTTGATGGCTTGGGTGAACTGGCGAGCGGTTTATTTCTCCTATTGATTTGGTTTGGGGCGGTAACACTGTATCAAAAACTGTTCAAAAAACAATGAGTCTCTTTGCTGGAGAACGAGGTCACGGAACTCTCTGAGTATTCTTAGTAGCATCAAGTTCTTGACATAATGTGCACTCGTAATTGCATGGTGGAGCACGGATACGCGGACAAAGGCCATATCATGGCCGTAGAATTCGATAGGAAGATTATCGTTTACTGGTGGATAATGGCTAATTTTGGCCTTTTGGTGTCATTTATTGGAATCCCGTTGATGCTGATATGGATCCCATTTGGATGGCTTGCTCATATGAAACAGTATGAACATATGAGCGGGGGTCTAACCGACCGTTCACTCAACATGCGCATGGGTTGGATTTTCAAGAAACAGCAGAACATCGCTCTGGACAAACTTACTGACGTATCAATTTCCGAGGGTCCGGTTCTGAAAGCATTCGGTGTAGTCAAGATGCAGTTTGAGACAGCTGGTGCTGCACCATTCATCCTTACCGGGGTGAAAAACTCCGATCAGTTCCGTGACCTCGTTCTCCAGCAAAGAGACTCATTGGTTTCCGCCCCTCAACAGTCTGCATCTGCACCTTCAGATGACTCCAACAACGTTCTAGTCGAAATCAGGGACCTTCTGAAAAGCATAGACTCCAGACTCGAGTGATCGGTAGCGTTTCGATGCAAGCATAACACAGGTACACACTACTTTACGCAGGCATCATTCAGGCCGGTGAGAAGGCAATGTGGTGGATGCGAGAGAGGATCGAAGATGTGGGTTGGACTTTCAGAGTCATGCTCAATGAATTTCTAAAATTCAACATTGTTGGAATTTTCAATTCTGCCTTCGCTTTGGTTCTTTATGAGGCCCTTTATTGGGTCGATCTTTGGCCCGCCCACACAGCAGTAGCCGCTTGGGCGGTTTCAAGCGCAATAGGCAATGTAGAAGCCCACTTTATGCATTACAGATTCACATTCAATTCTACATTTTCCTATTTTAGAAGTATGAATCGTGCCTTTTGGACATATTCGGGCCAACTGGTGGTCACAACATCATTTCATTATTTGATGGTTGAAGTTTTTCTCTTACATCATACATTTGCATGGTTTGTTAATACCTGTGTTTTTGGGTATGTCAATTTTCTATTGATTAGATGGATTGCTTTCCCACCTGAGTATGATGACAAAACACCTTCACAATAGGCAAGGAATATTCAGAGTTCACGAGTGAAGGCTTGGATGCCCGTGATATGCCGCCCGAGAATCAGGTTGTGAATATCGTGTGTGCCTTCGTAGGTCTTGACCGATTCGAGGTTGGCCATGTGTCGCATGATGCAATACTCATCGAGAATTCCATTCGCGCCGTGTATATCTCGAGCCTCGCGAGCAATTTCTAATGCGATGTCGACATTGTTCATCTTAGCCAGAGAGATATGTTCAGGAATCCAAGTCCCAGCATCCTTCTTCTGCCCCAAATGGAAGGCGAGTAATTGCGCCTTGGTGATTTCGCGTAGCATCCAAGCGAGTTTGTTCTGAACCAATTGGTAACTAGCGATTGGATGGGTGAATTGGATTCGACTCAAGGAATATTCTCTGGCTGAATCGAAGCAGGCCTGAGCCGCGCCGACCGCACCCCAAGAGATTCCAAAGCGGGCGTTATTGAGGCACGAAAACGGTCCACGAAGCCCTTTGACTCCAGGCAGTAGTCGATCCTTTGGAATCTTGCAATCTTGGAATACGAGCTCGCTCGTCACACTCGCCTTCAACGAGTGCTTCCCCTTCATCTCAGGTGCGCTGAATCCCTCGTCGTCCTTCTCGACGATGAATCCACGAATTACGCCGTCGAGTTTTGCCCAGACGACCGCAATTTGTGCAATTGTCCCGTTGGTAATCCACATTTTTGCGCCGTTCAAGAGGTAGTGATCTCCCATGTCCTCGGCCTTGGTGATCATATCGCCGGGGTTTGAGCCGTAATCAGGTTCGGTTAGTCCGAAGCAACCGATCCACTCGCCACTTGCCATTTTCGGAAGGTAGTGCTGCTTCTGCTCCTCGCTTCCGAAGTCCCAAATTGGATACATTGCCAAACTCCCCTGCACACTTGCAAAGGACCTCAGACCACTGTCGCCACGTTCCAACTCACGGCAGATTACTCCGTAGGCTGTGTACGATAGTCCAGGACAGCCATAGCCTTCGAGTGGCGCTCCGAGAACTCCCATCTCGCCCAGCGTAACTCGCCATTCATCAGGGAATACACCGTCGCGGCAGGCTTCCTCGATCTTTGGAAGAACTTCCTCGTCGACAAAGTCGCGAACCATGTCGCGAACCATGCGCTCTTCTTCGGTCAGTAGCGAATCCACATCGTAGAAGTCAAGGGCTTCGTATGGCATGGTTTTCAGGCTCGTCGCGCAGCCAATCCCACATGAGGTTGCCGATATCTCGGTATCTGGTGGTTAGAGACTCTTAGCGCGCCGTAGGCGCGGTTTAACATCGCGATTACGATGAAACACCTTGTTGAATGGATTATTTCCGCTTGCGGCGTTGCCTAGCTTTACGCTTGGCGAGGTGATGTTTCTCATCTTCACTACCAATCTTCTCAATGGTCCAATCTTGCATTTTCTTTGAAGACGAGAACACCAGACTCAGAACCACCAAGCCGGTCGCCAGAGGGATTGCTATCGCGATCCAAATGTGTAGCAATCCTGCCGAGTCAGTATTGGGAGCTGAAAATGGTGTTAGATATCCGCGTCGACTGACTATCCAGCCAGAATCTTCGCCCGTTGACCAAGTCCCAACGATTCGGTCGCTGGATAGATTCAGATCGTTGATGTCATCGTGCTCGAGCCAAGGATATGATGAGTTCAGACTGATGTCGTGTTCGATTAGGCCCGCCGGCGTAGTTGCGATGAGAGTCCGGTCCCCATGCTGGGCTTCGATTCCGACAAAGTAAGAATCAATGTCGGGCAGCCGGCTGACGCTTGGAATAGATCGGCTGAGGTCCGAAGGATTCAGTTCGATGAGTGCTATTACTTGATTGTCAGCGATTGCGACACAGTATGCAGAGTCGCCGGTCGGGCAATCGATTCCAGTCCAAGGATAGCCCGTACCTCCAACCCAAGTGAAAGTATGGTCTCGCTCGATGACTCCGATTCCTTCCATGGCTGCCGCAACCACGCACATCATGATGGTTTCATGGCAATCCATTGCCATAATTGGGCTCGAACCTCCACCTGCTATGGAGTGGATTTCCGCACCGCCGTCAGCGTCGGCTCTAAGCCTCAAGAGTTGCCCCTCAGCGGTACCAACATAGGCCCATGAACCTCCGGTATTCCACGCTACTGTGGTCATGTCTGCATACTCTAAGTTCACCGCCGCTGCTGCGCGTTCAAGCGATTGGTCCTGCTTAGCATAGCGAAGCACCAGACCGTCTGTACCGACGAGGAGGGCGGTCTGATCTCCAGGATGGAAATCAGCATAGAGGAGTTCCTCGTTGCCCGGCCAGACCAGATCTATCTGTTGTGTCGGGTCTTGCGCATCGAGGGCTCGAACATATCCATCCGCTCCGAAAACTAGAGCGGTCTCACCATCTCCGTCGATTACAACTCCGTTGAGACCGAGGTCCTCGTCTGACAGAGAGATGCCCGCACCCAGTTCTACAGCCGATGCTGCGAATATGCTGGGTGCAGCCAGCAAGACGACGAGGAGCACAGCGACGAGACTCCTCGAACTTGCGCGCATGAGGGGCGCACTGTGGGACTCGGTTTAGGCGTGTGGGATAGGGAACGACCCAGTAGTCTCCTGCGGCAGGATTCAAGACGGGTTCCACCTCGCGATGCCTTATGGAGAGATTCGAGGTCAAGCGCGGACTTGTCAAGCAGATAACGGCAGATGGAGGGCTATCCGCACTAGCGGGGAGACATTTTGAGAATGTTGAAGCCGATGGAGACAACGCGTTCAATGCCTCTCACGACATCATGACTTCGATAAAGGGTCATTTTTCTGAGAAGGGAGCTCTCATCGTCGATGTGACGAATGTTCCACCTAATTTCGATGACCCTGACGCAATGGTTCGAGCGCGCGACACACGTAAGCGTTGGACCACTTTCCTCGACGAAGCAACTGGATACAATTCAAAGAAGCGAGGGGATAAGGCGAAGGAATGGGCAAAAAAGGCCTCTAAGGCTAAGTCTGCGATTTCTGCCGCGCGTCATTTCATGAATATGACAGATAATCTGAGCGATGATGTCATCGCTCAGGCTGAGTCTCTAATCGCTGAGATCGAGGCTGCGCTGGCAGACGAAGACAATACTCGCGCTGCTGGTCGCGGAGAGAAACTCAACAAACTGCTGAACGCCTGAGTGGTCTGAATGAGTCCCGCCGACGTGCTCGATGGCCTCGATGCAGAGGCCCGCACGACCGTGGAGAGAATGTTCGCAAATGTCGAGGAAATCGTCGGCGTCGAGCATGTGGCAGGAATCCTCGCGGGAGGAGAAAGCCACGGCGGCGACGATGTCATTCGAGCTTACATCGGCCTTGAGCCAAGCGGCAAGGCACATCTTGGATGGGTTATTCTTGCCGAGACAATCCGCAATATGCTCGCGGAGGGAGTAAATGTCCTCATTTTACTGGCAGATTGGCACGCCTGGGTCAATGACAAGTTCGACCGAGATATGGAAAAAATCGGTATCGCGGGTGAATATATGTCCGAAGTCTTCCGAGTTCTCCTTGATTTCCCTGAAGAGGGCGATGGGCGCGGACAACTCCGATTCATCAGCGCTAGCGAAGTGATGGATTCAGGCGTTTACTGGGAACGAGTATTGCGTTGTTCGAAGGGAATGAGCCTGAATCGCGCACGTCGCACATTCAGCATCATGGGGCGTAGTGAGGATTCCTCAGACGACGATCTTGCCGCCTTCTTCTATCCGCCAATGCAGGCGGCGGACATATTCGAATTGGATATTGACATCGCCTTTGGCGGCATGGATCAACGAAAGGCGCACATGTACATGCGAGAGGTCGCCGACCGTAATGGTTGGACCAAGGCGACCTGCATTCACACACCGATGCTTTCGGGGCTGAAAGGAAAGGGCGGAGGTAGGATGGATTCTTTCGATCACAAGATGTCGAAGTCCGATCCAAACAATGCGATTTTCGTCCACGACACTCC
>DAFD01000001.1:0-1907 GCA_002497895.1 Euryarchaeota archaeon UBA175
TCCTCTAACCTCGAATTAGTCACAGGTAGAAGTGATGGAACTCTTGTTATCACCGACTCCCCATTTACAGAGGCTAATATTGACTCACCACCGAGCGATGTTGCACCTTATCTGCATGAGAGTTGGGCTGCAGAGCATCTCCAATCCATGAATGAGAAATGGTATGATCTGATGTCCGGAGAAATGATGCTTCTCGATATCATTTCAACGCTCGGCGATATCATTTGGCCAGCTCTGCCTCTACTCGTATGGTTTGTCGCGATTGTCGAAGGCGTTTACTTGCTACAAGGCCGCGATGACGACCCTCTCCGCCCAATCATCTCGAAGTTCGAAGACGCTACTTCATCCACAGGCCCCGGCTTCTCTAATCTCACGATTTCAATGAAGCAATTAGGGACTCACCTTGATTCAATTCCGAAGAAAGTTGGCCCCATAATCGACTCCCTGACTGATAATTTACGTCGCCCCTTCTCGCGTGGAGAAGTCGATAGAAGTGGAGGAGATCACTTGGCTATTTATGGGCGCGAGAGTCCGAAGGGTTCGTGGATAATGTTCGGTGTTTTTATGTTCATTCTTCTCCTATTCTTGGCTTGGCTTCCGGTTGCTGAGCAAGATGGAATGCGCTTCATCAAGGTGCTTCAGGTATCGAATGTACTTGTCACACTCTCAATATTTGCCTTGATGGCTTTCTCTCTTAACTTACACACGGGTGTGACAGGAATGGTCAATTTCGGTGTGATTTTCTTTGTAGGAATTGGGTCGATTGTCGTCGGTATCCTCAGTGCTCCATCGGAACTCCATGGATACGACTGGCCGGTTATTCCCGCGACGATTGTAGCGATTTTGGTAGCGGCGCTGGCGGGATGGATGCTAGCTTATCCGACAGCCCGTCTTCGAATGGATTACTTCGCAATCGTTACGATTTCGCTTGGCGAGATTGTCAGGGTTCTGCTAGCCGGAGAACCCCTACTTCGGGCTGGATCGTGGGGTTCCTCAATCGGAATCTCACGCTACACTCTACCTGGTGAATCATGGTGGTTCTGCGGCTCGGATGTGCCGAATAAGGCACCTCTTGCTGGCCTTGATGCGACACTTGGCACTGCTGATGATATCATTCAGAGGATGGAACCGTCAGATTGCCGCGAAGCGGTCGATTTGTCGAGTCCCGCGGTATCTATTGGTGACTTGATGAATCTCGGTGAGCCGGCGCCTTACATGCTGCTACTCGCAGTCATTGGCATCCTCAGTACCATCTTCGTCTGGTGGTTGCTTGACACTATACTCGCCTCTCCATGGGGTCGCATTCTGCGCGCTATCCGTGAGGATGAAGAGGTCGCGCAGCACCATGGTCACGACGTTCTCACGCACAAGGCGGCGAGCCTAGCGCTTGGCGCGGCAATTGCTGGCTTTGCCGGTGCGCTTTGGGCTTGGAAGCTGACAGGATTCCAGCCCAATCACATGATGCCAGCCAGGTCGACATTCCTCGTCTGGGCAGCATTCATCGTTGGTGGCGCTGCCAATAATCGAGGCATGGTTGTCGGTGCTTTCATCATCGTCTTGATGGAATTCGTCTTCAACGTCCTCGTCGCTGGCCAAGGATCTTCAGACCTGCCATTGCACACTACGGCGGGACATATCGATAGTCTGTTTGAATGGCTAGTAGTTGACTCATGGGAGGTAGTCAACATCTTCCTCGTGCTCGCTCTGCTAGGTTGGCTCACGAATAGAGCCGGACTACGCGAAGTCGGTTTTGCCGGCGCAGTCACATTTACTTTCACTGGCTTGATGATGGGTCAGCGATCCATCGATGAAACATTCTCCGGCGGATTACAAGCCGATATGGCCTATGTCAAGGTCCTTCTCATTGGCTTCCTAATCCTCTTCTCTCTCAAGTTCAACCCGAAGGG
>DAFD01000001.1:2230-9644 GCA_002497895.1 Euryarchaeota archaeon UBA175
CTGTTGCCAGAGGTCCCGAGCCGCCCGGATCGCCCACAAGCGGCAGAAGCGGGCGGCGAAGGAGGTGATTCAAGTGAGTGAACCAGTGCTCAAAGTCGAGAATCTAAGAAAGGAATTCGGCGGACTCGTCGCTGTCAAGGATGTCTCGTTTGAGGTCGGACCGGGTGAGTTCGTTGGATTGATTGGGCCAAATGGATGTGGTAAATCGACGACATTCAATTGCATCAGTGGGCTGCTTCAGCAGACTTCTGGCAAGGTTGCTGTCTTCGGCGAGGACGCCTCGGAGATGCGCCCTGACGAAATCCAGAACTTGGGCTTCACTCGCACGTTCCAACATACACGTTTGTGGCGGCAAATGACAGTGATTGAGAATCTGTTAGTGCCACCACGTCAGCAATTCCAACCGCAACCTCTCAAAGCGATTCTTTGGCCATTCACGCGACCCGCTGAGGAGGCTCGTTTGGCTCGCGCCTACGAGGTTCTCGACCAGCTTGAGGTTCCTCATATGGCTCATAACCTCGCGAGCGAGCTTTCTGGCGGCCAGTCGAAACTCGTTGATATCGGCCGCTCGATGATGGGCGACCCGCAGCTCTTACTGCTTGACGAACCGGTTGCTGGGGTCGCCGGCCCTCTCGCTCTCAAGATTTTCAATAATCTGCGAAAGATTGTCGATGAGACTGGAATTTCAGTCCTGATTATCGAACACAATATGGATTTCATCCTACGTCAAGGAGTCGACCGAATCGTCGTCATGAAAGAGGGGGAAATTCTCATGGTCGGCACTCCGGACGAGGTTCGAAGCAATCGTGCGGTTATCGAAGCGTATCTCGGAGCGGTAGGCGATGAATCGGAAGAAGGAGGTGAAGAAGAATGAGCGAACGCATTCTCGAGGTCAAGGGCCTCAACGGTGGATACGGCTCTGTGCAGATTCTCTACGATATCGACCTCTACGTCGACAAGGGTGAATTCGTAACTATCATCGGTCCCAACGGCTGTGGTAAATCGACTCTCATCAAGACGATTTTCGGCATCGCAACGCATTACTCAGGCTCTGTGGTCCACAACGGCGACGAGGTTTCTGGATGGCGAACTGACCAATTGGTCAATCGCGGAATTGCCTACGTCCCTCAAGTCAACAACGTCTTCCCTTCACTGACTGTGCACGAAAATTTGCAGATGGGTGGCAATAAATTGCCTACCAAGTTGCTGAATGAAAGAATCGAGCGCGCACTGAATATGTTCCCTGATTTGCGCGATCGTACTCACGATCTTGCAGCTTCTCTTTCGGGTGGTGAGCGCCAGATGTTAGCTATTTCTCGGGCGCTCATATCCAACCCGACCTTCTTGTTACTGGATGAGCCTACTGCTGCTCTTTCTCCGCTTTATCAGCAGCAGATTATCGAGCGCATCGATTCGCTGCGCTCGGAGGGAATTACTGTGCTGATAGTGGAGCAGAACGCACGGTTGAGTTTGGCTCGCTCAGATCGAGGTTACATCTTGGCGAGCGGAAAGGTAGTCCACACCAGCGATGCTCAGCACATTCTGACCGACCCTGAAATCGGCGAGTATTTCCTCGGATCTCATTGATTGCTTAGAGAGCCAGAACTCTCTGCACTGCTAGAGGGATGAAATGCATAGATTCTGCTAACCTATGTCCATCTTCGACTTCAATTAGTTCGACGGTCGGATTCGAGTCCGAGACTTTTCGTGAAGATTCGATAGGCACGATATCGTCTTGTGTGCCATGAATGATTACTGCAGGGTGATGCAGGTTCGGCCACGACATTTCATCGGCGCTGGTGATGAAATCCCAGCCGAACTTGACCTCGTGGCCGAAGCCATGGTGGAAGTAAGCGTGTGAATCACTCTCTTCCCATTCGCGCAGGCCGGCCTCGCCGGCTCGAGCACGAAAGTTCTCGGCGAGGCCGAAGGCGGGAGCCATCAAGACTAGTCGAAGGGGGCGATCACGAAATCTCGCCGCAGCATTTGCGATTGCAAGCCCGCCGTATGATGACCCCATGATGACATCGAGATCGTCATTCTCCTCAATTGCCCGAACGACGACCTCAGTCTGCTCAGCGATGGTCCAACCATTCTCGCTCATCGCTGGAGAAACAACATCCCAGCCGAGATTCTCAATCATCCAGGTCGGCTTCGACCCTTCGGCAGAACTCTCCAAGCCATGAGCCCAGAGAATCTTCACCGAATCACTCCGCTCCGCAGAATTTCAAAGCCACGAATTCAGTATTCGTCGGCTCACGATTCATCGATTCAGCATCCATCACTCGAAGGTGCAGCTCACCGACCACATGAATCGTCGCATGATACAGATGCCCACCATGGACATGGTGACCATTGTCTGACATGATTGTGTGAAGGTGAGTGAATGGACCGTCAGGTCCGGGCATCAGATTCCCTTGAGTCGAGAGTAATTCCATCGGTCCATCGTGGTCGAGAGTCTGGTAAACTCCGTCTGAGTCTAAGTATCCTATACGAATATCTCTGACTCGGCCAATTCCGCTCGTGATCGCCGCGCACTTGATTCCATGCTCAGCCAAGCTCTGGATTGATGCGTGAATCTCTTCGCCGGGGTCAAGTCGCAGAATGACGTCATCTCCTTCTCGGATGAACTCCATAGACCGTCCACCGAGAGGGAGTGCTTCAATGCCACGTAGGTTGTTTTTCCCTCTCTCTATCGCGATTATCCACTGTCTGAGTAGGCTGTTCTTCCGGTGGGCACGGCGAACCCCAGTCAGAAGTTGCAGTGGAAGGGCTCAGCCCCTCATTTTGGCGACGTCAAGCGATGAAACCCTCCAGTGGAAGCAGAGGGGTCGAGATTCCCATCCGCTTTGTTCATAGACCACGGATTATCACTTCCCGCGCCCGGCGGTGAAATCAATGACGATGGCAGCACACGACTCCTCTGCGCGGTGGCGGACTTTCTTCAATGAAGCCAAGGAATCGGAGATCGTTCTTCTCCTGTCAAAACAGTCTGAAAATGCTGTTCTTCCAATCACTTTCCACGAACTCCAGGCCTTCGACCCAGAGTTCGCCGAAGACGTGCTCATTGATCCACGCAATATCATCGATAACGGGCGTGATACGCTCACAGAGATCTGTCGTGAGCGCGGGGAGGACATCGATTGTCTGCTACGCGTGGGTGAACTACCCAAGGACAGCAGGCGCGACCTTCGTGATGTGGGTAGCCGTGATATTGGGAAATTACGTAGCGCTGAAGTTATTGTGACAAAAATCAGCGAAATCAAGCCTCGTATTCACCGTGCTGTCTTCCAATGCGAGGCTTGCGGTCACACAGTAGAGAAGATTCAGGACAACGAGCGCGAACTCAAGGAGCCGCTTCGCTGTCCCGAGGAAACTGGTTGTGGAGAGATAGCAGGCCGCTCTGGAGGAACCCGTTTCATATTGGTGATGAACGTCTCTCGAATGGTAAACAACCAGTGGATAGAGGTGCAAGAGGTTCCCGAGAACGTGCCGAGTGGAGCCCAACCATCTCGCGCTCACGTTCTCGTTGAAGGCGAACTTGTGAACAAGCATCTTCCTGGTCAGAGGGTCATAATCAACATGATTCCAGTTGTTCATTCTGAGGTCAAGAGGAATAAGAAGACCCCGATGTTCGACATCATCTATCACCTCGTAAGTTCTGAGCACGAAAGCACTCCATTCACTGAGATCAAAATTTCTGATGAGGACCGCGAAGCAATCATCGATGTTGGCTCGCGCCCGGATCTTTTGCAATTGATGCAGCGCTCGATAGCGCCATCGATTTACGCCACCGGAGTAGTGCATTACGTCAAGCGCAGCCTCGCTCTCCAGCTCTTTGGAGGCGTATCTCGCATCAATAAGGACGCGACGCGCTCTCGCGGCGACGTCCACATCCTGCTAATGGGCGACCCTGGAGTCGCTAAATCCCAACTTCTGAACTACATGTCAAAACTCTCACCGCGAGGCATGTTCGCGACCGGCGGTGGTGTCTCGGGCGCAGGTCTCACTGCCGCCGCTGTTCGCGACGATTTCGGTGGCGGCGGACGCTTCGCCCTCGAAGCCGGTATTCTTCCACTTTCAGACCGTGGAATGGCGGCGATCGACGAATTCGACAAGATTAGTGAGGAAGATCGCCGCACCATGCACCCCGCTATGGAACAACAGCGCCTCGATGTCTCAAAGGGCGGTGTCAAAGCGACTCTGAACACCCGCTGCGCTGTATTGGCAGCAGCTAACCCGATCCGAGGGCGATTCACTAAGCGAGGTGCGAACGAGAGCGTTATGCATTCATTCAATGAGACAGGTCTTCCTCCAGCCCTCGCCTCTCGTTTCGACATCATCTGGATGTTGCGAGATGAGGTCCGGGTCGATGATGACGAGCGTATCGGTCGTCACATTCTCGAGATCAGAACTCAGGGAATCAGCGAGTCGAAGATTGACGAAGCGATGGAATTAGACCTCCGCGAAGCTGACGAGGGTCTGATTTACGACAAAGGAGTCGATGGTTCGGAGCACCTCACTGTAGAGTTTCTTCGCAAGTTCATCGCTTATGCTAAGCGTAACATCCACCCCGATCTCAACACCGACGCGAAGGCGCTGATTCTCGATTATTACACCAAGGAGAGACAGTCTTTCGGCCGAGATGAGCAACAGTATGCCGAGACCGAGGTAATCCCGATTACTCCGCGTGCGCTTGAGGGTCTGATTCGCTTGACTGAAGCTCACGCAAGAATGCATCTTCGTGAGATTGCCACAGCCGACGACGCGAAGATGGCGATGGCTATCTTCCGCCACTGGCGCGAGGAAGCAGGAATCGAGGATGAATCGGAACTGATGTCCGGGGTGTCTGTTTCTCAAAGGAACGCGGGTAATGTAGTCAGAGCCGTATTACGAGACCTGTGCACAGACAAGGGTGTGGCTGAACTTACCAATATCCTCAACCGCTGCGAAAACCGCGGTGTCAAGAATTTCCAAGTCGAAGAGGTGCTCTCTAACATGCTTCAGAGTGGCGAACTCTTCAGCCCTCGCATCGAGGAGTATTCTTTCGCCCGCTGAGCCTATGAGCGATGACCGTTCGCTTACCTTCGTGAGCAGCGGCGAGCCGCGCGGCGATATCTCGAAGCCCTCGGATCTAGATCCACTGGGTCTTGGCTTCATGTGCGGCCTCGAAATCCATCAGCAACTCAAAACCGGCAAGCTGCATTCGCGCATGCCGAGCACACTCTATGAGGTGGGAATCGATGAGATACCCCCAGATTGGGAACGGCAGAGCCGCCGCCTTCGAGCTGCTCAGGGTGAGGGCGGTCGTGTCGACGTAGCGGCGCGCTTTGAGGCGCGCCGCAACCGCTCCTTCGTCTATGTTCAATCGCCTAATTCGGGTTTGATCGAATTAGACGAAGCACCTCCGCTATCTCACGACGAAGCAGCCGTTAGCGCTGCTTTGACAATCAGCGCGATGATGGCTGCGAAGCCAGTTCCATTCTTGCAAGCTATGCGCAAGACGGTAATCGATGGCTCGAATACCAGTGGATTTCAACGTACGACACTGATTGCAACCGACGGCAAGATTCAGACAGATTTGGGTGCCGTCGGCGTAGATGTAATCTGCCTCGAGGAGGATTCAGCCCGCAAATTAGACACTAAATCCACCGCGGGTGGGGAGGTAGTCATCTACACTCTCGATAGACTCGGAGTGCCCCTTGTTGAGATTGCAACCGCTCCAGATGTGCAGACTCCTGAGCATGCTAAGGAGACGGCACTCGCTCTAGGAACAATGCTCCGTGACACCCGTATGGTGCGTCGCGGATTGGGTTCGATTCGTCAGGATCTCAACGTCAGTATCGCTTGTGGTGACCGAGTCGAAATCAAGGGTTGTCAAGATCTAGATTGGATTCCTCGGATCATCCGACTTGAGATGGCTCGCCAATTACACATGTTCCGTCTCGCGACCGAACTTCGTTCCGAGGCGAGTCTTCCAGCACTTCCAAGCGACCGACGCGATGATCAAACTCCTGTCGAAAATCGCGTCGCCAAAGCCGCAGCAGCCCGAATTCCGATGCAACTCCAAGATGTGACTGGCGCCTTTGTCGACTGCACATCGACAATGATTGAGCGAGCATTGGCCAAGGGAGATAGCGTCAAATCAACAATCCTACCAGGATTCGCCGGCCGAATCGGAACCAAGCAATTAGACGAGGAGGGCTCTCAACTACCTCGCCTCGGCCGAGAACTTGCTAGCGCCGCCAAATTAGCTGGTGTCGCAGGAATTTTCCACTCCGACGAACTACCAGCCTACGGAATCGGTCAGAAAGAGGTCGACACAATCAGAACAGCCCTCGAGCTTGACGAATCAGATGCCTTCGTCCTCTGTGTAGCACCAGAGTGGCAAGCCGACCTCGCACTCGAATCAGTCATCACCCGAGCCCGCCAAGCCTACCACCGTATTCCGCAAGAAGTCCGCAACGTCGTCATTCGCAAGGGAGCGCCTGAAGACGGCACCACTACCGCCATGCGGCCACTTCCCGGTGGAGCGCGGATGTATCCGGAGACCGACATCCCAGTCGTGCCTCTCGACGAACAGCGCTGGTCGAGCATCAGTGATGATCTACCACTCAACAGAATCCAGAGAAACGAGAGACTGAGCGCCTATGACATATCTAGTAACCAAGTAGAAGCCCTCCTTGGAGCCGAACTTGATGATGTTCTCGTCACTGCTGTTGAAGGTGGACTGTACGGCTGCCCAGGCGTGCCAGCTAAGGCAATGGCATCGGCTATGCTCGACAATACTCGATTGGAGATTGCCGAAGGTACAGATTACGAAACCGAAGAGATTCCTTGGCCCATTCTGACACTAGCCATCTACGCGCGCGAAGAAGGTATCATCACTCGCGAAGGTCTCGTATCGATGACTCGAACTCTCCTGCTTGAAGGCCCCTCATTCACCACCACAGAGTTCGAAGCTCGCCTCGAATGGTTTGCAGAAAGGGCCGAGCAAGATGGCTTCACTCCAGCCGATTCATCAGCAGTCGAGGATGCGGTCAACGCCGTCCTCGCCGACCGTGTTGATTTCGTAAAAGAACGCGGTTTAGGCGCAATAGGGCCACTAATGGGTATGGTTATGGGAGAATTGGGAGGGTCTGCCGACGGTAAGATCGTTAGCCAGACCTTGAAGCAGAAAATCAACGAAATCTTGGAAGGTTGATTGCTTTCAAGCACTGTTCATCCCGAGTAAATTGATAGACTATACACACAGCCATCGGCCTCCATGGCGACGAATCTCAAACCTGTATCTCTCGTCGTCGTCGTCGTTCTCATCATCCTCACCCCAGCCATCCAGAACGAACTCCGTGACAAGGCTGCAACCTACGTCAACGATAGCGAATCCTCTCATGATGGACTACCTGACTCGTGG
>DAFD01000103.1:0-6493 GCA_002497895.1 Euryarchaeota archaeon UBA175
AGTTCAGCGCCGATGACCGCGAGCAGCAAGAATAGGCCGCCGGCGTTGATGCTGCCCGATGCCCCCAGCATCAGTAAGGCCACTCCACTTCCCAGCACCAAATCGACCAGCCCCCAAACTCGCAGAATACGGCGTAAGTGAAGGATTCCGACGACCCACAGGGTTGTCGACATGGCAAAGAGTGCGACTGGATAGAACATTGCTTCGTTGACAGATAGAAGACCAGTGAATAGCAGAATATGGCCATCGACAGCCGCCATCATCGTCCAGTGACCATCGCGCATCGGTACCGCCGCTCCGACCAGAATCAACATCATCACCCCTCCTCCAAGGATGATCCAATCGAGATTATCTCCGATTGCTGGCAATATGTTGCTGAGAGAAAACAGGGCTAATGGGGCGCAGAGGATTGCTAATCCGACTGCTTCGACCTGACGATGTTTGCGTCCCGACAAAACAGCGTTGGCTACTGCGAGGATTGCAGCTGGTCCCCATGAAATCATGACGATTGCGAGGGTTCGCATTCCTCGACCAGAGCTGGATTGGTGTGAATCTCGACCGACGCTCGTCCTGCGAGCGTCAATCATTGCATCAATGCCAATCGTGAATATGAGGAGGGTTTCGAGTAGAAGCCATGGAATCTGCCATTCGATGAAATCACCGTCGAGTGGATCGACGGTGAACGGGGCGGGAAGTGACTCAACCATCACCGCCCCGAGTAATCTTCCGAGAACCAAAGGCAGGACGAACCAATCGAGAGCGATTGGGATTCGGTCGAGAAGGTTGTCCTGTCGGTAAAGAGAGATAATGACGAATTGGAGAATGAGAATTGTCACGACGGCCATATCGAGCAATTGTGCATTACTTCCACCGGGGCCGATATGACCGGCGACGAGGGCTAAAGTCAATCCAATAATCGCGTATGCAATCGGCATCTCCATACCGAGAACAGTCGGTAAGTCGAGTTCGAGTTGTTTTGTCCTTAGACGAGCGATGGTGACGAGCAGTGTTGCGAAAACTCCTGCGATTAGAAGGACGATTGGGGAGGAAGCGAACAGCATTCCCCAAACGATTGTCGCACCGAGAATGAGAATGAGGACTAGGAGTACAATCGTCGGTCGGTGCGAGACATCGGTTGTGTAGAGATCAGCATCATCGTCTGCTGATGTGAGGTCGCGTCGCTTCTTTCGCTTGGCTTCGAGTTCTGCACGTCGCGGGTCATATCCATCGATTCCCCCCGCGCCTCCACTTAGCATGACTTCAGCCTCGCGGCCTACCATCGCCAAGCGCTCGTCGCGCTGGGTAATCGATTTCAGCTCAGCGCGAATCTCTCCACGCGCAACTAACCATAGCGAACTGAGTGCGAAAAGGCCTAGCCCGGCCATGGTTGCTGTATCGTTGTTCAATTGCACTGAGAGGCCGATGGTGATTACCAACAACCAGAGTGCCGCCGCGGCCGGCTTGAGCAATTTCTCCATCTTTTCCGCGCGCGGGAGATAAATCGCCATCACCGCACCAGTGCTGGCAACTGCTGTGAGAGAAATATCGAGGTCAGGAAGAGAGTCGGTCGCCTCGAGTATTCTCGCCGGCTCATTTGTTGAGATGGCGATTAGGAGTGGCAATGACATCAGAGCGATTCCATTGGTGAATCGAGGCTCGTCATCGGGCTCTCCGCGATAGAGAATTGATCCGGTCGCAACGAGAATCAGAAGAACCCACATTTCGTCAAGCCCGTGTTTCCACCCAAGCATCGCAGCGCTGACAGCGATAATCGCCAGCAACGCCACTGCGCCTCCTAGCCTCTGTCCAACGAATTCAGCCCCAAGATGGGCCGCTGACACCGCCCCGACGACTACGAGTAAAGTGAGGGCGGTGAATCCTCCAGCATGTGCCATGACGATGATTGTGATCATCGGCAGCCAGAGTCCCATCGACCATAATTGCAGAGCGCCGGAATCACGAATCGAAGCCGAGATTTCGGTGATTCCGAGGAATCCTGCTGCTAGATTGACCCCAGTCGACCCCATCTGCAGATTGACTATGAGCATCAATCCGACCGAGATTACAAGATAGACGGCGAATGGAATCGGAGCCAGTTCAATCAAATTTCCTGGGTCGGACCACCCATTCGTTATCATCACAGTTCGAATCGCCTCGATGACAATTTCCTGCAACAATACCCAAGCCCACGGCAGCAGAACTGTAGCGCCCGCGAGCGAGGGGGCCTTGCGTATCACAGCGAGCACGGCAGTTCCGATGTGCAGCGTCGTCAGCAAAGCTAGGAGAGCCAATCCACCGTCGCCGCCAGCGGCCTTAGACTCGGCTGGAATCAGAATTACTACGAGCACCAGAACGCCGACTGAACCTACCCAAAGAACGCGGTCAGTCACGCGGTTTTGGTCACGCAGCATGACGAATCCGGTAAGAATCGTAGCAAAGATAGTGAAAGTTTCGTAGCGGTCGAAAAGCGAGACGGATTCAGTCAAATCCCCAAAGATGAGAAGTAGCGAGAACAACATTCCACCTGCCAATAATGGAATGGCCACCCTGAGCTTCTCTACTCCTCGCACGACGAGATAAGAGCCGCCGAAGGCGCCGGCGAGGAATGTCACCATTCCGAGCGCGAAGCCGGAGTCCTCTCGGCTGGAAGCGACTGCCATGAGGGCTCCGACCATTCCGAGAGAAATCGATACGCCCCAGAGTCCCGGCTGGCCCAAGCCAGCCGCCTTGAATCCCTGAGAGAACCAATTGTCTTCACGCGCGAAGCGCGCTGCCATGGCTGCGTTTAGACCAGTGATTACCATTAGGAGCAGGAAGAGAATCAGTGGTGTATCGAGGGGTTCTATCACCAGAGAGCCAGCGGTGAATCCATTGGTGACGGCGTGCATTCCTATCCATAGGTTAGAGGCTGCGACACCGAGGGCTGCCAAGTTACCAGAGCCTCGGTGTAAGGCGAGTCCGTGGAGCAGTAGCGTTGCGACGAGAATCATCACAGCGACTCCGACCTCTCCTCCAATCGAGCCCGCCGTTGAGCCAATCGCCAAGAGAACCAACGTGGCTTGGGCCGCAATCGCATCGTGATCGTGGCGGTAGGCGACGAAGACGTTGAGAGCGACGAGGAGAATCAATAGGATAGCGAGGGCTTCAACAGAAATAGGGAAAATTCCACCTAATTCCCAACGATTCAACTCAATTGCAAGCCCATAGAGGACCTTCATCGAAATGATGACCCACGAAACTCCCAGTAGATGCAAGTCTGGATTTGGCACCCAGCGCTCGCCGAGTGTGAAGCCGGTTACGGCGAGCGCCAAGAGCAAAATCAGAGAGACGAGAGGCGTGAAAGCCGTTCCAGCGACTACGCTCAGTGCACTGAAAACGAAAATCATCGCTACCATCAGTGACCAATTGACTCGGCGTTCACCATCTTTCGCCATCGAGGTAACGATATCATCCTCGGGAGCCGATAGTACACTTCCGTCGGCCTGAATAGCTCCTGCTTCGGTTCCCGATGTTTCGGCGAATGGATCGAAAACATCGCCGAGAGCTTCATCGATTTCGGGCTTTGAATCGGAGTTAGGAGATGTTGGTTCCTGCTCGGATGCATTGGAGCGGATGTCTTCCAATCCGAGATCATCGATGTCGATGTTGCCGCCCATCTTGAAGCGACGCTCGCGAATCACGCGGTCGTCTTTCTCATCACTCACGCGCGCGACAGGCACGGCATCCGGCGATAACCGCATCCCCGTCGGGCCAAGTCAAACGATGTATGCGTGCGATCATGAGTTTAGCGAGAGATTCGCACTGGCAGGCATCCGTAATAGTTGAAAGCCAATTGTCAGCGTCGGTCATCATGGAGAGCACCTCCCGCTCGTCCACTCCGGCTTCCTTCGCGACCACGCTGGCGTCTCATGGCCTCGATCCCAGTGGCGCAGTACATTGGAATCTCGATGCCAGTGAGCTCCATGAGCGCGCCGTAGAGCGTGGTGAAGCACAACTCACCGCACACAATGTCTTGCTCGCCACTACCGGCGAGCGCACAGGACGCTCGCCGAACGACCGATTCATCGTCGACGAACCCGGTCTAGCTGACCTTGTTTGGTGGGGTAAGGTGAACAAGCCGACAAGTCGCAATGTCTTCGAAGGGCTGTTGGAGAAGGTCAGAGCCCACTTGGATGCGGCTGACGAACTTTTCGTGAAGGATGCTCACTGCGGTGCAGATTCAAATTATGCCATGCCTGTGCGATTGGTTACCGAGAAGGCATGGCACGCTGCTTTCTATCACAATATGTTCGTTCGCAGCGATCCAGCCGATCTCACCGAGCACGTTCCACAATACACGATTCTACACGCGCCTGAGCTACGCGCGGACCCGAAGACCGATGGAACAAACTCGGAGGTCTTCGTCATTCTAGCTCTCGACCGAGGCCTGGTAATCATCGGTGGAACCCACTACGCGGGCGAGATTAAGAAGGCGATTTTCACAATTATGAATCACATTCTTCCAGGACAGGGAATCATGCCGATGCACTGCTCAGCTAATACTGACGGCACCGATGCAGCCCTCTTTTTCGGACTCTCCGGGACTGGAAAGACAACTCTCTCGGCAGACCCTGAAAGGGCTTTGGTTGGTGACGATGAGCATGGGTGGTCCGATGATGGAGTATTCAACTTCGAAGGTGGGTGCTATGCCAAGCTCATCGGATTGTCTGAGGTGGATGAGCCTGAGATTTTTGCTACGACAAGGATGCCAGGGACTATCCTTGAGAATGTCATTCTAGATGCCTCGGGTGTACCCGACTTCGATAATGGAACCTTGACTCAGAATACACGCGGTTCGTATCCTATTGAAGCGATTGAGAATCGTACTGAGGATTCTACCGCAGGTCATCCAAAGAATGTTGTTTTCCTGACCTGCGATGCCTTCGGCGTCCTACCTCCGCTCTCTCGTCTGACGCCAGAACAGGCAGCTTACCACTTCATGTCAGGATATACAGCGAAGGTCGCTGGGACTGAGATTGGTGTAACAGAACCTCAAGCGACCTTCTCTACATGTTTCGGCGCGCCATTCATGCCGCGTCATCCGAGCATGTACGCTGACTTGCTTTCGAACAAAATTAGCGAGCAGAATGCGAACTGCTGGCTAATCAACACCGGCTGGATTGCCGGCGGTTACGGCGAATCCAGCCGAATCAAGATACGCTGGACGCGCGCGCTGCTGAATGCTGCATTGCGCGGCGATCTTGACGATGTCGTCTTCGTTCGTGATGAGCGCTTCGGGTTTTCCGTTCCAACTGAGTGCGAGGGTGTTCCGAGCGAAATAATGCAGCCGCGCGATACTTGGACCGACAAGACTCGTTACGATAATGTGGCGAATTTACTGGCTCAAATGTTCATCGAGAATTTTGAACAATACGAATCCGGGTGTTCTGCTGAGGTCCTTTCCTCAGCCCCTCAAGTCATTGAGTGAGAATCGCGGTGATTGCAGGATTCAAATCTGTAAGATACACCGCTATCGAAGCCTATTTCAGAGACGCGCAAAATCGCTGATTGATGAGCGACGACTCAATACCAGCGGCAGACGAATTACACGTCGTCACTGGAGCATTCGGCTATACTGGCAGATGGATTGCTCACCAATTGTTGTCAGAAGGTAAACGCGTTCGAACCCTGACTAATGCGGTGGGCAGAGACGACCCATTCGATGGTGCTGTTGAGGTTCATCCCCTAGACTTCGATGACCATGATTCGCTCGTTGAGTCGCTTCGCGGAGCAGATGTGTTGTACAATACATACTGGGTAAGGTACAATGACGAGGGAAGAAAATTCGATCATGACGTCGCGGTGAGGAATTGTACGAAGATGTTTGAGGCTGCAGCAGAGGCTGGTGTTCGGCGGGTCATCCATTTCAGCGTAGCAAACCCAGACCAAGCACCAGGATGGTCCTACTTTCGCGGCAAGGTTGAGAGCGAAAGAATACTGCGAGAATCGGGACACTCCTACGCTATAGTTCGCCCAACAGTCCTGTTTGGAGGTGGGCGCAACGTGCTCGTAAACAACATCGCTTGGATGCTAAGATACATACCGATATTCGGAGTATTTGGCTTCGGAAAATATCCCATTCAACCAGTTCATGTTCGTGATGTAGCGCGGATTTCAATCGATTTAGGCGCGGGTGAAGAAAACATCACGCGCGATGCGGCAGGACCTGAGACCTATCTCTACCGAGATTTCGTTCGACTCATTGCCAGAAGCATCGGGGTTCGCCGCCTGATTCTACCCATGCCTCCACTTCTAGCCTGGATGGCGGGACAGGTCATGGGGGTATTCGTGCGCGATATGGTGATCACCCGCGCTGAAATCAAGGGGTTGATGCGCGGTCTTGTTTCTTCAGATGAGGAGCCACTCGGAACCATTCGCTTCAGCGAATGGATGGAGCGTCGAGGGCCTGAGATTGGACGTCATTATCACAACGACCTGAAAGAACGAATTTACA
>DAFD01000103.1:6887-20002 GCA_002497895.1 Euryarchaeota archaeon UBA175
GATCACAGTCGCTGCTGAGCGTGTCGCTGCGCATCAACGGCCGTAATCGCAGCCATGTGAACCACCTGGCGTACCGAGTCACCGCGCTGCAGCACGTGTGCCGGCTTTGCAAGCCCTTCGAGAATTGGTCCAGTCATCTCAGCTCCAGCGATTCGCTGAAGCAATTTGTATGCTATATTCGCGGAAGCGAGATTCGGACAGACGAGAACATTTGCTGAGCCTTCGAACTCCATGAATGGGAATTCCTTCTGGCGGTCAGGAACCAGTGCAGTATCCGCCTGCATCGGCCCGTCGATGATCAAATCATTATCCAGCTCACGGGCCATCGAGATTGCTTCTTCGATTCGGTCGGTGCGCAATTCTCCAGAGGTGCCGAAATTAGAGAAGGAGAGCATCGCTACCTTCGGTTTTACTCCGAACCGGCGTGCAACGCGAGCGGTCTGTACAGCGATTTCAGCGAGTGTGCGCGAATCAGGATAGATATTGATCGTCGCATCAGCGATGAACATCAATTGACCATTTACGGTCATCATGTAGAGCCCAACAATGCGATGTGCAGAGGGGTCGGGTCCGATGGTTTGCAGACATGGCTTGACGATGTCTGGATATTGGTGGGCGATGCCACCGAGATAACCGTCAGCATCGCCGCAGTGCACCATCATCGGTCCAAAATAATTCGGCGACTTGAGCAGGCTAACAGCGTCGCGCCGCGTGACGCCCTTGCGTCCGCGTAACTTGTGGAATTCATCGGCATAATCACCACGCCTACGAGGGTCGTATCGAACATCAATAGTCTCGCATTCGAAGTTCAGTCCGTGCTCTTCCTTCACCGCCTCAATACGCTCGGGGTGTCCAAGTAGGATTGGATCACAGATTCCCTCAGCGATACATTGTGCCGCCGCCTTGATGATAGTAGGCTCATCTCCTTCTGAGAAGACGATTCGCTTTCTATCACGCTTTGCTCGATTGATGACGTTACGCATAATCGAGCGAGTCAATCCTAGTCGAGCCTCAAGCGTCTCCTTGTAATTCTCAACGTCGAATTCATCTGCTCCGATGTGAGCAACGCCTTCGTTAACTGCTGCCTCGGCAACAGCACTCGCCTCCCAGATGAGAACGCGAGCATCGAATGGCTTTGGAATCAGATATTCTGGGCCGAACTGCATCTGCTCGCCCCCGTAAGCCGCAGCGACGTCATCAGGAACCGGCTCCTTCGCCAATTCTGCGAGAGCCTTCGTCGCTGCCATTTTCATGCCTTCAGTAATCTCAGTAGCACGTACATCGAGAGCGCCGCGGAAGATGTATGGGAATCCGAGAACATTGTTGATCTGATTTGCGAAATCGGAACGTCCAGTTGCAGTAATTGCATCATCTCGCACCGCTAGAACCTCAGAAGGAAGAATCTCTGGATCGGGATTTGCAAGAGCAAAGATCAGTGGGCGCTCAGCCATGCTTGCAACCATCTCACCAGATACCAATCCGCCGCGTGACAATCCCAAGAAGACATCAGCATCGACCATAGCCTCAGCCAAACCACCGTCAGGAACATCTCGGGCGAAATTTGCCTTGTACTCGTTCAATTCGCCAGCAGCCTCACGCGTCTTAGTCAGAATCCCCTTTGAATCACACATCAGTAAATTCTCAGGAGCAACACCGAGACGCAGATAATGCGTAGCACACGATATCGCACTCGCTCCAGCGCCAGAAATCACTACCTTGACTGCTGAGGCTTCTTTCTCAACAATCTCCAGTGCATTGAGGAGCGCAGCACCTGAGATAATTGCCGTACCATGTTGATCATCGTGCATCACAGGAATATCGAGCTCAGAAACCAGCCTGCGCTCGATCTCAAAGCACTCAGGCGCCTTGATGTCCTCGAGGTTGATTCCACCAAAGGTCGGAGCAATTGCTTTGACCGCCTCAACGAACTCATCGACATCAATTCGGTCAACCTCGATATCAAACACATCGATATCAGCGAATGCCTTGAACAACAGACCCTTTCCTTCCATCACAGGTTTGCCAGCAAGGGCACCGATATCACCCAAGCCAAGAACAGCGGTACCATTGCTGATGACGGCCACCAAATTACCCTTCGAAGTGTACTTGTAAGCGTCATCGGGATTCGCCGCAATTTCCTCACAAGGATAGGCAACGCCCGGAGAGTAAGCCAAGGACAATTCTCGAGCGGTTCCGTGAGGTTTTGTCGGTTCGACGCGGATCTTCCCAGCAGGGGCAGCTGCATGGTAATCGAGAGCTTCCTTGCGCAGACGGTCGTCAGTCATGTCAAACCCTCGAGGTTTTTCGGGCCACCCCCTCCTCTTTGATGCTATCCTCCTGTCTTCGAGATAATTATCAGCCCGCAGGACAGCGCTTCTCTATCTCTTCCCTCCCTCCTATAGAGGGAGACTCAAGACAAAATCACCAACCCATGCCTTTCATAATGGGAACAAGCAGGCCAATGGTTCGTGCCCATGTCTTTTCGTCAGCCGATGCAGAGGAAGCGGAGGTCTGCTCTGCTACTCGCCATGCTGATGGTAATGCTGCCCTGGTCAGCCTATTCTGGTGCTGACGAGCTGGTTTCTGAGCAGGATTCGAGGCAGGTTGTTCAGACCGCTTGGGGCGCCTCGGGGAGTAATGATACAGGTTGGATTGATCTTGTTGCGACGGGAGCAGATCCGGCGAATGGAACCTATGCTTACAGCGATTTGTTTCTGCCGTTCGCTCCCGGTGCAGAAATCTCTAATTTGACATTCGAGATTTCAGTCAATGGTTCAGCTGGCTATTGGGCGAATGAGCCTCAACTGACATTGATGGATACTCAAACACCGATCCTCGACTGGCGAGGATACGGTGATCTTGGTAGGCAGGACGAGATGGAAAATAATCCACCGACCGTTCTCAATGGAACTTTAGATACTCATTTGCGTCCCAATTCAATCTCTGACGCCTCGTGGGAATTACCTGCAGGCGTTTCTTTGACAGACATGGTGATCGAGGCGTTGCGACCTGCCGACCCGAAGATTTCGTTTTCGGTGCAGGATGTTGAGATCCACGACAGCGCCGTAAATCCGGTCGACGGCCGATTGTACATTCTTCTTGATGATGATCTACTCCATCTCGACGCTCGGGCTCAGAAACCAATCGTCGATATCGAAGTAGGAATTATGGGCAGATCGCTGGGAATCGACGAAGACGCCGGCAGGTTGCTGATTGGCACAGAAAATGGATCGGTACTTTCTCGTAGCTTCTCAGATTCGTCGATGCTTCCTGATTTGTTGATTGGCGATGACTCAGATGATTCTGGTATCCACGCTATTGCCGTCGATGATTATGGGACCATCTGGGCTGCTGGATTCTGCACTGTGCATTACAGGACTATGAGTGCCAATGATTGGACAGAGTACGATTATTGTCAGACTCTGAATATCGAGACACCCTCTGACATTCTAATCATCGGCGATAGAGTCCATCTCGCCACGAGCACCGCTGGAGTCCACCTTCTCGATTTCACTACGAGTTCTTCCTCAGGGAGTGTCTCTGTAACAATTGATTCACACACGGTGTGGAATACCCAGAACTTCCTTTCTTCCAACTTCATCACCGACTTAGCAGTGGTTGGTAATCATCTCCTTATCGCTACTTATGACTCTGGAATCAATCGTCGCGATCTCGCCTCTCAATCTTGGATGGTGACTTGGTCGACGAGCAATTGGCTCTCTTCAAACCAAGTCCACGGACTGTCGGTCACTGATGGTTGGCTCCACATTCTCGCTGGTGCCGTGGTACACGCCTACGACACGAATTCGCTCATCTTCCGCTCGCAGAATCAATTGACAGATCTCGGTCTGTATGAAAATGGAGCGATGGCGATTCCATGGCCGGCGCACGCCGGTCGCGGCCCTAACTCCCCGACCGCATTATTCAGCGATGGTTCGGGTACGCTTGGCATGTTGGTTGGCGAGACGCCTGCCGGCACCCTGACTTTGGTCAGTAGCCCATCTACAGACGGGATGACGGTCGTATCTCACATCGAGGATGGAGAGATGGGAGAAATCTGGATTGCTAGTAACAAGATCATCGATCGCTTTGACGAATCGGACCAGATTTGGAAGTCACCGATTGATATCAGGGATTACGTTGGTAGCCCCGGGCAGATTATCTCAATCATTCAGGATGGCAACGACAAGGTTTGGGTTGGAACAACGAATGCTGGGGTGCTGCGCCTCGACAATACCGATGGCTCCTACATCGGCACGGTATCAGGACTGAGTTCTAACCAAGCCACTTCACTCGCTTTCGATACCTCAACTGGCTATCTCGTGGTTGGCCATAGCGAATCTGGAATCTCTATCATTGATACTAATCAGATGACTCTAGTCGACACTCTGACGACTTCTGATGGCCTCGATTCTGACTTCGTGAACTCGGTGGCGGCGCGCTATGGAATCGCATACATCGCGACTCCAGACGCGGGCGTGATGCGCGTCGAACTCTCGACCTCGACAATCATGGGCTCATGGCAATCACTCGGTGCCGATGACCTCGATGCAACCCCTGTGGCGGTCGACGGCGAGGTCGTCTACATTGGTCTCTACGAATTTGGAATTCTCGTTGTTGACAGGCTGACTGGAGATATCTCTGAGTATTGGACTCAGGATGCAAATACTCTCCCTGATGACGATGTTCTATCTCTCGAGATGGACGATTACGGCGGCCTTCTAGTTGGCACAGAGGGTGCTTTCTCAAGATACGACGGTAACTCTTGGACGACGATGACTAGTAGTGGATCTTGGTGGAATCGGCCTTCCGTTTTCTACGACGTCACGAGCGATGGTGACGGAATGTACGCAGGAACCAATCGCGGAGCCTGTAAGTGGAATTGGCAGTATCAATTCCAAGATTGTGTCAGCTCTCAGGATGGTTTGGAAAGTCGCTTCGTATACACAATTGAGATGCTCGCTCCAGATCGCGCCTATACAGGAGGCAATTCGGGTGCAGGCATAGTCAACATGGACAATTTCTCGGTCATTGAGACTTGGACAGCCGGCGATGACACCCAACGCTCGCGAACGGTAAAAATCGATGATATACTCTATCTTGGCTTCGAGAATACCGGAATCGCCCGCTACGATTTGACGAATAGTGAGTGGTTGACGACTTGGGACGGAACTCAGGGATACATCGACGATGACGATGTCACAGCATTGGTTCCGGGTAATGAATCAGGTACTATGTGGGCCGGTGGAGATTTCGGACTGACCCTAATCGACGTCGTCAATGACGATGTCCTAATATCTTGGAATCGTGGTTCAAATGCCAATGGTCCAACCCTCTCAAACTCTCCACCAGCTGACATTATTATCCACGACGGAATTTTGCATTATTCGCTCCAGAGGGCGAATGGATGGTGGTCCCAGAGTGATGAAATCTACCGTATCGAAATCTCATCTAACTCTAGCCTGAGCACAATTGATGCAGGCGCTCAAGCAGGCTGGGCTGGCGTTGTCTACGGAATAGGGACAGTCGGAGAACAACTCTGGGTTGGAGTCCGACCGACACAATACTGGAATGACGGAGATGGAACCATCGTCCGTTGGAATATGACCAATGAGACATGGGAAGAGGATCTGCCTACGATTGGTAATGTTCTCCGTGTCAACGCTCGATTCCTTGGCGAATGCTTCCCGATGAATACCACATCCTGTGAACTCTGGGTTGCATATGGTGACTACATCATCCGCCGATTCAATGCCGCCTCCATGACTCTCCTAAATGAGTGGACTGACATCGAGGGGCCGATTCGAGGAATGGAAGAATTCGAAGGAGAATATCTCTTCGCCAGCATGAACGGAATCTTGCGTTGGGATCCAGTTAATGCGACTTGGCTCGACTCTTGGACTCCTGGTGATGGACTACCATCAGACTCCGAGGAAGAGTTCTACACAATGGCCATCATCGACGACGACCTATGGCTTGGGTCGATGGAGTCAAGCGGCTGGAATTCTAATTCTCAGATCATGCGTAAGAATGGTACCAACGGAAACTGGTCCTCTTGGGATCTAGGTACCGGAGACATTCCTGATGGATACCCCGCTGAGATCAAACTCTGCGACGACATCGTCCATGTTGCTATCGGAGCTCGATTTTGGTGGGGTAATCAAGGCGGAATCGCGCGCTATGACATGGCCGACCACGATAATGACCAATTGACCAATGAGTGGATTAGCGCGATGACATCGGGTACCTCGGGGCTCTCAGATAATGATCCTCGAGCAATGGCTTGCGACGAATCCAATCGCATATTGTACGTAGGCTTCGATACGGAAGGTGTAGGCTTCGATCGCTACAACTACAACACTGACAACTATCTCTCAACTCTCACAGCCGCTGACGGTATCGGCGAGGACAGAATCTTCCCAGGAGGAATGCTTCACGAGAATAACGTGCTCCTCGCCGGGCATCAGTACGATGGTGAAGGTGGTGTCTCACGTATCGTTACATCCGGCACCGCCACAGCCAATGGGCAGGTCCTCGATCCTGGAATGGATGGTTGTTCGATAGAACGCGCACCATCCAACTCAGGACAAACGGTCTACGCCATCGGTCGTTCGGGGCAGACGACGGGAATGAACCGAGTCGACCGTCTCGATAACTCTGGACTCATCGCCAGCGGCTACGACGAGCTCGCAGGTCTATCCAGTGGGCGGGTTTTGGAAATAATCTCCAATAGCACTCACGTCTGGGTAACTTCTGCTCTCAGTGTCAATTCCTACTACGGCTCTTCAATTCTCCAAGGCGAGATCCTTGCGAATGGCTCTGTTCGCTGGGAATTTGGTTATAATTTCCAAAATGATGTTGTCAACGATATGATGCTCGACGGCGAGACTCTCTGGGTCACAACCGCCGGCCGAGGACTCAAAGCGATTGATTTGCAACAGCGCCGAATCACTTCTACTCCACCTGCTCTGCATACCCAGATGGATGGCATGATCCTCGAGAATGGCACGATTTACGTCGGACTGATGGGCAATCAGGGATCAGCTGCCGGCTTCCAGACCTACAATATCGGCAACAATCAGTGGGGTCATGGTAGTCTAATCGCAGGTCTGCCGAGTAATCTCGTGCGTGATTTCATCGAATACGGTGATCACATCATGATTGCCACGCACGGTGGAATCGGGATGTACAACACTACTCGTGACGACTGGGATGACCCAATCACCACCATCGACGGTCTTCCTTCGCCGATTATCACTCACCTCCACGCTCTAAACACGACGATTCAGGGTGGAGGTTCGCTCCTCGCTGGTGGTGCTGCGGGCTTGACGGTCCTGCATCAGACGAATCTGACAGTCCTCAACACGCTTGGATTCAACAACGGCCTGATGGGTAATACAGTCAGTGGGATCGTAGATGCAGGACCGGTTTCTCGCGTCGTGCAGAATCCTGATGGCACCAATACCACCCTCTATCACGACGCGGCGATTTTCATCTCACACAATGGACAGGGACCTACTCGCCCCGGTGTAGCAGCTTGGGATTTGATGACCGACATGGCGAATGGAAGTTACAATATCGACATGATTCCAAGCAATGACGTTAGGGCAATTGCAACCGATGATTGGGGCGTTCACATCGCTACCGATGTTGAGCCTCTCGTTCATTGGAATGGCTCTAAGATGAAGATGGAAACCGGCGTCGGCCAAGGCTCTCTGCTTTCGTGGCCTCCATTCCAATTGCATAGCGATGGGCAGAATATTGTGGCGATGAGTCCTCGTGGCCTCGACGTTGTCGATGTTGATGGAAACCACAATGTTGTCACTAGTCGAATCGCGACTGGATTACAGGGAGGATACGTTGACTTCAGCGGCTTTTACGCGGTTGGTAGCGACGGACTACACGTCTATTCTCCGGTTGTTAGTTTGCAAGAAATGTCACGCGAACATCAACGACGAGCTAACCCGCTAACGGTTCTTTACGGCGGGCGCACGTGGGATATCACCGACACGACTCATCCAGGAATGTCGACGATTCTTGTCACTCCTGATGATCCGATAGAGATTCCACAGACCTCTGACATCGCCGCACCGAGTCGCTTACCGATGCATGTGGGCGCGATGACGATGACCGCGCCACAAGGCGGGTCGTGGGTCTGGGCGCGGTCATCAGCACTCAATTACACAGGAACTTGGGATATGGCGGCCGCGAATGGTGGTATTCAGCAGGCCTTCCAATCAGCAATTTCAGCAGTTGGTCCAGGATCCTCCTCGGCTTACCTGCATTTGCAATTACAAAGTCCCGAAGACGGTGCAATCCAAGTTAGGATAACCTATGATTGGGAGCGCGTCGAGGTTCCGACTGTAATCGTCGGTCTTGAGGACAGACCGAATGATGGCGGAGGTGTCATCGAGGCCTCTTGGCTACCGGCCGAGGATGCAGCTTGGCATGCGTATCGATTGTATGTCTGGGATTCCACGGCCGATCCTCTATGGGAGCCGGAGCAGCGAAATTTGCAGGATTTCTCAACTTACATTCGCTCCAACTTCTGGTCACGCACCAATGCGACGGTTACACAGGCGGATAACGCCGGAGTGACCGAGGCGTTGCGTGATGATCGTCAGTACCGTGCAGCGATTGTCATCGAATACGCAGATGGTTCCCTCGGCGTTCCGATGACCTATCCACTGAATGTCACGCCGACTGATGAAGTTCCTGCAGCACCCGAGTGGTTCAGCGCCACGCCAGTATCAGGAGGCGCTGCCGGAACTTTGGTACTGGAATGGGCTGCTTGCACCGAACTTGACCCTGACCGAACACGAATATGGGCTGTGCAACAGGAAATTACCACTGCGATAGGTCTCACAGATCCTTTGGACTTCCCTTGGAGCACAGGCAATACTACTGTGCTGCAACTAGAGGGTGGAGTGCCTTACTGGTTCGCAGCGGTCTGTGTTGATGAGGCAGGACAGTCTTCAATCGATAACGCCACCATCATTGGACCGGTTGTAACCGCAGGCGGACTCGACGACGGTATACCTCCTGCGCCAATCACTGGAACCACCGCTGAAGATGTGCCCAATGATGAGGGCGGTAGGATCAATGTCACTTGGGATGCGAATACCGAAGAGGACTGTACCTACTACGCGATTTACGCGCTCCCTGCTTCTGGATGGAGCCCACCCTCGACAGTCGATGGTTGGCCAGTGTCTGATTATACCGTTGATTGCGAGACCACTTCGATAATCATCGATTCGTTGGGAGAGAGTGGCCTCATCGATGACACGGTTTACTGGATAGGTGTGGTAGCCTTCGATGATTGGGGCAATGCCGATGTTGACAACGTGTACATAGTAGACGCAACGCCGATGGCGAATCTTGGAGGTCCTGGTTCAGCTCCAGATCGAGTAACAGGCCTCAACGCTTGGGACCATTCTGACGATGACGGAACCGCCATCGATATTCGCTGGAATAGATCCGCAGCGGAGGATTTCTCATTCTACACAATCTGGGTTTCAGAATATCCACTGGTGAATGTTACAGCGATTTGGGATTCCTGTGAAGGAATGACGTATTCATGCGGACTTATCACCATCGATCAGCGCCAATTCGGCGCTAATTTCCAACTCGAATTCACCGCCGAGCGAGCGCTCTACGGCAACTCGCTCGACACTCTTGAAGTCCGTCAAATCGAATCGATGATTCCACTCTATGTCACCGTGACCATCCACGATGTCAGCGGTAACGTGCACCTTTCAGGGCTCTCGGATCACATGGTTCTCGTCACTCCGATAGACAATCGTGGAGACATTTCTCCGCCCGATCGCTTGCAACCACCAGTACTCAGTGATCGACCCGGCGACGCCGGCGACGCGATGTTCGTAGAATTCATCGAAAGCGATGCCTCCGACATCGCCGAATACTGGATTTATGCGGTAATTGATACTCCAGTACTTCTCGAGAGAATCGATGACCTCCAACCAGCCTTAGTAGTCGACAGAGAGCAATACCTTCCCGTACTGCTAACTGAGTTCTCCGCCTACGGAGAAGATCAGGCTACGCCACTTGTACCGAATCGTAGAATTTACGTCACAGTCGTAGCCGTCGATTCATCTGGAAATGCCTGGACAGACAACCTTGCAAGCGCTTGGATTGAGTTGTCTGACGAACTCTCCGCTGACCCATGCCCAGAGTGCCCGGATGTCAGCGGAATGCGAGCGAATTGGAATGCTGCGGGATCGTTGATCGAAGTGAATTGGGATAATACGGAAGATCCAATGTACGGCAGTTTCTACGCTTACGTCAGCACCGAATCCTTCGACGATACACGCAATGCCACCCTGGTTAAGGCCGGAATGCGCGACACCATACTAATTCTCAACGAATTTGACGGAGAACCGGTGGACCGCGAGGCTACTTACTGGATTGAAATTGTCACTTGGAATGGGCAGGTCCACACTTATCACGCAGATCCAACTGAGGTTTTGCCTTGGGAGGAATCATCATTCGGAACAACCCAACCTGGCGATGATTCGGCTGGAGAGCCGTGGATTGATAGGATTCTCGCTGGCGAAATGAATGCAGTCGTCATAGCGTTCTCTGTCGTCATGCTTCTGATTGGCGCTCTATTGTTCATCAAGCCACGAGAAGATTCCGCACCAGCTCCTTGGGAGATGGGTGCGCTTGAGGTCGAGTTGGAAGAGCAAATCGAGCGTGAGGCTGCTGGCCTCACTGGAGATGAGGACTTCGGACTCGATGATTTGGAGATTGATGAGGGCTTGGTCTCCGGTGCTCGACGTAAGGACGGAGCCACATCCGACTCCGACGAAAGCGATTACACAGCTACATCGGCTAGCGCTGGGGCAGCAACCGAAGAGGATCTTGGCCCAGCGCCTGCACCAGACACCGGAGTGATGGACGAATTACTCGGTGACGACGATGAAAACCTAGATTTGGATGATCTTGACGATTTGGCCGATGATCTCGAAAACATGGCTGATGAACTCGATGATGACGAAGATTTGGATACATCTTTCCTCGATGAAATGCTCTGATTCCACCAGCATCGGATTGAAGCCCTCTTTGCCAATCGAGGTCTATGACGGGCGACCCAGCCTCTGAGGTATTCACCACCCTAGGTTGGGATGGTGGTGAGCGTTTGATGGCGCCAGAGCTACACTTCGCCCGCCTACACCGCCACGCTCTCCGACTGGGTATCACACTGCCCGAAGGCATCGAGGGGAGAATATTCGATACACTGGCTGAGGCCGAAATTCCAGGTGAGCCTACGGTTGGCTCCAATCAACCTCCTTTCCTCGTCATGATTGGAATTTCTCAGAGTGGCGAGGTCAACATCGTGCCTCGATTGAACATGCCTTGGCCGGCACGAATGAGTGCTATCAGCCTCGCTGCACCGACATGGTCCGACGAGGTTCGCGGTACTAAACACGGGGATTGGCAGCCTTACATCGACGCGCGCAAGGCTGCAGTTGCACACGGAGCCGACATGGCGCTGCTTTTCGACGATGATTGCCTCGTCGATGGTGATCGCTGTATGCCAGTTCTTCTCGACGCTGACGGCGTCGCTTACCACCCTAAGCCAAGCCAAGGAGCTCTAGATTCGATCACTCTTGTTCAGATTAGGGAAGGAGTCGAGGCGGCTGGAATCCCTGTCCGAGAAGCGAGACTAACACTGCAGTTGATTCTACGCGCCTCCGAGATGATAGTGCTAGGGAGTGGAATGGGTGTTCAAGCGCTCTCCAGTATAGATGGAAGAGTGATTGGTAAGGCCAGAGGGAGACTCTTTCAGGCTGCGAATACGGCTTGGGTTGAGCGTGTTGAAAATGCTTGGCTGAGCCGTGATGAGGTGGGAGTTTGAAGGTCGTAACTCGTCAATTCACGGCGCCACAAAGCGATACTCTTCTGCGTATTTTGGCCCACAGGCCTCGCAACCAAGACGAACTTCTTCTGCACTCTGGGGGGCCGGTGACCGACCTCTCAGGGCACTCGATGCTACCCGCGTTAGATAGTCTGAGATTCCTGTTTTTCGAGCCGTGGGGGGTTGAGCACAGTGACGGCTCGGCCCTTGCTGGAGAGGTGATTTTAGGTTCCCCTCCTCCACTAGTTATGATTCGCCAGCGGATGGTTGATGGCCGCTGGATAAGTGAGGAGGAGACTCGACCAGCGAGCCTCGATGAGGCACTGAGCGAAATTTCTGAACATGAGGTTAATGTTCAGCACTCCGGGGCTTATTCAACGCCGGTTACTCCTGGCGGATTCGCTGGATTGCTAGGCTATGACCTCGGTCGCTGGTCGAACTCGGTCCGACTTGCTCACACTCCCGCTCCCGGCACCTTACTGGGTGTGCTATGGCGCTGTGATGCTTGGTGGGTTGAAGAGCGCAAGAGCGGAGAATTGCGATTGATTGCGCTCGAAGGACATGATTGGCTGGATGATGAGTTACCCGAGTTTGCTCCTGTTGAGATTCCAGGTAGACCCGAGCCGCGAGTCCCTGAGAGTGAGAGTGATTCTGAACACGCTCGCAAGGTCGAACAGATTCGCGACTCGATTCGCGGCGGTCATCTGTATCAGGTGAATTACGGCCGCCGCTGGCAATCAGAGATGCATGGTCAGCCATGGGATGCTTTCCTGCGGATGACTCGTTCGAATCCTGCTCCTTTCGCTTCTTGGATGAATGTCGCTGACCATGGCTGGGCGGTAGCATCGGCCTCACCTGAGAGATTGCTCAGACTCGATTCGGGCCTTATTTCGACGCGACCAATCAAGGGAACACGCGCGCGAGGAGCCAATGATGCAGCTGACCTTGCGCTGCGTACCGAACTCGCTACTTCACCCAAGGAGATGGCTGAGCATCTGATGCTAGTCGACCTTGAACGCCACGATTTGTCCGCTGTCTGTGAGCCAGGCTCGGTGCATTGGACGGATTGCCGGATCGAGGCTCTAGCCAATGTTCAGCACCTCGTCTCAGGCGTAGAAGGTCAACTCAGTTCGTCGACTAGTGCAGGTGAGGCACTCTCAGCCCTTTTCCCAGGAGGCTCAATCACGGGCTGCCCAAAGGTTGTGACAATGTCAGCAATCGACGAGTTGGAACAAGC
>DAFD01000103.1:20391-22686 GCA_002497895.1 Euryarchaeota archaeon UBA175
ATTCTAATCCGCACGATGGAGGCTCGCAGTGGCCCGGATAATTGGCATGCGACGGTTCAGGCCGGCGGCGGAGTGGTCATCGATTCCAACCCCGCCGACGAGGTCGAGGAAGCTCGTTGGAAGGCAGCGGCGGTCACAGAAGCAACATGGGGCTTCCGAACCGGATTCAGCAGCGGCGAATTGCCGGAACGCGAAGTCGGAATCTTACCTATGCCTGAGGTAGAAGGTGTACTCGGAAGAATTCGTCCGAGCGAATTCAAACCAGAGCAAGAGACTAACCAAGCCCATGTCCTACTTGTCGACAATCTTGATTCATTCACCAATAATATCGCCGAGTCGCTACACCGCCTCGGCGCCAAAGTAACAATCGTCGAAGGCCGACCTGCCCAAGACACAGATCCAGAAGCCGCGGTCGATGATTGGCTCACCACCTATCGCCCGACTCACATCATTCTCGGTCCAGGGCCGTCTAGACCTGAAGCATCACCGCGAAGCATGGAGCTGGCCCGCCGAGCCCTCGCCGAGCGACTCAATCGAGTAAATCCGAGCGAAGGAGACAATCCTGAATCACCGATTCCTCTACTCGGCTGGTGCCTCGGTCACCAAGCTCTCGGCCGAGCAGCAGGATGGAATCTGATCGAATCTCCTCTCGGAGCCGTCCACGGCGCACCCTCCAAAATCCGCCACGACGGCTCCGCTCTCTACCAGAATACACCCGAGGACGCCGTTCTAATGCGCTACAATTCCCTCGTCCTCGAACAGCCAGACTCCACTAAAACCGAAAACGAATCTAAACTGAAGGTGAATGCTTGGGACGCCTCAGGCTCTCTCGTCATGGGAATCACTCACACGAGCCTGCCAATAGACGGAGTCCAGTTCCATCCGGAATCAGTAGGCAGCCCAGATGGACAAGGACTCCTCCGATTATTCCTCGCGACTCAAGCAATACCCCGCACCTCTGGCAGCGCAACCAGTAAGAACGAGCAAGCCGAGCAACCGCAGCGTTGAAGGAGCAACGATGGGTGGCGTGAGTGAACGACCATGCCAGTCTGTCGCATGTGCACTCAGAACTACCCGAACTCTCAGTTCGTCAGTGGGAATGGCCCTCGCTATCAGGTCTGTGTCCGCTGTGCCGCAGAGAACGATATGCTCGCTGAAGGTGAAACCACTTCGCTTTACTCTGATGAGCTACTCAAGTCCCGCTCGGCTCTCTTCGCTCGCCGCTACAGGCCCTGGGCTTTCCTTGGTGCTGGATGGTTGCTTTTCCTTACCTTCGGTACCGGAATCGAGTTGTGGTCGAATATTCTGCTCGGCGTGCTCGTCCTTGGAACACTTGCAACTCCAGTTCTTCACTTCCTCACTTCTACGAAGTTCAAGGCCGAGCTTGCCGCCTTGACTCCCTGAATTGTGTAAAATTCGTTTTTTTAGTCAATTTCGTTCCCAATCACACTCGGGAACTGTTGAAATAGACCAGCAGTGACTCGTAATTTAGAGGGAACGGTGGGTTCCCTATGAAAGCCCGTGAGATTGGATGCGTAAAGAGGAGGAGCAGACGAAATAATACAGCAGATCCACAATAACCGCAAATGGAGCGCAATACAGCGTTTTTATCGGTCGTGGACAGTATATTCAGTCGGCTCCCAATCAGCATCCTTCACTCCCGGACGAATCGTCTTGCGCGAGGATGAGCGCGAGCATTCACTGGAAAGAGAGAACGGCGGGTTCTCTGAACTTATTTTTGGAAGTGAAAAAGAAATGAAAATACAGAAAACAAAGAATACGAGCATGCTGATTGCGTTGCTCCTAGTGTTGATGGCTGGTTCCGTCGGCGTACAAGCCGATGGTTCCGATCCACTCGACCCCTCCGACGGAGGAGCCGATTGGGACGGAGACGGCCTGACAAACGCAGAGGAGACAACTGAAGGCACGGACCCCACTAACGCCGACACCGATAACGACGGTCTGCCGGACGGTTGGGAAGTTGGATACGGACTAGATCCGAATTCCGCCAGTGACGCTAACGCGGACCCTGACGGTGACGGATTGACGAACTCTCAGGAGTACGCGTCTGGAACTAACCCCAACTCGGCTGACACCGATGGTGACGGGCAGAATGACGCCAGCGATCCGTTCCCGAACGATCCTAACAACGGATCGATGTCGGATTCGGATGGCGACGGTATCCCTGATGCGTACGACCCAGATTATGGTGACAACGGAGAAGGAACCGGCGACGGCGGATCTGACGGCGGTGGAGACTCCGAGCAAGAAGGCGAAGGTCAAGGCCAAGGTCAA
>DAFD01000085.1 GCA_002497895.1 Euryarchaeota archaeon UBA175
GGAGTTGCATCTTCTTCCAATAAATTTTGATTCAAATTCTCTATCTTTTCCTCAGGGTCGTGCATCCAATCTGGCATATCGTGCGCCCCTCCAAGGACAGAGATTGTGGTGAAGACCGCGACAGGAAGTACGGATATTGCGACGAGGAAATCAATTATCGCGACATCCGGAATTTGGTCGGCGGGCATTATCGATTTCAACAGCACCGCCTCCAATTGGACATTATGCCATACCGAATAGTCCACGTCAAGCCAATCGAGGGCGAGTTTGAGCATTATACGGGCTACGAACCAGAATATGATAATGGGGAGAATCCAGGAGAATTTTGAGATTCTAGATAGAATTTTGCGGAACCAAGCCGCGATTCCTATCAGGTGCCTTGAGTAAACTGGCTGTATTCTAAGGCAGAACCAGAGAGCGATGAAATATCCAACCATCCCCAATTCAAAGGCTTGCTCGGGCTCGACGAATCGCTCGGGAATCCCTTCCATTATCATGAGTGGAATAGCGATCAGAGCAACTTGGATTGGCACTGCTAGAATCTGTAGCCCTCCATGAATTGAAAGAAGGTCATATCGCCCCGTCTGGCTACTGACTAATCGCGCCATTTGGCCGTAAGGACTGCGTTGCAAATTGAGCCTTGCTCGATCAATCAATTCTGGTTGATTCACTCTTCTTCGCAGTCCAAGAACTGTCAGCCATCCTCCTCTGTCCGCAACACTGGCTGGGGAGTAAGCTCCGGCGATCAGAGCGAGAACCAAGGACAGCATACCGTATGACAGTCCAGCGATAATAATCCAATCTAAGGCACCCAGATCTATATCGAAGGAGAGTTGGTTTCCATCGTTGTTAATCGATAGCAGATAGGTCAGAGAGAAACCCACGATAGGGGCGACGGTGACTTGTCCGAGAACGATTGTAGCCAGTACGAAGCGCGGCAAGAGAGGGGTTCTCTGCCGCGACATTGCCTCGTGGCGACTACAAGCGAACATAAGCCCTTCATTGGAGGTGAACTGCACAGTGTCGGTTCTCGGGCGGTGATTGTGCCTGCCGGAGCCATTCATGTGGCCGCCCGTAGGGCGGCGCACGCAGTGACCGAACCTTCATACCCGAATCGATATCGCATGAACTCGTTGTCCATGCGTAGCCTGACTCCTCTCACGTTATTCGCCATTCTGATGGTGACGAGCCTCTCGCCCCTTGCGTTTGGCCCGGCACTAGACCACAACCCTGCGCGCGAGGTCGCACCTCGCGCCCTCATCGATTTCGAAGTGACAGCTATCGAGATTGGAAACGGTTCTCTCGACGCGAGGGAGTGGACCAATCCAGATGACAGTATTGTTGAATACGTTCTCCGAGATGAATTGATTCAAATTAATGTCACATTCACCCAGGCTGGAACTTCAGGTCAGCCGGCGAGTGCTAATGGAATCATGCAGATATGGCACCCTGTGGGATTCATGATTACACAGTGGCAAGTGAATATGACACTCTCTGGATTCCAATCCTACCGAGCAGAATTTTACTGGACTCCTAATTCCGCTCACAGCCAACTCGATGAGAATGGTTACCTAGTCGGCGGAATCATCCTCCGAGGTATCATCGATGGTGGCCTCGCAGACGATAATGAAGAGAATAATCAGCTCGATCGCGAGATGCCAGTCGCTGTATGGGACGACCCGATGGAGAACGGAATTTGCGGAGATGTCGATCAAGACAATACTGTAGATTGCCCGAACCAACTAAGCTACGGCAACCCAACCTGGGTTGGAGCTGGATATGACTCAGACGGCTCTCTTTCTGACTACCCTGACGACTCCGGACATTGGAGGATGGACAATACATCGAGTGCCATCGGCGAGCGTCACTGGCGAGTCTCCCGACCGGGCGCTGATTACGCAAGCAACCGAATTGACCGTCTATGGTGGGGTTGGTTGTCACCTTTCGATTCCTGTGAGGACCCCGGACACGGTCTGGGTTATGGGACACTCGACCAGAGTGTGTCTGCTGTATACGCCAACAACTTCTGTCGTGCTCGCATCCGTGGATTTGAGTTCATCTCTTTGCAGATGGTAACGCACGCTTGGGGCAGTATGGGAACTGGTGATATGGTCCGAATGGAAGCCGATGCCGGTAACGAAGAATTCTACAATTACACTGCTCAAGAGTTATCCGAAACTTATGGTGACTGGACTCAACTGGTCTGGGATATGTCCGACGTCCATCCAACTGGTGACTACACACTGGCATTCAGATTCGATTCCGATTCTTCCTTTGCAACACAAGGAATCCACCTTGATGGATTCATCATGTTCGGCATAGAGCGTATTCCTGAATATACCCTTGATCTTGAATGCGACGATCCTCTTCCTAATGCATACATCGTCGTTCCAGCTGATCCACGACCACCCTCTCTCTCGTGTGCAGTGATAAATAACGGATATGTTGACATCACTCTCAGAGTTTACACCGAGGTATCGAACAAGTCATGGATGTGGGAGCAACCACTACGAATTGATTCCAACCACCCCTCAGATCACGACAATAGCGTTGTGACGAAGACGATCAAAGCCCTAGAGACGATGGATCTCTGGATCAATCTGACTATTCCCGATGGTGCGACTGTTCAGGAAGTCGATTGGTATGTTCACATCGGTGATGGTTTGACAAATTTCTCAAAGTGGGCCATCGACTTACCCGTCGATGTAACTGCATCATATTCGTCCTATCTGACGCAGAAAACATTGCAGAATCCTGCTCTGACTCTGTTACCTGGTGAAACCGGCGATGTTTTGATGTCTCTGAAGAATACCGGAAATCAAGTTGCTACGTGGAATCTTGGTGCAACTTTCGCAGACAATCGTTGGGGAGCATCAAACCTTGTTTGGACTAACGAGACCGGAGTCGAAATGACTAGTGTCGAGATGCAGATTGGTGATGAATTCGAACTCAATGCCCAACTCACAACTCCTGATCAAATCACTCCAGGTTCTTACGCGATTACCCTGCTCGCTAATGGGCGCGCTCCGGCTAATTTCCAGACGGAATGGACAGTCCATGTCGAGGTGCCGATAGATCACGACCTGAAGTTGGTGCCTGAGATTCGAGAGATGTTGGCACCAGCTGATGGCGCTCTGAGATGGATCGAAATTCAGATGGTCAACGATGGTAACTCTGAGGAGGCCTTTGATCTGTCGATTTCTGCTGATTGGAAACTGGGTCTCGAATTGAACGCTGAACAGACTCTCGGCATCGATCCGTTCGGTGGAGACTCGAGTATTCTGCTGATGTTCCCTATGCCTTACGGGATTGAGAATGAGACCTACCAAATATGGGTCAGAGCAACCAGTCAAATCGACCCCCAATACCAGCGCAGTGTCCAATTGTTGCTAACTGTTCCCGAAACCTATCTCATCGAGGTTCCAGACATGGATCTTACCGAGGAGGTTTATCGCGCAGGTGATGACTCTCGGACTTTGCGTTGGGAAGTATGGAATCATGGAAACATGCCCGATCGGTTCCATATTGACTTCGAGACGAGCCATTCTGACATCTCTGTCAACGCGCAGGGATTAACCAATGGTAAGACCCCTTGGGTCGAGGCTGGATCATCTCTCAATCTGACAGTAAGTTACGCCTTCGCACATGGTGCGGATGGCGACCGCACAGTCACCTTGATTGCTACCAGTCAGGAGTCCGAGACAATAGGCCAGAGTGTATCATCTCAAGGTGAGGCTGAATTCAAGGTTGGAAAGGTCGGATGGATGCTAGTTTTGCCTCCAGCCGGAGGACAAACCGTTGTAATTGATGAGAAGGGAGAATATGTCCTCGAATTTACTGTTCAGAATCTGCATACTACATCTGAACAGTTGATGAGAGCGGATATCGATCGTACCACAGAGCCTGAACTCTTCTTCAATGTCTTCGATGTCCGTGTTGACAGTGAGGACCGAGATTTCGTCCTGACTCCACAATCGACCAAGGTTGTTACAATTCGTATCGATGTCAAGCAGGAACATCTCGACAATCTTGGCGAGAACACACTCACGTTCAATGTGATTCTTGCGGTAGATTCCGACATAGACAAGGTATCTGTCGGAACTCCAATTCAAATGGTGAAGACTATCCAAGTCACTGATGGACCCGATGTCGGATTTATCGCCAAGTTGGCAGCCAACATCGTCTTCGTCATCGCCGGATTGGTTGCGATGGTTGTCGTCGGCATAATCACATTACGAATCGTCAAGGAAGCACAAGCACCACTCGAGGAATACTCGAGTATCGAGGATTACACGTCGAGTTTCGTCAACCTTGGTGGGGATGGCGAAGTCCCGGCCGCACCTGAGTTGCCAGCAGCCGACGAGGTTGCTAATTCGATGTACGGAGGCTCAGCTGACATCTTTGAGAACCCTGC